>CAZLYT010000454.1:0-2307 GCA_964563515.1 uncultured Candidatus Competibacteraceae bacterium | reverse complement strand
GCCGCTTGCACCGCAGCCCCCATGGCCACGCACAAATCCGGGTCGACTTCCTGATGGGGAGGCTGTCGCAAGCGCTCTTCCAACAGTCGGGACACGATCGGACTGCGGGTACTGCCGCCAACCAGCAACACTTGATCCAACTGGGACGGAATCAGGCTGGCGTCATCGAGCGCCTGGCCCACACAGGTCATCGTTTTATCGAGCCAGGGCTGAATCAGCTCTTCAAACTCGAGGCGAGAGATTTCCAACGTGAGATGTAGCGGGATCCCCGCTTTCTCGGCGATATATTCTTCCTGAACCGTGGCATAGGGCGCCGATGACAAGACTTTTTTGGCCTCTTCGGCCGCCCGCAAGAGGCGCGCCCGGGCAGCGGGCAAGTCTCGCAGATTGACGGCGTGTTCCGCTTCAAAGCGTTGCATGATATGTTCGGCGAGCGCGGCATCAAAATCATCGCCGCCCAACTGCGTGTCCCCATGACTGGCGAGCACTTCTACCACGCCCTCTTGCACTTGTACGATGGAGACGTCGAACGTGCCGCCGCCCAGGTCATACACCAGGAGCCGCTTCAACTCGTGTTGGTCCGTATCGTAGGTCAACGAGGCGGCGGTAGGCTCATTAAGAATGCGGACCACCTCCATCCCGGCTAGTTCGCCCGCCTCTCGGGTTGCCTGGCGCTGGGCGTCGTTAAAATAGGCGGGTACGGTAATCACCGCTTTCGTAATCTCGCCGTCGAGATACTGCATCGCCCGCGCTTTTAGGGTGCGCAAAATAATGGCCGAGATCTCTTGTGGGGTATAAACGTGATCGCCCAGTTCGACGGTGGTGTCTTCCCCCATCCGGCGCTTGATCGATTTGATCGTGCGCTCCGGCGCTAGCATCCACTGGTTGCGCGCTGCATGTCCCACCAGCAGTCGTCCGTCATCGGAGAGCCCTACGACGGACGGCAACAGAGCGTCGCCGCTCTCATCCGGGATCACCACCGGTTGGCCGTCCTGAATATAGGCGATTTCGCTATTGGTGGTGCCGAGATCAATTCCCACTATCCGATCGGGTTGTGCCGACATCCGTCGACCTCCTGTTGCGTGTGGCCGTCTTCCGTAAGTGGCCTGCCAGCTTCGGGCCGAGTACTGCGTATGGCAAACGGCTCGCCGGTTGACTCAGCCGACTGTATTGGACTTGCCGCGCTCAACTCACCAGCGGACTGCTGCTGGCGTGTACTCGGCAGTCGAGCCGCCACTACCTGGGCAAAGCGATAGACCTGACCGTCGCGACGATAACCGCGCCGCACTTCGTCGACGACGACACCACCCGGCTGGCCGGATTCGGTGACCAGTTGCACCACCTCCATGAGCTCGGCATCGACGGACTTCCCCACACACTCAATCGGTTCAATGCCGCACGCCGCCAGCAAACGCTCGAGGCGCTGTACGCCCAATTCATAACCGGCGCTGAGTCCTTCAAGACGGTCCGCCATCTGCTCGGCCTCCCGCCCGATCTGGCACCAGGCCGCTGCACGCTGAGCCGCCTCCGGATCAGGCGGCGGAGGAGCCGACGCAGGAGCCGGAATCGGCTCTCGACGCCGGCGCCAAAACCAGCGGCGCGGTTGGGGTTCCGGGGTTTGAGGCGGGAGCCGGTCACCCCGCTCAGACGGCTCAGATGCGTCACGCTGCATCGCCGACCCATCTGGCGGCGCGGCGTGACGTCCCCACTTTCGCAGCGTGTGCACCGTCTCCGTCATCAGAAGGCGGCCCTGCCGTTCGGCACGGGAGAGGGCGTCGTGTAACTCCACCAATGCGTCCACCCCCACGTGATCCAGCGGTGCGTCATCGCTCTGCTGCTGCTGGACCACCTCGGTCACGACGGAGGACAACTGATCGAGAGTCTGCGCCGCTTGCTCACGATCGCTGCGGGCCGAACGGGTTTGAAGCTTAACTTCCTGTCGCAGCGCGGTCATTTCCGCCAACAAGGCAAATAAATCCGGCCGAGCGGTCGCCTCGGCTGCGGGGGCTTGCTCCGGCTCGGTGTCGGGAGTCAATCGATCCCGCGATCGATGGGCATCCGGCTCAGACCCCGTCGTCTCCACCCATTGCTGGGTGGCGTCCAGCCAGGCCAGCAAGCCGGTGAGCATGGCGCGAGTGTCGTGCCAGCGGGAGTGGTGCGCCTCGGTCATACGCGTTGACGTCCAAATGCACACAGCGTCTGTACGGACACGCGGCGGAGTGACGTCTGCGCTTTCGCATCCGCGATGAGGGCATCGAGCGACTCGTCTTTGCCCGCTTCAAACAACTGATAGCGCAGCCGCGCGAC
>CAZLYT010000453.1:0-5754 GCA_964563515.1 uncultured Candidatus Competibacteraceae bacterium | reverse complement strand
GGCGGACCCCTTCTTCCACCGCCCACCGCCGAAGAGCACGGGACGCGAACTTTTCAACGAGCACTGGCTGCGGAGAGCGTGCCCCGAGCTGGACACGCTGCCGGCGGAGAATCTGTTGGCTACGCTCAGCGAGCTCATCGCCTACACCGTCGCCGAAGCGGTGGGTCCGATGCAGGTTCGGGAGCTGTTGGTTTGTGGTGGCGGCGCCAGAAACGCCGATGTTCTAGCTCGCCTACGTCGACGGCTTGCGCAGACGGAAGTCGGAACCACCGACGTTCGTGGCTTCGATCCTGAGCTAGTTGAGGGTGCAGGATTCGCGTGGCTCGCCCGGCAACATGTGCACGGGCTTGCCGGCAACTGCCCGGCAGCTACCGGTGCCGCCGGACCACGTATCCTAGGAGGCCTCTATCCGCCCTGAAGCTTCCGCATCAGCGCCCACTCAGACTGAAAACGAGGAGCCGCAGCCACAAGTCGTCGTCGCATTCGGATTGCGGATAACGAACTGCGCGCCCTCGAGGCCCTCCGTGTAGTCGATCTCTGCGCCCACCAAGTATTGGTAGCTCATGGGATCGATGAGAAGGGTCACGCCGCAGTTCTCGACCCGCGTGTCACCATCGTTGACGGTCTCGTCAAAGGTGAAGCCGTACTGGAATCCGGAGCACCCCCCGCCGGATACGAAAATCCTCAGCATCAGGTCAGGGTTGTCCTCTTCCTCGAGGAGATCGCGGACCTTGGTGGCCGCAGCATCGGTGAACAACAGCGGAGAGGGCATCTCCGGGACAGCAATCTCTTGGACAGCAATCTCTTCGCTCATGACATTACACTCTCGCATTCTCACGCATGCCGATCTTGGTCCGGAATTATGGAGATCCTGACCAAATCAGTCAAAAATTTAGCGCCCCTACTCGCTCATCCTCAACCGTCGTGGAGACGATCCGCCCGGCCTGGATCAGCGCGCAGCTCGACTATGTCCGCTCAAGGCCACAGCGGAGTGATGCCGAGACCCGTAACTTCATCCATGCCGAACATGATGTTGAGGTTTTGGACCGCTTGGCCGGCGGCCCCCTTGACCAAGTTGTCGGTGACCGCAAGTACAACCACCGTCTGCCCTCCCTGGGGCCGGTGCACAGCCACACGGCAGAAATTGGAGCCCCGTACGCTTCGAGTCTCGGGATGCGCGCCCGGCGGCATCACGTCGACAAACGGTTCAACCCGGTAACGCTCCTCGTAGAGGGCTTGCAGATCCACCGAGGCACGCTCGAGCCGCATGTAGAGGGTGGCATGGATGCCCCGAATCATCGGCGTCAGGTGCGGCACGAAGGTGAGCCCGACCGCCCGACCCGCCATCGCTTCCAGGCCTTGGCGGATCTCTGGCAGATGGCGATGTCCTCCCACGCCGTAGGCTCTCACGCTGTCGCCGGCCTCACAGAACAGCGTGCCGACGCTAGCGCCTCTTCCGGCGCCGCTGACGCCCGACTTGGCATCGGCGATCAGCCCCTGCAAATCCACCGCGCCGGTCTCCACCAACGGCAGAAAGCCCAGCTGTACTGCCGTCGGATAGCAGCCCGGATTGGCCACCAGGCGAGCCTCCCTGATCGCGGACCGATTCAGTTCCGGGAGACCGTATACCGCTTCGCTGCAGAGCTCCGGGCAGGCATGAGGCTGACCGTACCACTGCTCCCAGACCTTGGGGTCGCGGAACCGGAAGTCGGCCGCCAGGTCAACGACCCGCACCCCGCTTGACAGCAGCGTCGGGACCAGCTTCATCGCCGTGCCGTTGGGTGTGGCGAAGAAGACAGCATCGCAACTCTCCAGCTCTGCCTGGTCAGGATCGCTGAAGCGTAGCTCGACCACTCCCCGAAGCCCGGGAAAAAGCTCCGACACTGCCTTTCCCACTTCAGAGCGCGAGGTGATAGCAACTAGCTCCACAGCTGGATGAGCCGATAGCAGGCGCAACAGCTCCACGCCCGTATAACCCGTGCCACCCACGATCCCCACTTTTACCACTGCGCCAACGCCCTCGTTGCCGATTCCAAGGCTGCCAATGATACGGACCCGGCTTGGCTGCGTCACCGCATCAGCGGGTGGCCTTATTGCAGAGCTCCGGGGCCGCGACTGAAATGCCTACGTCCGCGCCAGCGGCAGGAGCTCAACGCCGGGAGTCAATGCTCTGGCATAATCCAGCGATGCGGCTGCGGTTCCGGTTTGCGGCGGCGACGGGGCGTGGGCTGGACAAGTTGGCAGCTCGCCTGTCGGGCCAAGATGCGTTAGTGCTTCCCTCGCTGATCGGGCTTGCCGCCGGCCTGCTTGCGGGGCTGGTCATGGTGGCGTTCCGAGAAGTCATCGAAGCGGTGCCACCGGCGCTATTCGGCATTCCGCACTACGAAGGCTTCGAGGACCTGGGGCCAGCCGCGCGTTTTCTCTTGCCCGTCGGCGGCGGACTGATCGTCGGTCTCATCTTTCAAGCCCTAGCACCCCCCACCCGCGCGGTCGGTGTGGTGCATGTCCTGGAACGTCTGGCCTATGACGACGGCGTCCTCCCCTTGCGCAACGCCTTAGTGCAGTTCGTCACCGGGGCCATCAGCCTGGCCTGTGGGCACTCCGCAGGACGCGAAGGCCCAGCCATTCACATCGGTGCGGCCACCGCGAGCTGGTTGGGCCAACGAGCACGGTTACCCCACAACTACCTGCGCGTGCTCGCCGGGTGCGGAACTGCAGGGGCCATAGCCGCCTCCTTCAATACGCCGCTGGCGGGCGTCATTTTCGCTATGGAGGTGGTGCTGGCGGAGTACACGCTGAGCAGCTTCGCGCCGATCATACTAGCCGCCGTGAGTGCAACAGCCGTCAGCAGAGCGTTCTTCGGTTCAGAGGCCACGCTGATGGTCTTCACTGCGCTTCCCTATCAACCCGTGCAGCTGGTCTACGCCGTGGCGATTGGCTTGATGGCCGGAACCTTGGCATCGATACTGATCCGGTCGCTCGGGTTTCTCGCCGGACGCAGCCGCAACCTAGCCCCCTGGAAGCGCTGTCTGTTAGCGGGGGCAATCACTGGCCTGCTAGCAGTTCCCGCACCCACCATTATGGGGCTTGGCTACGACACGCTGCGGGACGCGGTGGAGGGTGCGCTGCCATTGAGCACGCTCCTGATACTGGTGTTCTTCAAGCTGGCCGCCACCGCCTCCGGGCTGGGACTGGGTCTGCCTGGTGGCGTCATCGGACCCACTCTGGTCATCGGGGCCGGCGCCGGGGGCGCAGTCGGGGCCATCCTCGCATTGGCGGCGCCGGGTACCGTTCAGCCGACCGAGCTGAATACCCTGGTTGGGATGATGGCCATGATGGGCGCGACCCTGCACGCGCCTCTGGCGGCACTCACCGCCTTGGTGGAGCTGGCGGCGAATCCGGATTTCATTTTCCCGGGCATGCTGGCGGTTATTACCGCCTATCTCACCAACCGGGTTCTGACCCGCACCGGCTCGGTATTTGAGGCCATGGCACGCGCTCGCGGGGTGGAGTTTCGTAGCGACCCGCTATTTCAGTCGCTGCGGAGGCTCGCCGTGGGGCGGGCACTGAACCAGAGCGTGCGCCGGGTCCCAGCCAGGGTCACACGGGAGGCGCTGATCAGCGTGCTGCAAGAGCATCCGGATTGGCTTCTGGTGGATCCACCCACTGGAGGCATGCGGCTAGTGCGTGCCGCCGAAGTCGATCGCCTGCTGGAAGCCGTTGCTGATGGGGAGATCGATCTGTTGGAGGCAGCCCTACACCGGCAGCCGTTGCAACCTATCGCGCTGCGGTCGACCCTGGCCGAGGCTCTGCGGCGAATGGAAGCCAACGGCGTAAATGCGCTCTACGTGGTGGGGCCCAGCAGCCCGGCAGTTCTGGGCGTGCTCACCCGGGAGGATGTAGAGCGCAGCTACAGACGATAACGTCACACGCGGTTCCCCGCCGCGCGACACCACGATGCCGAGATCCTGTTCCTGACTCCCGTGGGCTCCTGCCGACTGCAGCACACCACGCGGCAAGCCAATGGTTACAGCGACTCGACAAAGCTCGGTCAACAGTAACCAAAATTTACCGCAATTGAATGGACAACTTTTCGCCGCATCGTAAGACTCGCCGCTCCAGAGGTGAGGGCGATAGCTGAGTCGGAATGTCATCCATCGAGGCGATCGGTGCGGCAGTGCTATTGGCGTGGGGAGCCGGAATCAACGGCTACGTCACGCTGCTGCTGCTCGGATTGCTGCATCATTTCGGCATTGCCTTCCTGCCCACAGCCCTGGATTGGCTGGGACAGCCTCTCGTGCTCAGCGCCTTGGGAGCGCTATACGCACTGCAGTTCCTGGCCGACAAGATCCCAGGTGTCGATTCGGTCTGGGATGCAATCCATACGCTGGTACGCATTCCACTAGGAGCCCTCCTGGCGGCCTGGATGCTGGAGCCGGGCGATCCTACTCTGCAGACAATAGCCGGTACGCTGGGCGCCGTCGCCGCCACTGCCAGCCACGCCGCGAAGAGCGGCGCCCGGTTCGTCTGCAACGTGCAGTCGCTTGGATTCCACAGCCAGTGGCTGCGCTCTGTGCTCGGCGACTGCGTAGTGGCCGTCTCCGTCCTGGTGGCAGTCGAGTGGCAGTCGCTGGCGCCAACCACCCTGGCCGTCGTTTTGGCGGCTACGGCTTGGGCACTGATGCGAGTTTGGGGGGTAGTAAGTCCATATCTCGCGCGCACGTTCGAGCGCTGGGCCAAGTAACTGCGAAGCGGCCGTTGCTGCCGGCTCGGTCGCTGCCGTCACTAAACTCGATAGCCACAGCGGTGATCGCCAAGCGCTAGCCAGTGGGCGACACTCTGGCTAGCGATTCCCTTCAAAGGAGCTCAGCGTCCGTGCTGTGGCTGAAAGCGTTACATCTCATTCTCATGGTGACTTGGTTTGCCGGCCTATTCTACCTGCCGCGGCTGTTCGTCTATCACGCCATGGCTTCCGACGAAATCAGCAACGGGCGCTTCAAGGTCATGGAACGCAAGCTGTTCTACGGAATCATGACTCCTAGCGCCGTGCTGACGGTCTTCTTCGGAGTGTGGATGCTGTGGGCCTACGCCTGGAACCTCTATGGCAGCATGGGCTGGCTGCATGTGAAGCTGCTGCTGATCATCCTGCTCGTCGGCTATCACTTCTGGTGCTGGCACCTGCTCCGGGACTTTGCCACCGACCGCAATGTGCGCAGCCATGTGTGGTATCGCTGGTTCAATGAGGTTCCGGTGCTGTTCCTAGTGGCGATAGTGCTGCTTGCCACGGTCAAGCCGTTCTAGCCCGATGCCGGAAAAACTGGATTGCGTCGTGATCGGAGCCGGCGTAATCGGCTTGGCGGTCGCCAGGGCGCTGGCGCTAGCCGGCCGCGAGGTGATCGTGCTGGAGGCCGTCGAGGCCATCGGCACCGAGACCTCATCCCGCAACAGCGAGGTCATACACGCCGGTATCTACTATCCGGCAGGCAGCCTGAAAGCGCGTTTGTGCGTTGCCGGCAAGCACGCGCTGTACCGCTATTGCGAAGAACACGGGGTTCCATCTCGGCGCTGCGGCAAGCTGATAGTGGCGGTGAAAGCAGACCAGCTGCAGCGACTGGCAGCGCTCCGCGACCAAGCTCTGGCCAATGGCGTCGATGACTTGAGGGCGCTCAATTTGGCGGCGGTGAAAGCACTCGAGCCGGCCCTGCGATGCGTGGGCGCAGTGCTGTCACCCTCCACCGGAATTGTGGACAGCCA
>CAZLYT010000452.1:0-6615 GCA_964563515.1 uncultured Candidatus Competibacteraceae bacterium | reverse complement strand
CCTTTTGCCGAGGCTCCACTGCAGGCCGAAGGGATCGCTGACAACCCCCAGCCGGTCACCCCAGTAGGTATCGTGCAGCGGCTCCACCACCCGGCATCCATAGTCGCGCGCCAGCGCCCAGATCTCGTCCAAGGTCTCGGTGTAGAGGTGCAGGGACAGCCCACAGACCAGCGAGGGCAGCCCCGGTGACTTACGGGACAGGATCAGGTTCGAATCCCCGATCTTCAACCGGGCATAGAGCGGGTCTTGCGACCCAGGCTCCAGCACCCGTTCGATCTCCGCAGCCTGGAATACGCGGCTGTAGAAATCCACCGCATAGGCGACGTCGGTCACCGCGATGTTCGGGGTGATGCTGCGAAAACCAGCGGGCTTGGCGGCCACCTTGGCCGGCTTTCTTACAGGCATTAGCCTCTCCTCTTCAGGATTTCAAGGTTTGGCGCCAGTGGCGCACTCAGCTGCTGACTTCGCTGTAGCTGGGGACGGCGGGGGCCACCGCGGCAGGCTCGGTACGCGTCGGCGTCTCCAAGGGCCCCAGCGAATCCAGATAACCGCGGTCGAATCGGCTGCGATCGTAGACGGCGAAGTCGATTGCGCTGTCGCGGAAGCTCTTCAACGGCTGCCCCATGCCGTGCAGTCCGCGCCGACGCTGCCGGCGCACCAGTTCGAAGTTCACCTCGATAGGGATCAGCTCCTCGTTGACGCTGCCCCGGTAGATGACCTGGCCCGCCGGATCGACCACCATGGAGTAGCCGTTACCCCCGGCCAGCAGGCCGTTGATGTGGAACACGTAGGACTGAAACATGGCGGCCGAGGCCTGGGCAATGGCCAGATCCGCCGGGCGGTCGACGAAGTGCGCCAGCACCGGGTTGAGAATGACCTCCGCGCCCATGGCCGTCAGCGTCCGTGTGGTTTCCGGAAACCACAGGTCGTAGCAGATCGATAGCCCGAAGCGCCCGAAGCCCGGCACGTCGAACACGCAGAACTCGTCGCCCGGTGTGACACCCTTCTCATAAGGCTGGAACGGGAACATCTTGCGGTATCGGGCCACCACGTTCCCGGTCGGGTCGAAGACGGGGGTCATGTTGTAGATGCGCCCGTCACGCTTCTCGAAGATCGACCCCGCCACCAGCCAAATGTTGTGTTGCCTGGCCATATCGGCGAACTCGGTCTCGAACTCGCCCTCCATGTCCTGCGCCGACTGCAGCGCCGGGCCGTGGGCCGCCAGCTCACTCAGCAAGACCATCTGCACCCATGGATAGAGGTGCATCAGCACATCCAGTCGGCGGCGAATCTCCCGCAGGTTGTTGTGCATCCCGATGTGCATCTGGATGCCGGCGATAGCAAAGTGAGACATCAAGCTTCTCCGAGTACTGACGGTAGATCGATGCAGTCCAGGTGACGGCAGCGCTTCCAGGGAACGTTGTGCCGGTGCTCGCCATTCGCGCTGGCGGCAGGTCCAGCAGCCTGCTCAGCGGATTCTGCGCCTAACAAAGTCGCGCCCCGCACGGTGTGATCGACCTGGAGCGTGCCGCACCAGGGCGTCGGATAGATGGTCGTACCGGTGCCACTCGACGCCAGTCTGGTGATTGCTGACAGCAGGGCTGCGAGTCCCCCGCAACCCAAAAATTTGACCGCGACCGCTGGATGACTACACCATGTGACATGATGTCAAGCTAGATCCGCGCACAGAAGATGTCAACATCACGCCACGAGGCAGCCGGCGCAGACCGGGCCCTCGCCCGCAGCACTCGAATGTTCGCCCGGAGACGACGCCTGTGACCCCAACGGTGACGGCCACCACGGCCATCCAGCAAGCCGATATTGCCCCCTTGTTTCAGTCTGGGCGCCTGGCGAGCTATCCATTGGTGGTGCGCACGGCTCGGCAAAACCTGGGCGGCGGCTTCGGCGATACCGAGCGCTATCCCCTGACCTGGACTGTGCTGTTCCAGGTGGACGGACAATGGGCTGCCATCGTCAGTGCTCGTGGGTTGCAGCGGGAATGGGCGAGCCTGGATCGGCTGGAGCGATGGTTGCGCGCCCTCGAGTTCCGCTACTTCTGGGTGCAGAACGACCTGGAGTTGGCCGACCTCTACGACTCTGCGGACTAGCCCGCGAGAACTTCTAGAGCTGACGCTCGGGCGGGCGGCGGAAATGCTCCCGCCGCCAGTCGTGCAGCTCAGGCCTCGGCTACGCTCGGGCTGGGCGCCACCTCTTCGAGAGCAGCCTCGAGCAGGTCGAGCCCTTCCTCCAGCACCGCATCTGGCGCCGTCAACGGCGCCAGAATCCGGATCACATTGCCGTTGTGACCGCAAGAGAGCAGCAGCAGCCCGCGCTCACAGGCCCGCGCGACCAGCGCCTTGGTGAGGTCGGCGGCGGGCTTCTCGGGGGCACGGCCGTGGAACAGCTCTATCGCGACCATCGCCCCTTTGCCCCGAACGTCGCCGATGAACGGGAAGCGTTTTGCCAGCTTGCGCAGGCGCCCCTGCAGCAGCGCACCCTGGGCTTCGGCGCGGGCCGGAAGATCCTCTTCCTCCATGACGTCCAATACCGCCAGGGCGGCGGCGCATGAAATCGGGTTGCCGCCGTAGGTGCCGCCGACGCCGCCCGGGGAGACCTTGTCGAGAATCTCGGCTTTGCCCACTACGGCGGCGAGCGGGAAACCACCGGCCATGCCTTTGGCGAGGGTCATCATGTCGGGCTCGATACCGGCGTACTCGGTGGCGAACAGCCGTCCGGTGCGGCCGAAGCCGGTCTGCACCTCGTCAACGATCAGCAGGATGCCATGACGGTCGCACAGTACCCGCAGCTTCTGCAGGAACTCGGGCGGCGCAACATAGAAACCACCCTCGCCTTGCACCGGCTCGATGACCATCGCCCCCACCTGTGTCGGCTCGATGTCGCTCTTGAAAAGCTGCTCCACGCTACGCAGTGCGTCGTCCACGCTGACGCCGTAGAGCTCGTTGGGATAAGTCGCATGGAACACGCTGGCGGGGAATGGACCGAAGCCCGCCTTGTAGGGCTCGATTTTGCCGGTGAGGGACACCGCCATCATGGTGCGGCCGTGAAAGCCGCCGCCAAAAGCGATGATGCCGGAGCGGCCGGTAGCAGCCCGCGCGAACTTGATGGCGTTCTCCACCGCCTCGGCGCCGGAGTTCACCAGCAGCGTCTTCTTCGGCGACTCGCCCGGCACCAGCCGATTCAGCCGCTCCGCCAGCTCCACATACGGCTCGTACATCATCACGTGGAAGCAGGTGTGGGAGAAGCGCTCGAGCTGCGCCTGCACCGCAGCTTTCACCTTGGGGTGCACGTGACCGGTATTGACGACGGCGATACCGGAAGCGAAGTCCACGTAGCGCTGGCCTTCCACGTCCCAAACCTCGGCATTCTGGGCTCGGTCCGCGAACAGTGGCGTGTTATTGCCGACGCCGCGCGGGATGGCGAGCTGGCGCCGTTCCATTAATGCTTTGTTGCTGGTCATGGTCGATCGCTCCGTATCGAAGAATTGAAAGGCCGTCATGCCAGGGGCCGGCTGGTACTGCCGCGAGTTGCGCCGCGCCACCTCAGCCGATGATTCCCGCTTCGCGAAAGCCCGCGAGCTCGGGGTCGCTCAAGCCGAGCAGCTTCGACAATACCTGGTCGGTGTGCTCCCCGAGCAGCGGCGGGGGCAGCTTGGGTTCCACCGGCGTGTTCGACAGCTTGATGGGGCTTGCCACCAGTGGAACCTGCCCCGCGCGCGGGTGCGGCATCTCTAAGCGCATGCCGCGGGCCGACACCTGGGGATCCTGGAACACCTGGTCGATGGAGTTGATGGGCCCGCAGGGAATTCCCCGCGCTTCGAGCTCCGAGAGCCAATCGGCACAACTCCGCGGCTCGAAACTGCGCTCCAGGATCGGCACCAACTGATCTCGATTGCGCACCCTGGCGGCGTTGGTCGCAAACCGGCTATCGGCGCTCAGGTCGTATCGATTCAGCAGCTCGCACAAGCGCTTGAATTGCTCGTCGTTGCCCACCGCCAGGATGAAATAGCCGTCCGACCCGCGAAAGGTCTGATAAGGCACGATGTTGGGGTGCGCATTGCCGAGCCTGATGGGCGCCACGCCAGAGGCCAGGTAGTTCATCGCCTGGTTGGCGAGCACTGCCACCTGGCAATCGAGCAGCGCCATGTCCACGTGCTGACCACGGCCGGTATGCTCCCGTGCTGCCAGAGCCCCTAGCACGGCAATGGTCGAATACAGGCCGGTGATGATGTCGGCCAACGCCACACCGACTTTCTGTGGTCCGCCCCCCGGGCGCCCGTCGGGCTCACCGGTGATGCTCATGAGCCCGCCCATACCCTGGATCATGAAGTCGTAGCCAGGGCGTTGACGGTAGGGGCCGGTGTGTCCGAAGCCGGTGATCGAGCAGTACACCAAGCGAGGACACGGTGTGCTCAGCGCCGCATAGTCGAGGCCGTAGCGAGCCAGCCCGCCGACCTTGAAGTTCTCCAGCAGCACATCAGACTGTTCGGCCAGGCGCCGCACCAGCGCTTGCCCCTCGGGGCGTGCCATGTCGATGGCTACCGACTTCTTGCCACGGTTGGCCGAGCAGTAGTAGCCGGACTCAGCCGTTTCCCTCCCCTCCCCATCCTTGAGGTAGGGAGGTCCCCAGCGACGAGTGTCGTCGCCGCAGCCGGGGCGTTCGACCTTTATCACTTCCGCCCCGAGGTCGGCGAGGGTCTGTCCCGCCCAAGGGCCCGCCAGGACCCGGCTCAGGTCGAGCACCCGAATGTGCGCGAGCGCGCTGCCGTTCACAGCGTGGCTACCCGGTAAAAGCTTGGATGCCGGTTTGCGCGCGGCCCAGGATGAGGGCATGGATGTCGTGGGTACCTTCGTAGGTGTTGACCGCCTCCAGGTTCAGCACGTGACGGATTACGTGGTACTCGTCGGAGATGCCGTTGCCGCCGTGCATGTCACGGGCGATGCGAGCGATCTCCAGAGCTTTGCCGCAGTTATTGCGCTTGAGCAGCGAGATGACCTCCGGCGCACAACGGCTCTCGTCCATCAAGCGCCCGGCGCGCAGTACCGACTGCAGACCCAGAGTGATCTCGGTCTGCATGTCCGCGAGCTTCTTCTGCACCAGCTGGTTGGCGGCCAGCGGCCGCCCGAACTGCTTCCGGTCGAGCGTGTAGGTCCGGGCCGCGTGCCAGCAGAATTCGGCCGCGCCCAGCGCACCCCAGGCGATGCCAAAGCGGGCGCGATTCAAGCAGCCGAAGGGCCCTTTCAGCCCCTTGACGTTGGGCAGCAGATTCTCCTCCGGCACCAGCACGTCACTCATGGCGATCTGACCGGTGATCGACGCCCGCAAGGAAAACTTGCCTTCGATCTTCGGGGCAGTCAGGCCTTGCATGCCCTTCTCCAGCAGGAAACCACGGATGTCGCCGGCGTCGTCCTTGGCCCAAATCACGAAAACGTCGGCAATGGGCGCGTTGGTGATCCATGTCTTGCTGCCATTGAGGAGCCAGCCGTCATCCACCTTACGCGCCCGGGACTTCATGCCACCGGGGTCGGAACCATGGTCGGGCTCGGTGAGACCGAAACAGCCCACCAGCTCGCCACGCGCCATCCGCGGCAGGAACTTCTCGCGCTGGGCCTCACTGCCATAGGCGTGAATGGGGTGCATGGCGAGGCTCGATTGCACACTCATGGCCGAGCGATAGCCGGAATCGACGCGCTCCACTTCCCGCGCCACCAACCCATAGCACACGTAGCTCAGGCCCGCGCAGCCGTAGCCTTCGATGGTGGGCCCGAGGAGACCGAGCTCGCCCATCTCGTTGAGGATCTCCCGGTCGAAGATCTCCTTGCGGTGCGCCTCGGTCACACGGGGCAACAGCCGCTCCTGGCAGTAGTCCCGTGCGGTGTCCTGGACCAGCCGCTCCTCCTCGCTGAGCTGCTCGTCGAAGAACAGCGGATCCTCCCACTTGAATGCGGATAGGTCCTGCTTGGCCATGGCTGCATGCCTCGTGTGGTGGCGACAGAGCGCCTGCACAGGCGCTTGGATGACAGGTGCCGATCTGCCCGACGGTCCCCGAGGGCGAGCCTCGGATTGGGATTGGTGGGCGCACGCTACCACCG
This sequence comes from uncultured Candidatus Competibacteraceae bacterium, assembly GCA_964563515.1. Lineage (GTDB taxonomy): Bacteria > Pseudomonadota > Gammaproteobacteria > Competibacterales > JAHEDQ01 > CAZLYT01. The sequence continues at coordinate 505 of CAZLYT010000452.1, read as the reverse complement.
GCTATAAAAATTGACAATCCCATCGCTTTCAGACCGGGCTCGGGCCGAGCCTTGGCCGATACCTAGACTCTCGGAACAACACTCTGATGCGACGCCACAATCTGCGCTGGACACGAGTATACTGCGAGGCTTGGGGCGGCGTCGTACCTGATGAGCGTGTCATAGTTTAATAGACAGAAAAGCCCCTAGACGCCTTCTGCTTCTTCAGCCTCGACAGGGGCAACTTGTTGGCAACAAGGGGCAAGCCAGCCGCCACAGAGGACGGCCGAACCGAGCCATGAGCCTTCATCCAGCGCCACTGACTAGCGGACTACACAGCGGATTCGACCTGGGCGCGCGCTTGCGGGCGGTGCGCGAAGCGCGAGGAATCTCCCAGCGCGAGCTGGCGCGGCGCGCCGGTGTCACCAACGGGGCCATCTCGCTCATCGAGCAGAACAAGAGCAGCCCCTCGGTGGCGTCCCTCAAGAAGCTGCTGGACAGTCTGTCCATGAGCCTGGCCGAGTTT
>CAZLYT010000451.1:0-11369 GCA_964563515.1 uncultured Candidatus Competibacteraceae bacterium | reverse complement strand
TTGGCACCGACCTGGTAACTGCGTTGAGCGACGACTTTGCGATTGCCGCGCCCATGGTGGCGGTGTTCTTACTCCTGAGCACCTGGACTTCGGCGGGTCGGTTGTTGCCACCGATCATCGCTGCACTCCTCGTTGGCACGGCCGCCGTCGCTCTTTCGGGGCGCTTCGACCCTGGTCCCGAAGCCACCCAATGGCTGGCAGCGCCAGTGTTCCAGACGCCGCAGTGGTCCTTGCAGGCGATGATCGAGCTGGTGATCCCCCTGGCCATCACCGTTCTGGTGGTGCAGAACGGCCAGGGTGTGGCGGTGCTTAGGGCCGCAAGACACGAGGCGCCGGTCAATGCCGTAACTGTCGCCTGCGGTGTTTGGTCGCTGATGACTGCGACCGTCGGTGCGGTCTCGACGTGCCTTACCGGTCCGACGAATGCCCTCTTGGCATCCGCCGGCGAACGGCACCGTCACTACACCGCTGGAATTTTTTGCGGGCTGCTGGCCGTCGTGTTCGGGCTATTTGCGCCGCTCTTTACCAGGCTGATGCTGGCGACTCCCGGCGCGTTCATTGCGGCGCTGGCTGGCTTGGCGATGTTGCGCGTGCTACAAGCAGCCTTCGTGACCGCCTTCAGCAGCCGCTTCAGTCTCGGTGCATTGGTCACCTTCGTGGTCACGGTTGCCGACATAACTGTGCTGAATATTGGTGCGGCCTTTTGGGGACTAATTGCCGGGATGGCCATTTCCTGGTTGCTGGAGCGTGCTGACTTTGATGCTCACCGGGTCAAGTGATCAGGAGGCGCGACTGCTCGGGTCAATCTCAATCAACGAGGTTGGTTGCGCAAGGGGCAGTCAGCGTTTCCCTTGCGGGCTGTCGTTTTTCCATTCGGCGCCGACACCGTAAGGTGGCGGAGCAATATTTGCAATAATTTCTAGCAAGGCACCAAACTCCTTCCGCGGTTTGTCGCCGAACAATGGATCCTCGTGGTTGCTAAACTTTGCATCGATCTCCTTCCAATCCGATTCGAGAAGCGTTGCTTCGGCACGGGGCAGTACCTCTCGTTCTTCACGCATGGCGTGCTCCCGCTCGAACTGGAGGTATTGCCTCACCGTATCACGAAAAGCGTCAAAAGCGGATTGGCCCTGGAATTCATAGACCGAAAGCGCTTTCAGCATCTGCACGGCGAGGCGTTCGCCTTCCACGTGATCTTGTTCGAGCTCATTCAGCACTTGTTCCGAGTCCGGGCTGCGGCGCCGCAGTGCAGGAAACAGATGCTCATTTTCCTTGGGATGGTGGTATGTATCCAGAAACGCATCGATGTAATACATGATGGCGTGAAATGCCCGAAAATCGGGCTGCTTTCCATGCTTGTCGATCTCGTCCACCAGCCTGTCCAAGCAATGCAGCAGGACTGACAGATTGCGGTGCTCATTTTTGATGATGGTGAGGGTCTGCATGGATCAATCTCCAGCAAGTGATGTTCGCTCTAGATGGCGGGCTGTTACCTGAAATCGGTTCAGACACGTGATGCTCGACTGACTCCGAGAGTTCTCGACCAAGGTCGCTCAGTTGGGCCTGTAAGCAGCGGTCTCGCCGGGTTTGCGTAGCATCTTGTCGACTTCGTCGGCGTGCATCTCCTCGGCAAGAATCATCTGCCGGGCATATTCCTCAAGCATGACTGAGTGGCTTTCCACCAAGCCCAGTAGCTCCCGGTACAGCGCTAACGTCTGGCTTTCCGCTTCTAGCGATTCGCGGAGCAGCGAAGCCATGTCGGTGTTGTGGCTGTCCAGCAGGGAGCCAATGGACAAAGAGGGGTAGGCGCCCAAGCAGGTGATCATCTCGCCTGCCTGTTGCGCATGCAGTAGAGATTCGTTGGCCTGTTCCCGCAGCCAAGAAACAACGGGAATGCGGCTGAAGCCGAAGACCATTAGCGAGTAATGCGTGTAGCGCACGACTCCCGCCAATTCGCTCTCGAGAATTCGGTTCAAGACGGTAATGACTTTATCTTTGTCTAGATCAGACATTGAACTGGTCTCCGTATCTGAGCACGGGGCAAGCGCTGCGAAACGGCGGCGGAGCAAGTCCATTTTCCAGCTGCAGTGGTTTGCAGCGTCGGCAGATCACTTCTCCTGTCGCTGTTGAGTATGTAGATAGTCGACAGCCATCGCGGAAATGGCCCGCACGCCGACTGCGAGGGTGTCTTCGTTGACGTAGAAGTTTGGGTTGTGGTTTGGCGCCGCCTGCTCAACGCCTGGCTTGTTGACCCCGAGGAAAAAGTAGAAGCCCGGAATTCGTTCCGAGAAGTAGGCGAAGTCTTCGGACGGGGTGATTGGCAAAGCCTCCACCACTTGGTCGGCACCCGCCACCTGCTGCAGGGTTGGCACCATGCGGTTCACCAACTCCGGATCGTTGTAGAGGACGGGGCTATATTGCTCGATTTGTACCTGTGCCTGTGCCCCTGCGCTTTCGGCAATCATCTCCGCGGTCCGTTGGATACGCGCCAGGACATCGTCGCGCGATTTGGGGTCGAGGGTGCGGATCGTGCCCGTCAACTCCACCTGGTCGGGGATGATGTTGCCACGCACACCGCCGTGGATGCTGCCGATGGAGACGATTGTGGGCGATTTCACCGCGTCCATCTGCCGGCTGGGAATGGTTTGCAGGGCGGTGATGATCTGTGCGCTCACGGTGATGGGGCCGATACCGGCATGTGGCATGGCGCCGTGGGTTTGCTTACCAGAAACCGTTATTTTCAGGTTGTCCGCCCCGGCCATTGCCCCTCGGCTTGTGTAGTAGAGGTTTCCCGCGGGACGTGGCAATACGTGCAGGGCGAAGATCGCCTCGGGCCTGTCGGAATCGAACAGTCCCTCGGCCAGCATCATCTTGGCCCCCCCCTCTTCGCCCTCGGGAACTCCTTCCTCGGCCGGCTGGAAGATGAACACGACTGTGCCGGGGATGTCATCGCGCATCCCGGCCAGGACCTCGGCTGCCCCCATCAGGATCGCGGTGTGGGCGTCGTGGCCACAGGCATGCATGACGCCTACTTCCTGGCCGTTGTAGACCGTACTGACGCGCGAGGCGAAAGGGAGCCCCTCGGGCTCCGTGACCGGTAGGGCATCCATATCGGCACGCAGTGCGACCACGGAACCCGCTCTGCCCCCGCGAAGAATTCCGACTACTCCTGTATGGGCGATTCCGGTTCTTACCTCATCCAGGTTCAAGGCACGCAGATGATCGGCGACCACCCGAGCGGTGCGCGTCTCCCGGTTACCAAGCTCGGGATTCTGGTGAATGTCACGGCGCCAGTCGATAACTCGTGGCTCGACGGCCGCCACCGCCTGGTCGAAGTACTCCTGGGAAAGTGGCTCGGCCAGGGCATGAGGAACTACCGCCAGTACTCCAGCCGAGCAAAAGAGGACAAACCGCCAAGCTTTGCGAATGCCGTGCATTTTGTGATCTCCGGTTCGGTGGGAATTCGCGCTACACCCGCTCGATGATCATGGCGATGCCCTGACCCACGCCGATACACATGGTGCAGAGCGCATAGCGACCGCCGCTGCGGTGCAGCTGGTACATGGCCGTGGTCACCAGCCGCGCACCGCTGGCACCCAGGGGATGGCCGAGCGCGATGCCGCCGCCATTGGGGTTGACGTGAGGCGCGTCGTCGGCGATGCCGTGGTCGCGCAGCACCGCCAGCACCTGGGCGGCGAAGGCCTCGTTGAGCTCGATCAGGTCGATGTCGGCCAAGGTCAGGCCGGCTTTGTCCAGCACCTTGCGCATGGCCGGCGCCGGGCCGAAGCCCATGATGCGCGGGGCGCAACCCGCCACCGCCGCTGCCACCACGCGGGCTCTGGGGGTGAGGCCGTAGCGCTCGGCGCTGGCGCCGGAGGCGAGCAGCACCGCGCAGGCGCCGTCGTTGACTCCGGAAGCATTGCCGGCGGTCACCGTGCCATCGGGCTTGACCACGCCACGGAGCTTGGCCAGCGCCTCGGCGGTGGTCTCCGGGCGCGGGTGCTCGTCCTTGGCGACCGCTATGGGATCGCCCTTGCGCTGCGGAACCCGCACCGGCACCAGCTCGTCGGCGAAGCGCCCGGCCTCTTGCGCCGCCGCAGTGCGCTGCTGGCTGCGGAGCGCGTAGGCATCCTGGTCGGCGCGGGAGATGCCGAACTGCTCGGCCACGTTCTCGGCGGTCTCGGGCATGGAGTCGACGCCGTAGTGCTTTTTCATCAGCGGATTGACGAAGCGCCAGCCGATGGTGGTGTCTTCGATCTTCATGCTGCGGGAGTACGCCGTCTCGGCTTTGCCCATGACGAAGGGCGCCCGGGACATGCTCTCCACGCCACCGGCCACCATGAGCGCGGTCTCGCCGCTCTTGATGGCCCGGGCGGCGATGCCAATGGCATCCATGCTGGAGCCGCAGAGCCGGTTCACGGTGGTACCCGGCACCTCCTTGGGTAGCCCCGCCAGTAGCAGCGACATGCGCCCCACATTGCGGTTGTCCTCGCCGCCCTGATTGGCGCAGCCGTAGACCACATCGTCCACCGCGCTCCAATCCACGGAGGAGTTGCGCTCCATCAAGGCCTTCAGCGCGATGGCGCCGAGATCATCTGGGCGCACCGAGGACAGCGCGCCGCCGTAGCGGCCAAAGGGGGTGCGGATGGCGTCGCAGATATAGGCTTCTTCCACAGGCATGGGTGCTTGGCTCCTAGGGCGTCCACAGGGTCAGCGGGGTGGGGGTGATGCGCTGCAGCTCGTGAAAGCTCAGGCCCTCCACCATCTCGCGCACCAAGAGCCCGCCGTGGGTGACATCGATCACGGCGAGGTCGGTATAGATGCGGTCCACGCAGGCCACGCCGGTCAGGGGATAGCTGCAGTGCTCGACGATCTTGGATTCTCCCTTCTTGGTGAGGTGGTCCATCATCACGAACACCTGCTTGGCACCGATGGCAAGGTCCATGGCACCGCCCACGGCGGGGATGGCCTCGGGGGCGCCGGTGTGCCAGTTGGCGAGATCACCGGTGGCGGAGACTTGAAAGGCGCCCAGGACGCAAACATCCAAGTGACCGCCACGCATCATGGCGAAGGAGTCGCCGTGGTGGAAAAAGCAGCCGCCTGGTAGCAGGGTGATGGGCTCCTTGCCGGCATTGATGAGCTCGGGATCCGCTTCCCCGGGCGCCGGTGCCGGCCCCATGCCGAGAACACCGTTCTCGCTGTGGAGAAAGATCTCCCGGTCCTTGGGCAGATAGTTGGTCACCTTGGTGGGCAGCCCGATCCCTAAGTTCACGTAGGCCCCGTCGGGGATGTCCTTCGCCACCCGGGCCGCGAGCTGATCGCGATTGAGTCGGTTCATGGCAGCGTCCTTTGACTAAGCGGCCTGGGCCGATGAGATGGCGCCCACAGGGACCACTCGGTTGACGAAGATGCCCGGCGTCACCACCGCCTCCGGATCCAGCTCACCGAGCGCCACCACCTCCGAGACCTGGGCAATGGTGTACTTGGCGGCGGTGGCCATGATCGGGCCGAAGTTGCGGGCGGTCTTGCGGTAGACCAGATTGCCCCAGCGGTCGCCGCGGTGGGCCTTGATCAGGGCGAAATCCGCGGGAATGGGGTATTCCAGCACGTAGTTGCGGCCGCCGATGGTGCGGGTCTCCTTACCCTCCGCCAGTAAGGTGCCGTAGCCGGTGGGGGTGAAGATGGCGCCGAAACCTGCTCCCGCGGCTTGGATTCGAGCCGCCAAGTTGCCCTGTGGCACCAGCTCGAGCTCGATCTCCTTGGCCCGGTACAGCGCGTCGAAAATATGGGAATCGGCTTGGCGCGGAAAGGAACAGATGATCTTCTTGACCCGCTTGGCTTTCAAAAGCGCCGCCAGCCCCGTTTCCCCATTGCCGGCATTATTGTTGACAATGGTGAGGTCTTTGGCGCCTTGCTCGATCAGCGCATCGATGAGCTCGCTCGGCATGCCAGCGGTGCCGAAACCGCCAATCATGACCGTGGCGCCATGGTAGATATCGCTCACGGCCTCGTGAATGGAATCGACTATTTTATTGACCATAACTTTCGCCTCTCAGGTTTGGGATCGTGCGAAGGCGTGCGCTCGTATCGGCGATCCATACGCGTTCAAAAGATCGCCAAAGACAACCATCCTCCCGCGCAACGCGGAGCCGCGCATCGCACACGGTTGCCCTTCGTTAATCCACAGATCGGTTCAAACACCAAGCCATTGCGACTGAACCGCATGGTCGGCTCGGATTCCCGCCGAGTCGCCTTGCCAGACCACTTGCCCTCGACCCACCACAACCACGTCGTCGGCCAGGCTCGTCGCAAAGCCAAAGTTCTGCTCTACGAGCAGCATGGACAATCCCTCGGCCTTCAATTCGGCGAGCTTGTCGTGAATCAGTTTGACAATGATGGGAGCAAGCCCTTCCGTGGGTTCGTCGAGAATAAGCAGGCGCGGGTTCATGAGAAGCGCACGGGCGATCGCTAACATTTGTTGCTCTCCTCCGGAGAGTTGCGTCCCGCCATTGGATAGGCGTTCGCCCAGACGAGGAAACAGTTCCAGCACGCGCTCGAGCGTCCATCTGGAGCCGCTATTGCAGAAACGTTGCGACGCGAGTTGGAGGTTCTCTAGGACGGTCAACGACGGAAAGATGTCGCGCGTTTCCGGGACGTAGGCGATTCCCAGTTTCGCAATTTCATAGGGAGGCCGACCAGAAATACGAGCGCCCTCCAAGGCGACGGCACCCTGGGTCGCTGGCAGCAATCCGACGATGGTCTTGAGGGTCGTCGTCTTGCCCGCTCCATTGCGGCCGAGCACTGCTAGAACTCGACCCGGCTCGGCGCGAAAGCTCAATCCGTGTAGGACCTTGGTCTCGCCATAGCCTGCGTGCAGCGAATCGACATCAAGCATTTTCCCAACTCCCGAGGTAGATCTCCTTCAACAGGGTGCTTTCGCGGGCCTCGGCGGGCAGGCCCTCGAAAACAACTTGCCCGTAATTGAGGACCGTAATGGAGTCGGCGACATCGAAGGCGAGGTCCATGTCGTGCTCGATGATCAGGACAACGAGGTGACGTGGTAGCGACTTGAGAAGCCGGTGAAAACCCTTCGCCATTTCGGGCCCGACACCCGAGGTCGGCTCATCCATCAAAAGTACCTTTGGACGCGTTGCCAGAGCCACCCCGACTTCGAGCTGGCGGCGAACGCCGTAGGACACCGCGTCGACCGGCGCATCGAGCAGTTGCGTGAGCGCCGTTTCCGCGGCGACCTCTTCCACGATCTCCAGGACGGTTCGGTCCGAGAGACTGTCGGAGAGCACCGTCATAGCCTTGCCTGTTGCAACAGACGCTGCCAACGCGAGATTCTCGCGGACGGTCAGTCCATCAAAAAGTGTGTTCTTCTGGTAGCTCCGCGACAGCCCGCGTCGTGCCCGCTCTGGGACGGGAAGGGCGGTGACGTCTTGGTCGCCCAGGTGGATAGAGCCTTTGTCGGGCTTCAACTCCCCGACGAGCTGATTGAACAGCGTCGTCTTGCCGGCGCCATTGGGGCCGAGGATTACCCGCCGCTCGCCCGTTTCAACTCGAATGGAAACGTCGTTGGTGACGGTTACCGCGCCGAAGCTCTTGGTCAAATTGCGGGTCTCAAGCATCGTCGCGGCCCTCCAGCCCAGGCGACTCAGTGCCAGATCGACGACGGTTGGCGATCACGCGTTCGATCTGACCGTAGATCCCGTTACCGCCAGCCATCACCACGGCGATCAGAATCAACCCGACGAACAGGTGCCAGTGCGTGGTGAGTGCGCCGATCTCATGCTTGAGGAAAACGAACACCGCGGCTCCAACCATTGGCCCCACCAGCGTGCCGATTCCGCCCAGAATGACGACCACCAGGGCCTCGCCGGACACAGTCCAATTGAGCAGGCCCGGTGACACAAACATCGAGTGTTGGGCAGCGAGAGATCCTGCAAGGCCCGCCAGGCCGCCCGAGAAAGCGAAGGTCGCGGCCTTTACCTTCCACACGGTAAGCCCGACGGCCTCCATCCGACGCTCATTCCACTTGACACCCACCAGCGTGCGCCCAGCGCCGGACCGGAGCATTGCGACGGCAACGACGTAGCTCACCAAAGCGGCCGCGAGGCAAAGCAGCGCGAAGTTTGTGGAATCATTCAGATCCACTCCAATGAAGCTGAGATCGAGGCGAGGAATGCCGGACAAACCGTCGTCTCCACCGAAAATCCGACTCTCGAATACGTAGGAGTGGATCATCTGACCAAAGGCCAGAGTGGCCATGATGAAGAAGATGCCGTGGGTCCGCGAACAAACAAGACCAATGACATAAGCCACGACCGCCGCGAGCAGAATGGCGCCTGCCATGGAAAGCGACGCGGGGGCACCCGCGGATGTGGCGAGCATGGCGAATGCGTAGGATCCCACACCGAGTAGCGCCCCGTGACAGAGCGAGATCATCCCACCGAAACCTGCGACGAGGTCGAGGCTGAGTACGAGGATTGCGAGGATCGCGATCTCGGCGATCATCTCGACGCCGAAATAATCTGCAGTGAACGCGCTCACGATGCCGAGCACCAGGAGCAGTGCCAGCGCTGCCGTGCGAAGCGGTGTCTGATGAAACATGTTCGTTACCCCCGGGCTGGGAATAGCCCGGTCGGCCGAAGCACTAGCACGGCCGCGAGCAGGGCATAGATGAGAATGGACGAAAGCTGAGGTGCGAGGACCGCGCCGAAAGTTTGCACGAAGCCGTAGATCAGAGATCCGGCCACTGCTCCTTTCAAGCTACCGAGCCCGCCGATCACCACCACAATCAAGGTCGGTATGAGGATCTGCAACCCCATATCTGGCGTAACCGACAGCAGGGGAGCGGCCACGGCGCCGGCCAGGCCCGCGAGTGCGCAGCCAACGCAGAACACCATGAAGAAGACCTTTTCAACGTTGATCCCAAGGCACGCCGCCATGGCGTCGTTGTCGACACCAGCACGGATCATTGCACCGATTTGCGTGCGAGATAGCACCAAGGCGAGGGCTAGCAAAACGACCAGGCCCAGCCCGATCACGAAGAATCGATAGGTTGGATAGACGGACCCAAAGAACTCCGTGCGGCCAGAGAACAGCGTGGGTTCGTTGAGGCCTAGCGCAATATCACCCCAAATAATGCGGGTCAGATCGAGGAAGACAAAAATCAGACCAAAGGTCACGAGCACCTGGTTCATTGGACCGGCTCGGCGCATACGCCGAATCAATCCCGCGTACAAGGCAACCCCGACCACAGCAACTGCCAAAGGAGCAAAAATAAAACCGGCCCAATAACTGCCGAGCGCTGTCGATGCCGACACCGCACAGAAGGCGCCGAGGGCGTAAAGAGAACCGTGTGCAAGGTTCACGAAGTGCATGAGGCCGAAGATCACGGTCAGACCGACGGATAGCAAAAATAATAGCATCGAGAGCTGCAATGCGTTGAGGGTTTGGACCACCCAGAAACCGATGTCGACTGACATGTCATCACCTTATGAGTTCTGCTTTTCACGCGGCCGCCGCAGGCGGCCGCGCCTGTTTCTACATGGTGCATCCGTTCGCTGGGTCACGTTGCTCGGGAAATACCTCGAGGATCTTCTGGGTCAGCCCATCATCGCCCGCAACGGTTTCGTAGACATAGATGTTCTGGACGATGTTGTTGGTTGCAGGATCGATCGAAAATGGTCCCCGCGGCCCCTCGAAAGAGACCTTCGGCAATGCAGCCGCCAAGCTTTCACGGTCGCTGGCGCCGGCCTTGACCGCTTCGATGATTGCCCGACCAGCATCATAGCCATGGATCGCATACTCGGAGGGCGCGCGCCCGGTCTTCTCTTTGAAGGCTGCGACGAATTGCTCGTTCTCTGGGTTTTCGATAGTCGGCACATAGTGCAGCGACGCGATCACCCCATTCGCCGCGGGACCTTCGGCGTCAACGTATAGCGGCGACGTCAGGAAGCCCGCCCCATAGAGCGGCAGATCGGACTTGAGCCCAAAGCTATCGTATTGCTTGACGAAGGAGATGGCCTCACTGCCAGCGTAGAAGACATAGGTGGCGTCCGCTCCGCTCGATTTGGCACTCGTCAAGTACGGGCCGAAATCCTGCGTCCTCTGGAACGGCGTAAATTCCTGTCCGACGACCTCGCCCCCAGCAGCCTCGAATGCCTCTGCGAAGGCGCCAACCATCTGGTGGCCCGCGGCATAGTCGGCGCCAAGGGTGAAGACTTTGCGTACCCCCTGACCATATAACCAATCACCCATGGGCCGGTTGACCTGGGAGTTCGAGAAGGAGACCCGGATCACATAGGGGCTGCAGTCTTCGCCGGTGGCTTCATCGTTTCCGGCATTGGCCACGACCAGCGGGACCTTGCTGCCGTGAACCATGTCGCGAACGGCGCCGAGCACGCCCGAGGAAACGACGCCCACAATGACGTCCGCTTTGTCCTGCAGTACCAGCTTTCGGGTCTTGGCGAGCCCAACGGGGGGTTTGGCCTCGCTGTCCTCGCGGACCATCTGGAAGTCGACATCCGCGTCAGTCCCGTAGGTCTCGATCGCCAGGGCAAAACCGTCGTCGATCTCTTGACCGAGGGAGGCGTAGACCCCGGAATAGGGCAGTAGCAGGCCAACCTTTATCTCGGCGGCCTGAGTCGCGGCCACTCCCATACCTGCGACCAGCCCAGCCACGGCCGCCGTAACAGTGGTTCTCATTAGGACTTTCCTCCAATTAGCGATGTCGTTGCTGTTAGCGTCGTTGACGGGTATCAACCCAAGTCGCCACCCCCGACCGGCAGGGTGACGCCGGTGATGTAGGACGCCTCATCCGAGGCCAGAAACAGAATTGGGGCAGCCTGCTCGTCGAGGGTGCCGTAGCGTTTCATCAAGCTGGATTGGATTGTTTGGTCGACGATCTGGGCGTACCAGGTTCTCTCTTGCTCCGTCTGCTCCGATGGATTGCGGGGCGTCGCCCGGGGCGGGGCTTCGGTCCCTCCTGGGGCGGCTGACACTACCCGAACGCCGCTGCCGGCGGCCTCCCAAGCGAGCGACGCCGTGATGGCATTGACACCCCCTTTGGCGGCGGCATAGGGGACCCGATTGAGGCTCCGGGTCGCGATCGAGGAGACATTGACGATCACGCCGGATCTCTGTGCGAGCAGATGAGGGAGAACGGCGCGGCAACACCAGAGCGTGGGGAATAGGGAACGACGGACTTCGGCCTCGATCTGCTCCGGCTGGTAATGCTCGTAGGGCTTGGTCCAGATGGTACCGCCCACGTTGTTGATGAGGATGTCGAGCCGGCCGAAGTGGGCCAAGGCCTGGTTGGCTACATCCTCGGCCCCCTCCCAGGTCTCGAGATCGGCCTGCAG
>CAZLYT010000450.1:0-11946 GCA_964563515.1 uncultured Candidatus Competibacteraceae bacterium | reverse complement strand
GGCGGAGGATCCGAGCAGCCCCATCGCCGGCATGCCGGTGCTGGAGGTGTGGAAGGCCAAGACCGTGGTGGTGCTCAAGCGTGGCATGGCCACTGGCTACGCCGGCGTCGAGAACCCGCTGTTCTACAAAGAGAACACGCGGATGCTGTTTGGCGATGCCAAGCAGAGCGTGGACGCGGTGCTGCAAGCCCTGGGGAGCGCGTGAGCGCCCGCCGGCAGTCCAGGAGGGGATAGGCCAGTGTATCCGCGCTCTGAGGCTTTGAGCCTGCGGCGTAGATGTTCCGGGTTCCACGCCTGAGCGCCCTTTTTGAGACTGCGCGGCCCATTAGCATCGACTGCCGGCAGGGCGCCGCTGCGCCACGCCCGTGTTTGCGGCTTCCGCCCCGTCGGTTGAGCGTAGACCTAAGACCTAAGCCAGTTCACCCGACGCTGCGGAGCGGGCGTCCCGTCTGAAAGCCGCTTACGTTTTCCACCAGCTGATCGATAACCCGTTGGCGCGCCTGCTTGGAGCCCCAGGCGCAATGCGGGGTGACGATGAGGTTCGGGACGTCTGCTTGCAGCAGGGGGTTCCCTTGTCGGGGGGGCTCGGTACTGAGCACATCCACGCCGGCGCCACCCAGGTGGCCCGCTCTTAAGGACTGGACCAGTGCGGCCTCGTCCACAATGCCCCCTCGAGCGGTATTGACCAGGAACGCGCCGCGCCGCATCTGAGCGAGCTCCGCGGAACCGATCAGGTTGCGCGTGTCGGTGGTCAGGGGGCAGTGCAACGTCAGCGCGTCCACCTGCGGCAGCAGCTGCGCCAGCAGTAACCGATCGGATGGAGCCTCGGTGTTGCCGGGTCGCCGCGTCACCAGCACCTGCATCCCGAACGCCTGCGCCAGCTTCGCCACCGCTTGACCCAGAGTTCCATAGCCCACGACGCCGAGAGTGCGGCCGGAGAGTTCCTGAATCGGGTAGTCCAAAAGACAGAACTGGTCGGCTCGCTGCCAGTCTCCCCGCCGGACGCCACGATCGTAGTCCAGCAGCCGCGTGTGCAGGGCGAGCAGCAGGGTGAGAGTATGCTGTGCCACCGAGGCGATGCCATAGCCGCGGACATTGCAGAGCGCAATGCCACGGCCTCGCGCGGCCGCCGCGTCGACGTTGTCCGTTCCCGTCGCCAAAATGCAGATCAAGCGAAGCCGCGGCGCCTGCGCCAGGATCGTGGCATCCAGGACCACCTTGTTGAGGATCACCACCTCGGCGTTGCGCACGCGCTCCAGTGTCTGCTCCGGCGCCGTGCGATCGTATATCTCGATATCTGGAAGGACCTGCCGCAATGGTTGCAGGTCTAGATCGGCCAGGTCGATGCTAGCTCGGTCGAGGAAAACGGCTTGCATGGGTCTCGGGGCTCCGGCTCTGCCGCTGGGGTTCGCTAGTATAGACTCGCCGGGGCCGACCAGCTTCGGCTGCCGCGAATGGCTATCAGGAAACTCATGAGCACAGCGTTTTTTGCCCTTCCCGGTGTAGATAGCCGGTGCGGGTAGCAGTCCTCGCATTGATCGTGACTCCAGCACTGCCCGCAGCTCTCCGCGTTCGATGAGTCTCTGGCACACGGAAAGGCGACCAGCGCCAAAGCTCTCCACTGCCGTGCCGCCATCGGTCCGGGCGCTTCTCAAAACCAAGGTCGGCGTATAGCCCACGCCCCTGCCCGGCTGCCGGGAAAACAGCCATCAATTGTCGTCACCTGCACACTGAGGGTGAAATATTGCTTGAGTTCCGCGGGAGCTGGACCCGCATCGAAGGAGCGGGCGAGCACCCAAATCGATCGCCACTACCAAAACCGATACTGCCCAGAGGACACATCGTCCACGCCTGAACCCGCAATTACCGAAGCAGCCGCCGCTGAAAACAATCTCAAACCTCCCCATGGATCCAGGCAACAAATCGCGTAACTTTGCTGCGTTCGGCGTGCGAACGAGGATATACCAAGTGATGCGCATTAACTTCGATATTCTTTCTATAAGGGAAGACAGGCACCAGCTGACCATGACTCAACGCATCTTCTGCCAACCGATCGCTCTCGAGGGCGATTCCTAGGCCCTGCACTGCTGCCTGAATAGCGACGTACGCGCGATCAAAACTCAAAGCATACTGGCTGGGGCTTATTGAAACCCCCTGAGCAGCAAACCATTGGGGCCATTGCACGATATTGACATTGGAAAGAATAAGACTCTGCACTAGCAAGTCTTCAGGATGCCTCAACTTTAGTCGTTCCCTTAGCTCCGGGCTCATCAAAGGAAGGATCTTTTCTGTAAATACTGTCTCGACATGAAGATCGGCCCACCGCGTCAAGCCATATCTGATATCGATATCCACGTCTCCCCGGGAAAAGTCGGTGTGGACGTGCGACGCGGAAAGCCTAATCTGGATATCGGGATGCTCGCTCAGGAACCGTGATAAACGGGGCATCAGCCAGAGTCCCGCGAAACTTGGGGACGCCTGAATGCGTAAGACATCAGTGCTCTCGGCTCGCGCATTCTCTCCAGCACCTACCAAAATCGCAATTACTCCGGCAACGCTGTGCTGATATCGCTCACCGGCTGGCGTCAGTTCCAAACCCCGGGCAGTCCTTTGGAAAAGTACACGGCCAATGTGAGCTTCAAGCTTGGAAATTTGGTGACTGACGGCTGATGGCGTCAGGCTGAGCTCGTCGGCGGCCTTACTTATGCTGCCAAGGCGAGCCACAACTTCAAATGAAAGCACTGCCTTGAGCGGTGGCAAGTTCACCATTGCCTTGCACTCACGCGGTGGGGTTGCTGAAGGCGAGCTGCCTCCAAGTTGTCAGCCTGCAAGCAGACGACCCAGCTTGAGGCACCCGATGCTCTGGTCATTGGTGCGATGCAGCGTGAACATATTTCAAACCACATTGAATGCCTCTACATGGCTGCGCCCAGGTACGACTGCTACGTTCTACGGCCTCAAATCCACGCCACCAGTGTAGGAGGAAGCGGTGTTACTTCGGAACAGAACTGCGATTATAACTGGCGCTGCGTCGCCACGCGGCATTGGCAAGGCGATGGCGAGGATCTTTGCCGAGCACGGAGCTCGGGTCGCCATCCTGGATCTCGATGCAGAAGCTGCTGCCGCCGCAGCCAGGGACATCGGGTCAGACCACCTCGGGATTGCCTGCGACGTCGTCAAGAAGGCGGACTGCGAGCAGGCCGCACAGGCCGTCCTAGACCAGTTCGGGCAGGTTGACATTCTGGTCAACAACGCCGGGATTACCCAGCCGCTAAAGGTCATGGACATTCAGCCGGCTAACTACGATGCAGTCATGGACGTCTCGCTCCGCGGCACTCTGTACATGAGCCAGGCGGTGATTCCGCATATGCGCAGTCGCAAGATCGGATCGATCATCTGTATCTCTTCGGTCTCAGCCCAGCGAGGTGGTGGAATTTTTGGCGGACCCCACTACTCCGCCGCCAAAGCGGGAGTATTGGGGTTGGCCAAGGCCATGGCCCGCGAACTGGGGCCCGACAACATTCGCGTTAATTCGGTTACCCCGGGGCTTATCCAGACGGATATTACTGCCGGCAAGCTTACTGACGAGATGAAGTCGGACGTATTAAAGGGAATCCCACTCAACCGTTTGGGTGAGGCCAAGGATATTGCGAATCCTTGCGTCTTTCTTGCCAGCGACCTTTCATCTTATCTGACCGGCGTCACCCTGGATGTGAACGGGGGAATGCTCATTCATTGAGGGTGAGAAGCTATGGCTGCTAAGACTAGCAAACGAAGTACAGAGGAAGAGATGGAAACACGAAGTACAGAGGAAAAGATGGAAACAGACCGAGGCGTACCGTCCTTATCCGAAAGAGCCTACCGTATCCGTCGCCATGCGCTGCGCATGGGTGCAGTGCAGGGGCAGGGCTACATTGCTCAGGCTCTTGGCGTCTCTGACATTCTTGCCGTGGCCTACTTTCATGCCATGCGCTTCCGTCCGAACGAACCCGAGTGGGAGGAGCGCGATCGCTTTCTGCTGTCCAATGGTCATTTCGCCATCGCGCTGTACTCGGTGCTGATCGAAGCCGGCATCGTTCCAGAAGACGAGCTCGAGACCTACGGCTTCGACGACAGCCGCCTGCCGATGTCCGGGATGGCGCAGTACACGCCGGGAATGGAAATCAGCGGCGGCTCTCTCGGTCACGGCCTCGGCATTGCCGTCGGCTACTGCCTCGGGCTGAAGCGGAAGGCGTCGAAGGCCGTCGTCTACGTAATGTATTCGGACGGCGAGCTCGACGAAGGGCTGACCTGGGAGGCGGCAATGTCGGCCAGCCACTGGAAGCTCGATAACTTTATTGCGCTAATCGACGTGAACAACATGCAGGCCGATGGCCCCTCAACGGAGGTAATGAACTTCGAACCGCTAGGGCCGAAGTTCGAGGCTTTCGGCTGGCACGTCCAGCGCGTGAATGGCAACGACATCGAAGCGTTGGTGAAAGCGTTCGACGAAGCGCGTTCGGGAGGAGAGCAGAAGCCGCACGTCATCATTTGCGATACCAAGATGGCCAAGGGCGTGCCGTTCCTCGAGACACGCGAAAAAGCGCACTTCATTCGCGTCGAAGCGGACGAGTGGCAGAAAGCGCTCGACGCGCTCGAGACGGGATTCAACTCGACAACGGGCAGGAGCAACGCATGAAACGCAACAAGTACACCCGGCCCAAGCGGGTTACGGAACAGGGCGAAGGTGGTCAGTACAGCAAGCCCCGGCTGACGACCTCGGCGATGATCGCTTCCATCGCCGGCGAAGGCCAGCGCACCAAGTCGGCGCCGTTCGGGCATGCGCTCGCGGCGCTCGCGGAGAAACGCCCCGAGATCGTCGGCATGACCGCCGACCTGGCGAAGTACACCGACCTGCACATCTTCGCCAAGGCACACCCCGACCGCTTCTACCAGATGGGCATGGCCGAGCAGTTGCTGCTGGCCGCGGCCGCCGGCATGGCGCACGAGGGCTTCGTCCCATTTGCGACCACTTATGCGGTGTTCGCAACCCGCCGTGCCTACGACTTCATGCATCAGGCCATTTCCGAAGAAGGTCTGCCGGTGAAGATCGTCGTCGCCCTGCCGGGCCTGACCACCGGCTATGGTCCAAGCCATCAGGCCGCAGAGGATCTGGCACTGATGCGGGCGATGCCGGACATGACGGTGATCGATCCGTGCGACGCCCACGAGATCGAGCAGGCGCTGCCGCAGATCGCCGCGCTACCCGGCCCAGTCTACATGCGCCTGCTTCGCGGCCATGTGCCGCTCGTGCTCGATGAGTACAACTATCAGTTTGAGTTGGGCAAGGCAAAGCTGCTGCGAGATGGAGCCGATCTGCTGATCATCTCCACGGGGCTGCTGACGATGCGTGCGCTTGAGACAGTGGACTGGCTCAAGTCGGACGGAATCGAGGCAGCGGTGCTGCACGTGCCAACGATCAAGCCGTTGGACGAGCAGACGATTCTGAAGGAAGCGTCGCGCACCGGCCGGATGGTCGTGGTGGCCGAGAACCACACGATCATGGGCGGTCTCGGCGAGGCGGTCGCCGGACTGTTGCTGCGTTCGGGCGTAACGCCGACCTTCCGGCAGGTCGCCCTCCCCGATGAGTACCTCGATGCTGGCGCCCTGCCCACCTTGCACGAGCGCTATGGCATCTCTGTCGAGGCCATTGCCAGGAGCATCAAGAACTGGCTGGGGCGGGACGAAGGTCTGGCTCTGGGACACGCCGGCACCCGGAACTGAACCACTTTCCTCCCGCAACACCGGTACCCTGCGAAACGCCCCGAGTACGGTGCGATCCACGCAGGTATTGTAGAACCACCACCAAATAATGAGAGGAAGACCCATGAGTGGCATAAAGCGCAGAACCCTTCTTGTAGCCGCCGGTGCCGTTGTCGCAGCGCCCGCCATACTGTCGTTAGTCAGGCCGTCGCACGCCGCGGTGACCCTGACCCTCGGTCATGGCGCTGCCGCTGATAACCCGCGTTCCATCGCGGCACAAAAGTTTTCTGAGCTGGTAAATCAAAAAACCAATGGTGAAGTAACCATCAACGTTGCCGGTTCTGAGCAACTTGGCACCGACGTTTCGATGCTTTCTAGTTTGCGCACCGGAGTGTTGGACCTAACTGCCAACAGCCAGGGTGCAGTGTCCGGTGTCGTGCCGGAAGTCGGCGCAATTGGGCTGCCGTTTCTCTTCCAAGACGCGGCAGCGGCTTTCGCACTACTTGATGGTGAAATAGGCGACCAGCTAGCCGAGCGTTTTGCGGAAGTAGGCATAGTACCACTAGCGTGGTGGGATAATGGTATCCGCCACGTCACGAACACCAAGCGGTCGATATACAAGCCAGAGGATCTTAAGGGACTCAAGATACGTACGCCGGCCGACCCGATGACCATCGATATCTTTGGGGCTCTCGGCGTCGCGACGGAACAGATTTCTTTCAGCGAGCTATACATCGCCCTCCAGCAGGGTGTGGTCGATGGACAGGAAAACCCGCTTGCCAATATTGCAGCCTCCAAGATCTATGAGGTCACCCCGTACATAAGCCTGACCGGGCACAAATGGGAGAGTACGCCGTTGCTGATGTCGCAGATCGCAATGGCCAGGGTTGGTGACGCGGAGCGGACCGCGCTCCAAGAGGCGGCCCAGGAGGCGGCAGAGCTACAGCGTGGCCTGATGCGTGACGCAGACGACAAGTATTTGTCTGAATTCAAGGAAAATAGTGCATTGACCGTCAACGAGGTGGACCGGGAGGCCTTCGAGGAAGCGACAGCGAGTGTTGGCGAGGCCTGGAAGCAAAAACCGTTCGGTGAGTTCGTCGAGCAGTTGCTCGAAGCCGCCAACAGTTGAGGGGAACTTCGTGATGAGCTCCGCCTCGCAAAGCCGCATTGTCACAATCGCCGATTGGGTCGAACGAGCAATCGGCGCAGTGTGTAAGGTGGTCATCGTAGTAACAACTGTCATTTTGCTCACCGCCCTCGCCACAAACGTAGTGGTGCGGTATGTACTCGAGGGGGGCGGCATCCCATGGGTGTTCGAGTTTACCGAGCAACTGTTTCCGTGGATGATTGCAGCCGGCATCGTCTTGGCGGTACAGCATGGCGCACATATCGCTGTCGACCTGTTGTTGGGCGCGCTTAGCCCAAATGCCGCACGCGTGCTGGCGGTCTCGATTCATTTGCTTGTGGCCGTCAGCTACACAATCTTGCTCAGTGCTGTTCTCACGGTCGCCGATATTGTGGCCATTGAGCGCAGTCCAGTCTTACAAGTATCGCGTAGCTGGGGATACTATGCGCTTGCCTTCGCGACTGCCGGGACCGCGCTTGGAAACTTGATCATTGCTTTGCGAGTCGCGATGCTCGGCATCGATACACTCCCGAAAGGGAGCCCAGAGGAGAGCCCCGTATGATAGTCGTCTTGGTTATCGTTTTTTTCGTGTTGCTCTTCCTCGCGGTCCCGGTTGGACACGTGTTGGTGATCGCATCCGGGGCGGCGGTGCTGACCAGTGAATTTCTGCCACTCAACGCGGTCGCTCAGCAGATGTTTTCGCCGACGCAATCGTTTCCGATGCTGGCTTTGCCATTCTTTATCCTGGCAGGCAGCCTTATGATGAGCGGCAAGCTCGGCAACAATCTTATCGACTTTGCGACCGTTCTCGTTCAACGCTTTCGCGGAGGATTGGCCTCGGTCTCCGTGATAGGATCTGCCACCTTCGGCGGGGTTTCTGGTTCAGCCGTAGCTGATGCCACGGCGCTTGGCGGGATGCTGATTCCTTGGCAGAAGCAGGAGGGCTATCCTGCCGGCTTTGTCGCGGCAAATAACGCATCCTCGTCGATGATCGCCATCCTAATACCGCCGTCCATTCCGATGATTCTTTACTCGCTAGTCTCCGGCGTATCCATCAGCGCGTTGTTTCTGGCCGGCGTGCTTCCGGGTATCCTCATCACGCTGGCCTTCATTCTAGTTTGCAACATTTCGGCCCGGGTGCGGGGCTTTCCCTACGAAAAGCGCCCGTTCGAATGGCATCGCTTGGGACGACTCTTCCTGCAAGCAAGTCCGGCGCTCGCCTTGCCAGTGCTGATTCTCGTGCTTCTACGCTTTGGTATCGCGACGCCGACCGAAGTCTCGGTATTGGCGACGTTCTACGGTTTGGCAGCGGGCGTATTTTTTTATCGCGACATGACGTGGTCTCGCTTCCTCAAGGCGGTTATCGAGGCGGGCGTAGCCACTGGAGTGGTCATGCTCGTCATCATGGGTTCGGCCGCGGTTGGCTGGCTCATGACCTTTGCACAGATTCCGCAGGCGTTTGCCGCTTGGTGCCTGGAAACGCTCAAAGAGCCGTGGCTCATTATTCTGGCACTACTTGGCATCATGCTGATCGTCGGTATGTTCATCGACCTTCCCGCGGCGATCTTGTTGCTGGGCCCAATCTTCGTACCGCTCGCCGAACAGATTGGCCTCGACCTGTTACAACTCGGTGTCATGATGGTGCTCGCCTTGGCGATCGGTCTGTTTACTCCGCCGGTCGGGACGACGCTATTCATTTCGAGTTCGATCGCGCGAGTTTCGATAATCGATGCTACGCGGGAACTCTGGCCATTTTTCCTGGCCGTAATTATCATTCTTAGTCTGTTCAGTTATGTTCCGGCTCTGACGATCGGGTGAGTGTCCGCCGGAGGGTAATTATCGCTGCGGGTATGATGATCTGCGAGATGACCGTCAGTGACGGATGTGTCGGCGTCGAAAGAAGGATCTAGGTTTGGAAGAACGCATCGCAGGCTAGGCAGCAAGACCAATTTGGTATTTGAGCGTTCCAGGAAGTGGTGGCACCTCTTGGACTGACAAAGGCTGCGTATCGTGGGCGAGATAGAGCCGGTTCGGGTCATCCTAAAGACGCCTGGACGTGTTCGGTTGTTTAGGTTAGGTCCGTTGGCTGGGAATTCTCCCTTGTCAATGAAGGGAAAGCCGGAGAGTGGATAGCTCGTCGGGGGGCACAGGACTATGAAGATCGGCATACCCAAGGAAGTTGCTCACGGCGAGAAGCGCGTCGCCGCAACTCCCGACTCCGCCGAGCAGCTGCAAAAGCTCGGCTTCGCCGTGGCCATCGAGTCGGGTGCCGGCGTTGCCGCCAGCTACTCCGACGACGCCTACCGCGAGTCCTCGGTCGAGATCGTCGACCATGCCCGAGAGCTTTGGGCCCAATCCGACATCGTACTCAAGGTGCGCCCGCCCGAGGCCCATCCCGTGGGCCTGCACGAGGTCGACCTGCTGCGCGAGGGCGGCACCCTCATCGGCTTCATCTGGCCGGCCCAGAACCAGGAGCTGATGCAGCGCCTGGCCGCTCGCAAGGCCACGGTGCTCGCCATGGACTCGGTGCCGCGCATCTCCCGCGCCCAGAAGATGGATGCCCTGAGCTCCACCGCCAACATCGCCGGCTACCGGGCGGTGATCGAGGCGGCGCAGCATTTCGGGCGTTTCTTCACCGGCCAGATCACCGCCGCCGGCAAGGTGCCGCCGGCGAAGGTGATGATCATCGGCGCCGGCGTGGCTGGTTTGGCGGCGGTGGGCGCGGCGCGAGGTCTGGGCGCGGTGGTGCGCGCCTTCGACACCCGCCCCGAGGTCAAGGAACAGGTCGAGAGCATGGGAGCGGAGTTTCTGGAGCTCGACTTCGAGGAGGAGGAGGGCAGTGGCGCCGGCGGCTACGCCAAGGTGATGAGCCCCGAGTTCATCAAGGCCGAGATGGATCTTTTCGCCCACCAGGCCATGGAGGTGGACATCATCATCACCACCGCGCTGATCCCCGGCAAGCCGGCGCCCAAGCTCCTCACCGCGGGCATGGTGGAGTCCATGCGCGATGGCAGCGTGATCGTCGACATGGCCGCCGAGCAGGGCGGCAACTGCGCGCTCACCGTGCCCGGCCAAGTGGTGGTGCGCCACGGCGTCAGCATCATCGGCTACACCGACCTGCCGAGCCGCATGGCCGCGCAGTCCTCGCAGCTCTACGGCACCAACCTGCGCCATCTTCTGACCGACCTCACCCCGCACAAGGACGGAGAGATCGACGTCAACATGGACGACGAGGTGATCCGCGGCGCCACCGTGATCAAGGCCGGCGAGATCACCTGGCCACCCCCGGCCCCCAAGCTCAGCGCCGCGCCCCAGGCGCCACCCGAGGCGGCCGCTTCGGCGCCGGTGGCAGAGCCCGCCAAGCCCAAGGTCTCCAAGGAGGTCAAGCGTGGCATCGGGCTGGCGGTGGCGGTATTCGTGTTTGCCTGGATCGGGGCCAACGCCCCGGCGTCGTTTCTCAACCACTTCACCGTGTTCGTGCTGGCCTGCTTCATCGGCTGGCAGGTGATCTGGAACGTGTCCCATGCGCTGCACACGCCACTGATGAGCGTCACCAACGCCATCAGCGGCATCATCGTCATCGGGGCGCTGCTGCAAGTGTCGGCGCCCTCGGGGTTGGTGATGTTGCTCGCCTTCATCGCCATCTTGATTGCCAGCGTCAACATTGCCGGTGGCTTCCTGGTCACCCAGCGGATGCTGCGCATGTTTCGCCGGGACGAGTGAGGAGCGCACCCCATGAGCCAAGGCTTGTTAACGGTCGCCTACCTCGGCGCAGCCATCCTTTTCATCATGAGCCTGGGGGGCTTGAGCCACCAGGAGACCGCCCGTCGGGGCAATCTCTACGGCATCTGCGGCATGGCGATCGCCGTCCTCGCCACCGTGATCTTCGATCCCAATGTGACCAGCCACGTGGCCTGGTTCCTGGCCATGGCCGTCGGTGGCGGCATTGGCTTCGTGCTCGCCAAGCGCGTCGAAATGACCCAGATGCCACAGCTGGTGGCGATGCTGCACAGCTTCGTGGGTCTGGCCGCGGTGCTGGTGGGCTTCAACAGCTATCTCGATCACAGCGTCACCTACAGCGCTGCCGAGCAGCGCATTCACGACGTCGAGGTATATCTGGGCGTGCTCATCGGGGCGGTGACCTTCACCGGCTCGGTGGTGGCCTTTGGCAAGCTGCAGGGGGTCATCGGCGGCAAGCCACTGCTGTGGCCCGCCCGCCACTGGCTGAACTTGGGGCTGCTGGTGCTCGCGGTCCTGCTGCTGTTCGTCTTCCTGGGGGCGGAGAGCAGCGCCGGCGGCATGACCGCGCTGATCATGATGAGCTTGCTTGCGTTTGCCTTCGGGGTGCACATGGTCATGGCCATCGGGGGTGCCGACATGCCGGTGGTGGTCTCCATGCTGAACAGCTACTCCGGCTGGGCGGCGGCGGCCACCGGTTTCATGCTCTCCAATGATCTCCTCATCGTCACCGGCGCCCTGGTGGGCTCGAGCGGCGCCATCCTGAGCTACATCATGTGCAAGGCCATGAACCGCAAGTTCGTGGCGGTGATCCTGGGCGGCTTCGGCGGTGGACCCGCCAAGGCGGCAGGGGCCGCGGCGGGGCCCCAGGGCGAGGTCACCGCCATCAGTGCAGAAGACACGGCGGCGCTTTTGAAGGACGCCAAGGAAGTGGTGATCACCCCCGGCTACGGCATGGCGGTGGCCCAAGCCCAGAGCACGGTGAGCGAGATCACCAAGAAGCTGCGGTCGCAGAAGATCAACGTGCGTTTCGGTATCCATCCGGTGGCGGGACGCCTGCCCGGCCACATGAACGTGCTGCTGGCCGAGGCCAAGGTGCCCTACGACATCGTGCTGGAGATGGACGAGATCAACGAGGACTTTCCCGAGACCGACGTGGTGCTGGTGATCGGCGCCAACGACACCGTGAACCCCGCCGCGGCGGAGGATCCGAGCAGCCCCATCGCCGGCATGCCGGTGCTGGAGGTGTGGAAGGCCAAGACCGTGGTGGTGCTCAAGCGTGGCATGGCCACTGGCTACGCCGGCGTCGAGAACCCGCTGTTCTACAAAGAGAACACGCG
>CAZLYT010000449.1:0-2050 GCA_964563515.1 uncultured Candidatus Competibacteraceae bacterium | reverse complement strand
GCCCACAGCAGGCTGCGCCGGATGGCAGGCGTGTCCAGCAATTGTTTTAGCTCGATCACCATCAGCGTGCAGTGCAGCGGTGACCCCGGAAGATCGAGGTTGCCCAGCACTCGACCTCCAATCTTCCGGTAGAAAGCGATTAGCCCGGTGGCCTTGGCGAGCGTAACGAGCGTCGCGTATCGAATGCCGGCCCCCAGCCCCTCCACTGCCGCCCAGGCGCACATCCTGGAGCTAGCGCCGTAGGCGGTTCGAAATGCCGGATCCAGATAGATACTGCGCACATGTACCATCTGCTCGGGTGGGCAGATGGCCGCCAAGTCGATACTTTCACCGTAGGGCGTGGCTGCGTAGCCTCCGCTCAGGGCGCCGTAGAGAAGGTATTCGCAGACACCGATCAGCTGGCTGCGGTTCTGGTCGGCAAACACCCCCAGATAGCGCCCATCGGACAATGGACGGGACAGCTTGCCCTGGGCAGGCAAGCCCCATTCCAGAAGCAACGCCACTCGCATGGCCCGGATCTGATTCTGGTATTGGGCCGGATCAATGACACTGACTTCCATGACATCGCCCTCGCAGTCGTCCTGCTGAACAAAGCGAGGGATATGCCAGCCGCGTCGAAAAATGGGCCAAGTGCCGTGTGGCAGCCCACTTCCAGCGGGCACTCGATGTTGGGTTGATTCAAGTCTGGCGCTGACTAGCTCGGTGCGAGAGAAGGTCGAGCTGATCCTACAACGGTGGGCCTGGGAGCGGTGCGGCTGGCAGTTGCCCACACCAAGTTCGGCAGTCCATCGGCGGTCGGGGTCAGCCCCTCGGAGGAGAGGATCCCTTCAGCAGGAAGGCTAGCAGGTGACCAAGCTGCTCCTGTTGGCGGTCGTCGAGGGCAGACATGTAGCTGTGCTCGGCGTCCAGCACTTTGTCCATGGCAGCTTCAACCGTTGCCTTGCCCTTTACGCTCAGCCGCACCAGCGCGCTGCGGCGGTCTTCCGGGTTAGGCGCCCGCTCCACCAGGGTCAGCTGCTCGAGCCGTTTCAAAACCTTGGTCAATCCCCCCGAGCTGAACAGAAGCGAGCGATAGAGCTCGGTAGGCGTTAGCTGGTACGGCGGGCCGTGCATGCGTAGCGCCGACAGGACCTCGCAGTCCCCGGGTTGAATCCCGAAAGGTTTCAGTGTCTCCCGGTACAATTCGAACAGCTGCTCGTGAACCCGATATAGCGCGGGGATTGGTGGGCGCGTGCGCGCGGCCGACTCCGGCCAGTGCTGTCGCTCCAGATCCCACCACTCGTCAATGCTGCGGCGTCTCGTCATCGCAAAGCTTCATTCAAGAACCTCAATTCTATCTTGCCAGAAAGGCGATTGGTCGTTAGAGTATCTTTCCAAGAAGATACTTGGGTGCTGCCATGCGTGGTTTCTGGGATCGAGTCCGGCACATGACCTTGTTCGAAGGCCTGGCGCTGTTACTGGTGGCGCCCGTGACGTCTTGGACCATGGACGCGAGCCTGCTGCAGGTGGGCTCAATGACCCTGACAATCAGCCTCATCGCGATGTTGTGGAACTTCGCCTACAACTGGGGCTTCGACTGGCTGGAGCGGCTGCTCGGCGGTCACATCAGCTGGCGCGGCTGGCGGGCTCGAGTGCTACAAGCCGTTGGTTTCGAGTTCGGGCTGCTGATCGTCACCCTGCCCTTGGTGGCAATCTGGATGAGCATCGACTTGCTGGAGGCCCTGCTTCTGGATCTGGGTTTCCTGGTCTTTTTTCTGGTTTATGGGTTCATTTTCAACTGGCTTTACGACCGTTACTTCCCGGTGGCTGCACCCGAGCCGGTCGATCTCGCCCTGTGCAGCGCGAGGGGATGAAAGATTTGCACAGCATCCGCTCGCGCAGTCGCGGGGCAAGCGTCTCAACTGTGTAGGAGATTTCGCCCAGCCTCCGGCTGCGCGCTGTCGCGTAGCTAACCGCGTTCCAGTTGTAGCGACGTCAGTCGCGATGGCGCGTGTGAGCGCGTGCTTGCATTGAGCCAGACGGGGGCGCGGAGCACTTCGTCGTGGCGCGC
>CAZLYT010000448.1:0-2501 GCA_964563515.1 uncultured Candidatus Competibacteraceae bacterium | reverse complement strand
CAGCAGCCGTAGTTGGCCACGGCGCTCGGCTTCCGCGAAGTGCTTCTGTGCGTAACCGGGTGCGACGCCGGCAGTGTTGGGCTGCAACCAGATCTGGAGGAAGTGCACCGGCTCGTCGGCCGAGGCGTTGAACTCGCTGTGCAACACACCGGTCCCGGCGCTCATCCGCTGCACGTCACCGGGGCGCATCACGGAGCCATTGCCCATGTTGTCCTTGTGCGCCAACGCACCCGACAACACATAGCTGACGATCTCCATATCCCGGTGGCCGTGGGTGGCGAAGCCCCCGCTCGGCGACACGGTGTCGTCGTTGATCACCCGCAGATTGGAGACCCCCATGTGCCGCGGATCGTAGTAGCCGCCGAAGGAGAATGTATGGTGGCTGTCGAGCCAGCCATGGTTGGCGTAGCCGCGCTCTCGGGCATGGCGGATGGTCAGCATCATGGTTCCCCTGTGGTTTCGCGTCCGACATAACCTAGTGGCAAACTCGGAATTGATAAAGAGCTTCCAAAGGCAAAGACTATTGCGGATTCTGCAATAGTGGAGAGGACTTGGGTGGACGATCTGGAGCTCTTCATCGCCGTCGTCGAGCACGGGGGCTTCACCGCCGCTGCAGCAGCCCTGGAAACGACGGTCACTGCTACCAGCCGCCGGGTGAAGGCATTGGAACAGCGTCTGGGAGTGCGGCTGCTGAACCGTACCACCCGACGCGTCAAGCTCACCGAGGCCGGAGAGCTCTACTACCAGCAAGTGCGCCGAATCCTCACCGACCTTCGCGAGACTGAACAGCAGCTCGGCGAGCTCGCCAATGAGCCCCGAGGACAGCTTCGGATCGCCGCGCCCATGTCCTTTGGGCTCAAGCGGCTAGCACCCTTGGTTCCACGATTCGCCCAAGCTCACCGGCAGCTGCAGCTTGAGCTGCAGTTGGATGACCGCTTGATCGATTTCGTCGAGCAGGGCTTGGACATGGCTTTGCGGATCGGCTACCTCTCCGACTCGAGCATGGTGGCACGGCCGATTCTGCCTCTGGCCCGTTATCTCTGCGCATCGCCGGCCTACCTCGCGACCCACGGGGAGCCGCGCGAGCCACGGGATCTCACCGGCCACAACTGCCTGCACTACAACAATCTGAACACCCGGGAGGAGTGGGCGCTCACCGGACCGGACGGCCCCCAGGTGGTGCGGGTGCAAGGGACCTACTGCAGCAACAACGGCGACGTGCTGTGTGAAGGCGCCGCCCAAGGTTTGGGAATCGCGCTGCTTCCGGATTTCATCGTCGAGGAGGCGTTGGCGGCCGGACGTCTGCAGCGGATATTGAAGGACTACGAACCACCGCCCTTCGTCCTCTATGGCCTGTACCCATCGCGACACTACGTGCCGGCCAAGGTTCGCTTGTTCCTGGAGTTCGTGACCCGGGCGGTGGGTCAGGGACTCGGGAAAGCTGGCTACCCCCTTTGACTCTTGGTCGCACCCCCTCGCCTACGTAGCGGCGCCCGATACGTAGGAGATTCCAACCTCCGGCCGTCCAGCAGTTTGCGCGGACCGCAGAGTGCTGGACGGCCAACAGTGGGCACAGCAGAAGGCTTCCAGCGCAGCTCAGACCGCGGCAGGCGGGCTTTCCCGCATTGGGACTGCGAATCAGCCCTGGGCACCCACTCATTCCCGCGCACGCGGGAATCTAGTCGAAAACGTTTCACTGGGTTCCCGCTTTCGCGGGAACGACGAAATGTGGCCGGGGCTGAATTGGTGTGGAAGGAATCGAGCAGCGATGACAGTGAGCTTGACGGTGGAAGCGACACACGTCGCGCTCGCACCCAGCGCCGAGTTGTGGGATTGCATTGGTATCACCCCTGCTGGTCTGGGGCCATGACCATAACCATCCAGGACATCCCGAATCGATCCGCGACCATGCCGAAACGAGGCGAGAAGAAGGTCTCGGCCATGGGCATCTGCACCTGACCGCCGTCGCTCAAGGCTGTGAATAGCCGTTCGGCCTCGGCGGCATCGGGCACCGAGATGGATAACGAGAAACCCTGGAAGCTGGGCTGGCCCTGGCACTGTCCGTCGGAGGCCATCACCACGGTATCGCCGATTCGAAAGCTCGCATGCATCACCTTGTCTTCGGAACCGGGCGCGCACATGTCGGGATCAGGGGGCTCGGGGCTGTCCTTGAAATGCATGAGTGCCGTCACCTCGGCGCCGAGAGTCGTCTGGTAGAACTCGATGGCCTCCTCGCAACGGCCATCGAAAAACAGGTAGGGCTGCACTTGCACTGGCGTCTCCTCGCCCGGGCCTCGGTTGAATGGGGACGGGAGTCGACCACCCCCCGGGCAGCTGTCGGCTCCGTTCATAGGTCGAACGAGAAAGCGCACATTCGACGGCTGTCTTGCCTATTCTCGGCCACCACCTGCAGTGCAGCCCGGATGATTCGCCAGGGCTAGTCGTGAAACGGTTGCTTCTCGCCGTAGGCCACGTTCTTGATGTCATTCGCGCCCATCAGC
>CAZLYT010000447.1:0-1582 GCA_964563515.1 uncultured Candidatus Competibacteraceae bacterium | reverse complement strand
CGGTGAAACTATGTGAGAGACAACACCGCTGCCCTTGTAATTCATCACCAGCGTCGTACCGAACCTCCGCTTCACCCAGGTGCGCATCTGGAGGGTTCGCTTTCATAAGCGGAAGTGGGTCGGTTCCTGTGAGCGCCGGGGACGCGGCGACACGCTGGCCAAGAAGCCCGCCTTTCGTAATGCGTTCCGCGCCCGCCGCTGCCTCGTCCCTGCCGACGGCTTCTACGAATGGCGGCGCGCTGCCAGCGGCAAGCAACCCTACTACGTCACCGTCACCGACGACAGTTACCCATTCCTGATGGCAGGTCTGTGGGAGCGTTGGCGCGATCCCGAGGACCAGGTGCTGGAATCCTGCGCCATCGTCACCACCGAGGCCAATGGGGTGGTCGCCAACATTCACGATCGGATGCCGGTCATCCTCAACCGCACCGACGCGGAGAGATGGCTGGCGCCCAGCGCGGCCGGCGACCCGGAGTTGACCGGGTTACTGCGACCGTATCCGGATGAGCTGATGCGCATATGGCCGGTGTCGAAGTACGTCAACAACGCAGCCAACGACGACGGAAGGTGTAGGGAGCCGCTGCGCGATTTGGATGTTGAAGGCGGCGGCTGAGCTCCGCGTGTCGCCATTATTCGCGTCACCCAAGATGAACAGGCACTGGCAGGAGCACAAGTGCGCGGTGCCGCCGCGAAGAAACGTATAGCCGTCTACCGAACCCAGATCTACGGGGACGACCCGCAGCCTTGAGGCCCTGAACGCCGTCAATCCGGCTGCCTGTCCAGCCGCTGCCATTTTTGCCGACGCTTTCCGCGAGATTTTTTCTCTTCGCCTTCCCATGTGCCGTAATGTATCATATCATAAGTACATAACTACATTAGTTACGATATCTAACGCCTAAGGAGGCCGCCCATGCCCCGTCCCGGCGTAACCCGCGAGCAGGTTTTCGAGGCGGCCGACGCCCTGGTCCGCGAAGGGCAGAGCCCCACGGTGGTGGCCGTGCGCGGCCGGCTCGGCGGCGGCAGTCCCAACACCATCACGCCCTTGCTGGGAGAGTGGAAGGCGCTGCACGAGAGCCGTCAGGTGGAGAGCATTCCGCCGGTTCCGGAAGGCGTGGAGACCGTCATGCGCCAGGTGTGGGGCTCGGCCTGGAAGGAGGCGCAGGGCCAGCTCGAGGCCGAGCGGGCGGCGCTCACCAAGGTGCGGGAAGATATTGAGACGGAGCGCGGCCAGATGCTGGGCGAGATCAGCCGTCTGGACAGCGAGCTCGAGGCGGCTCGGGAAACGCTGCGCCTGCGCGAGGAGGCCCTGGAGACCGAGCGCCGGGCCCATGAGCACAGCCGGGGCCAAAGGCGGGAGGCGCAGGCGATCGCCGCTGAACGGGCCGAGCGAATCGCGGCGCAGGAAGAGGAGCTGCAGGACGCCCGGCGGCTGATCGAGGAGGTCCGCGGCAGCAGCAGCCGTCTGGAGACGGAGCTGGCTCATGCGAGAGCGGAGCTCGAGGCCGTCCGACAAGAGCTCGAGGTGGCCCGGGAGGCGCTGGAGACCGTACGCCGGGCCCATGAACAGAGCCGGAGCGAAGGG
>CAZLYT010000446.1:0-3348 GCA_964563515.1 uncultured Candidatus Competibacteraceae bacterium | reverse complement strand
GACCTCCTCCCTCGACTCCCAGTCGGAACGGGCGATCTTGCAGGCCATGCGGGAGGTTGCCCAAGACCGGACCACGCTGGCCATCGCCCACCGGCTCTCGACCATCGTGGACGCGGATCGCATCATCGTGCTCGATGAAGGCCGCGTCGTGGAGAGCGGCAACCATCCCGAGCTGCTGGCCCGAAACGGGGTGTATGCTGAGCTGTGGCGACATCAGCAGCGTAGGCAAGCTTCGACCGAAGCCAGTTGAGCCCTTTAGAGCCGACCCCATCAGAAGACATTAGAAGAGGATACTTGCAGTGCCCCGAAGTGAAAGAATACATTACATGCTGGTTATTAGCCCGAAGATACTAGGGAAGGCGCGGTTGCGTCGGTTCCATAAGCACCTCAATTCCTATCCGGGCATGTTGCCCCCGCTTGTACACATCGAAGGTGTAGATAAGAACCTGGTAAATTTCGAGGAGTTCCGACACTGCGTGTTCGATCAAAAGGACTGGGGCATGCGCCTCAAACTTTGGTTAGGTCTCGAGAAGTATCAACTAAACTTTCGGGAAAAGGGCAAAGATTTCACCGAATTAAAGGGCGAGCATGGCCAAAAGTGGAAGAGCGGTACTATTTGTTGCGCGCTATCGCATCTGGAGGCATGGCAGTTCGTGGCGAAAGCACCGGGCATGTGCTTGATATTGGAAGACGACGCTCACATCAGCCACGATCAAAATTTCACTCATATCTCGCTGCCGTGCGAGGATGCGGATCTCATCAGCATATACAAGACCAAAATCCATAACTATGAGAGATTTTCTGATTCGTATCTGAAGTTGCTGCCCCAAGCCGACGGGTCTACTACCTCAAAGGTGAACAAGAATTCTGGATTAAGCGGTTACTTCTTGGCGCCCAGAGGGGCGCAAAAGCTTTTGCAGAAAGTAGTGCCCATCAATAGCGGCATCGACATGGAGACGTACCGTCTTGCAAGATGCCAATCGTTCAAGATGTTTGCCACAACGGAGGATTGGCTGGTAGACAGGGGAGCACGGGTATCGCTAATTAAGACAAAGCATCGCAGGCTGAAATCTTTAAAAATTCGGCTGAGAGATTTGAAGAAACGGTATCCGGCGGCAGCATAGGCAAAGCTGACTGGCTGCGAGTGGGCGACGATGAGTTGAGCGGTGCCCAATTGCATGCGAGTGCGCGGATGGCAGATGCGGTACGCTACTCTTGCCCCAGCACCTCGAGCAAAGCGGTGACTGGATTGGCGCGCCCCATGCCCTGGCTGAGCGCCAGGGGCGTTCGACCCCGCTCGTCGGTTTCACCCACCGGAGCACCCAGGGCGAGCAGGGTCTCGGCGACCTCGGTATTGCCCCTCATGGCGGCACCATGCATGGGACCGAATCCCTGTCGGTCCCGAGGTGATGGCGCCGCACCAAGTGACAGCAGGAGCCGCACCGTGCCCGCGTCACCCCGCACCGCGGCACGCTGCAGCGGGGTGTCACCGTGTTCATCGCGCACGTTCACATCGGCGCCCCATTGCACCAGCAACTCGGCCAACGGGGGCGGGGCGTCGTGCAGGGGCGAGACGCCGTCTTCGTCTCGAATGTCGACCCGCGCGCCGGCCTGGAGCAGCGCGCGGCCGACCCCGATCCATGCCCGTTGGGCAGCCAGATGTAGCGGCGTGAGACCGTGGCTATCCTGGGCGTTGGGATCGGCGCCGTAACTCAGTAGCAGATCCACCACTTGTTCGCGAGCGGCGTGCAAGGGGGTCCGTCCCGAGGTATTGACCGAGTCGACCCGCGCCCCCGCCGCCAGCAGCAGCGCCGTGAGGTCGCGATGGCCATGGGCCGCCGCCAGGAACAACGGTGTATCGCCGCCGCTGCCGTTCTCGCGCTGGTCGCAGAGAGCGCCGACTGCCAGTAGTGACTTCGCAGTGACGGTGTCCCCGGTGCGAGCGGCTTGATGCAGCGGCCCGGCGAGCGCGCCGCAAACAGGCAGGCCCAGCGTCAATAGCAGGGCCCAGATGCGGCGGCGACGTTGCCACTGGTTGCGAACGAACTGGTCCACCTCGACAGTCGCACGGCCGAGCAAAACCGACGTTGGTCAGGGGCGTGCGCGACTACCTGAAGCGTAGCCCAAACCGGCAGCCGCCGCCTGCTCACTCCCACTCATTGACGCCAGCGGCGGGCTGCAGTGCATGACGGGCGGGTATCACGCAAAAGCGCTGTCCAGTAGGGGCCTGCAACACCCACCAATCCCGGACTTGTTGCACCCGGCGCGCCCCGAGCGTCTCCAGCCGGGCCACTTCAGCTGCCACGTCGTCGGCCTCGATGTCCAGATGGACTCGACTGGGGTGGCTTACCTGCTGCACCTCGACGGCCAGATCGCGGGCGCTGGCATCGAGCACCACGTAGCCCTCGTCGTCGGGGGCCGCGGAGGTCAAGGCTCGCATTCCCAGGGCTTGGCTCCAAAATCGCCCGGCGCCGTCCAGGTCGTCGGACTGGCAATCGATGATGAACCCACAAAGTCGACTTCGGTGCATTTGGTAAAACCTCGTACAGGTCCACGTTGACCAATGGCAGGCGACCTTCAGTCGGGCTCGTCCGCTGTCAGCCGCTTGCCCAAGCTGACCACCTCATCCACGTCATAGCCAAGCCGCTGATAGAAGCCGAGGGCGCTGGCATGGCGGGAGCGCACCTGGATGTTCACCTTGGGGCATCCGCCGGCCGCCAGCCTGGCCTCGATTGCCCCCATGAGGGCTCGTCCCAGGCCCTGGCGCTGCAGCATGGGCTCTACCGCCAGATAGTTCACCCAGCCGCGGTGACCGTCGTAACCCGCCATTCCTGCCGCCACCAACCGCTCCCTCAGCAGCCCGACCAACAGCAAGTCGGGCGCGACGGCCAGCTTGCGCTCGATGTCCCGGACTGGATTGTTCCACGGCATGATCAAGTTGCAGCGCTGCCAGAGGTCGATGACGGCGCTTCTGTCTGCGTATTGAAAAGGTCGTATTTCCATGGGGTGCTCGACTCCGGCAAGTGTCCGCGTCGAAAGCCGAGCTGGAATTATGGACGACCAGGCAACCGCCTGTCCGATCATCGGCTGGCTACACTGTCTAAGGAGACCCTGACCCGTTCGCTGAAGCCCCTCTAGCGAAGGTCCGGAGGGTGGTACTGGGCGTGAGTTGGGACGGTAAGGTAGCGGTGGTAACCGGCGCCAGCAGGGGCATCGGACGCGAGATGTGCGTGGCCTTGGCGGCGGCCGGCGTGCGGGTGTTCGCCGCCGCACGCAGCCTCGACGCGCCCACTGTGGGCGCCGGCACCCTGGTCGAGACCGTGGCCGCCATCACAGAGGCCGGAGGCG
>CAZLYT010000445.1:0-14215 GCA_964563515.1 uncultured Candidatus Competibacteraceae bacterium | reverse complement strand
ATCCCGGGAGCGGGCATCCAGGTCGCCCAACAGATCGCTGAGATCGCCCAGTCGACGGGCCAGTAGCTGCACCACCTCGCCTTCACGCTCCACCACGCCGTGTACGGCCAGCAATCGAGCCCCCAACAGGATCCGGCGGTTTTTCTCCGCCAGGCGCTGGGGCACGATGACATTCACATGGCCGGATTCGTCTTCCAGCGTCGCAAAGATCACCCCTTTTGCGGTCGAAGGGCGCTGGCGGTTGATGACCAGCCCTGCGGTTGCAGCCCGTTGACCGTGGGTCAGCTCCCCCAAAGCCGCCGCCGACCTGAGACCTCGGCGCCGTAAGGTCCTCCGCAGCATCGCCACGGGGTGACACCGCAAGGTCAAGCCGAGACTGGCGTAGTCCGCGACCACTTCCTCACTTACCCCGGGCACCGGGAGCGCCGGCAAAGCCTCGTCGACCCGCGGCCGCTCCCCGAGCAGCTTGACTGGCTCCAGTCCCAATACCGCCCAGGCCGCCCGATGGCGATCGCCACTGATCTCCCGCAGCGCATCACTCTCGGCCAAGGCCCGCAAGTCACGGCTGCCCAACTTCGCGCGCTCGGCCAGTGCAGTCACATCCGCGAACACTCCATCGCGCTCGCGCGCCGCCACCACTGCCTCCGCTCCACGCTGCGACAGCCCCTTGACCAGCCGCAATCCGAGGCGCAAGGCGAGCCCCTCGGCCTCGTCGCGCTCCAGGGTGCAATCCCAGGTACTGGCGTTGATCTCCACCGACCGCACCACCACGCCGTGGCGGCGGGCATCCTGCACCAGCTGGGCGGGCGCATAGAAGCCCATGGGTTGGCTATTCAGCAAAGCACAGCAGAAGATCGCCGGGTGATGGCACTTGAGCCAAGCCGACACATAAACCAGCAGCGCGAAGCTGGCAGCGTGGGATTCGGGAAAGCCGTACTCGCCGAAACCCTGGACCTGCTGGAATAGACGTTCGGCGAAGTCCTCGTCATAGCCCCGCGCCAGCATGCCGTCGACGAAACGGCGGCGAAACGCCTCCAGATCCCCGCGCCGACGCCACGCCGCCATGGCCCGGCGCAACTGATCGGCCTCACCCGGAGAGAAGCCGGCGGCCACCACCGCGAGTTGCATGACCTGCTCCTGGAAAATGGGCACGCCCAGGGTGCGATGCAACACACCCTCCACCGCCGGGTTGGGATAGCTCACCGCCTCCTCTCCGGTCCGGCGACGCAGATAAGGGTGCACCATGCCGCCCTGGATAGGACCGGGACGCACGATGGCCACTTCGATGACCAGGTCGTAGAAGCGCTCGGGCCGTAGCCTCGGCAGCATGCCCATCTGCGCCCGGGATTCGATCTGAAACACCCCCATGGTGTCGGCGCGCTGGATCATGGCGTAGACCGTTTCATCCTCCGCGGGCACCTGGGCGATGCTCAGGCTGAGCCCCTCGTGTTGCTGCAACAGCGCCAAGGCTTTGCGGATGGCACTGAGCATGCCGAGGGCAAGGCAATCCACTTTCAGCAGCCCCAAAGCATCCAGATCGTTCTTGTCCCACTGGATCACGGTCCGCTCCGCCATGGCCGCGTTCTCGATGGGAACCAGTCGGCACAACGGCCCGTGGGAGATCACGAAACCTCCCACGTGCTGCGACAGATGTCGCGGAAACCCCAGGATCTCCCCCACCAGGACCTTCAACCGCACCAGGGCGGGCGCCTCCGGGTCGAAGCCTGCCTCGCGCAGCCGTTCCGGGTCGATGGCGCGGGCATAGTCCCAGCCCACTGCCCCCGCCAGACGCTGCACCTGGTTGGCATCGAACCCCAGCGCCTTGGCCACCTCACGCACCGCGCTGCGGCTGCGATAGCAGATCACCGTGGCGGCCAGAGCTGCCCGTTCCCGCCCATATTTGCGATAAACGTACTGCAGCACCTCCTCCCGGCGCTCATGCTCGAAATCCACATCGATGTCCGGCGGCTCATTACGCTCCCGGGAAATGAAGCGCTCGAACAGCATCTCCATGCGGGCCGGATCCACCTCGGTGATGCCAAGGCAGTAGCACACGGCGGAGTTGGCCGCCGAGCCCCGGCCCTGACAGAGAATGCCGCGGCGGCGGGCAAAATCGACGATGTCGTTGACGGTGAGAAAGTAGGGTTCGTAGCCGAGTTCGGCGATCAGCGCCAGCTCGTGCTCCAGCTGGTCGCGGACGCGTTCGGGCGCTCCCTCCGGCCAACGCCGTTGCTCGCCTCTAGCGGTGAGCTTGCGCAGCCACGAGGTGGCCGTCTCTCCCGCCGGCACCAGCTCCTCGGGATATTCGTAGCGCAGCTCCTCCAAGCTGAAGTGGCAGCGTTCGCTGATCCTCAGGGTCTCTTCCAACAGCTCCCGAGGGTAGATTCCCGCCAGCGTGGTCCGTGGCCGGAGGTGGCGTTCGCCATTGGGAAACAATGCCGCGGCCGCTCGGGACAACGGCTCGCCGATACGAATCGCCGTCAGGGTGTCCTGCAGCGCCCGGCGGCCACGCCGATGCATGTGTATATCCCCGGCTGCCACACAAGGCAGTCCTGCCCGTTCGGCCAACGCTTGCAGCGCATGAAGCCGTTGCCGATCCAGCGGGCCGGCATGGAGCTCTACCGTGATCCAAGCGCGATCCGCAAAGCGCTTGGCCAACCAGTCGGCAACGGCCGGATCGGCCACGGCGCCTGGCAGCCATAGCGCCAGACATCCCTCGAGGCCAACGTCCAGATCACCTCGGGTCAGCTCATAGGACCCTTTGGGGGCGCGGCGCCGGGCCCGGGTGATGAGCTCACAGAGATCCCCGTAGGCTTTACGGTCGGTCGCCAGCAGCACCAGGCGAAGTCCATCCTGCAGCTTTAGCTCTGTCCCCAGCAGAAGCTTCAGGTGGTGCTCACGAGCGGCCAGGTGGGCGCGCACCGCCCCGGCCAGAGAACACTCGTCGGTGAGGGCCAGCGCCCGATATCCCAGCTCGGCCGCACGCAACACCAGCTCTTCCGGATGGGAGGCCCCGCGCAAGAAGCTGAAGTTGCTGAGACAGTGCAGTTCGGCGTATTCAGGCGCGGACATAGCGCAGGGGTACTCGGTACGCAGGCAAGCGCACAGGACTTCGTCTCATCGACCGGGGAGCGACTAAGCAAACAAACCGTGCAGGAACCAGTGCCGACTGCGGCGATCCCGATAGATCCACAGCCGTTCGCCACGAGGAGTTTCGGCGAGGAAATAGTCGCGGGCCACGTCCAACCCATCCCACCAGCCGGACTCCACCCGCTCCAGACCCTGCAACCGCCATTCGTGGCGAGCCTCTGACTCCAGCGGCATCGGCTGCTGCAACAGCCACAAGGGACGGGCCGGACGTCCTTCACCCGTGCTCGCGCTTCCGGGTGGCGTCGGTCCCCAGGCACGCTCCGGCCGGTGATCTTCCAGTAATCGGATACCGGCCACTACGCCGCGCCCCAACCGAGCCTCCAGCCGCTCCAGCAAGCGCCCTCCGTCATCGGCGATCGAGCCACCGGCCTCGAACAGATCACCGCTGCGGGCGACAAGCGGAAACTGGCGGCCTCCCTCCAAACTCAACGCTTCCACCTGGTGTGGCAGCGGAAACCGCTCCAGCCGCTCACGCACCAGGCCGAGCCAATGACGGGGATCGCGTCCCGGCCGTGTCAAACCGATGCGCAAACGGCTGCTGGGAGCGCCGGCGTGATGTAACACCAGGCGCAACACATTCACCCCCTCCCCCCTGGCCTCCAGCACGCTGCCCAGCTCCCGCAGCAGCCGCTTGGCCACAAACAGCAGCGGCTCACACTCCTGGACCGGTACTGGCAACTCCATGCGGGCGTGAAAGCGACTCGGCGGCACATGCGGTGTGCGAGGATCCGGACATTGACCCACGGCGCGTTCGAGCAACCTCACCAGCTCCGCACCAAACCGCCGGGCCAGCGCGTCCCGGGGCTGGCCCAACAGATCTCCCCAATACCGAAGGCCTACATCCTCCAGCGCTTTACGCACTGCTTCCTCGATCGGCAGCACGCTTACCGGCAACGAGCGCAGCCGCTCCCCCAGTGTCTCGACATCGGTGACCCAAGCGGCTTCCCCGGCCCTTGCCAACAAGCTCGCCGCGGTCGGCGACGGCGCTGCGGCAAGCCGAGTGTGATACCCCAGCCCGGCAAGCTCCGAGTGCAGCCGTCGACCGAGTGCCTCCCTGCCGCCGAACAAGCGCAGGCTGGCACCCACCTCGAGCAGCACTTCTCCCTCCGTTGTCACGCTCACCAAGGAAGAAAACTGGGTGGCCCAGGTCGCCAACCGCTGTAAAGCCTGCTCTTCAGCTGCTCGGTCTCGGGGCCGACAGATCAACTCCGGCACCAGAGCCAAAGCCGCCTGAACCGACATACCCGGATGCAAGCCCTCGGCGGCCGCGGCCTGATTGCACTGCAATAAGCGCTGGCGGGCACCGTGATTTTCGATGACCGCCAAGGCCTCAGTGCCGCAACAAGCGCGCGCGAGCAGATCGAGGGGCAGGCGTGGGAAATAGAGGCTCAGCCAGAGCATCATCAACATCCACTACGACAGCGGTCCCGGACCGCCCCCGACACTTGAGCACCCTCACCTCCAGGCCGGTCTCAGCGGGGCTCAAACCCAAGCGCAATGCAGCCGGGGTGGGCAACGAGTCCAGCACGCCGGGACGAAACAGAAATCCCGTGCTCTTGCCGGCTTCGGCAGCAAGCTGTAGCCGCCGCAGGGCGCGTCCATCCACGCCCTCCCCCAACCAGGCCAACACGACCCGGCAGGTTCCGGCGGCCAGCATCTGCTCCAGCGCCCATAGATTGTCCCGTCCCGGTCGGGCATGGACCAGCAACACCCGCTGGAGCGCCACACCTCGAGCAGCCAGCGCCGGCCCATAGGGAATGTGGGGAGGGGAAACCCAGGCCAGCCAGCGATCCCCAGTACTGAGGGCAGCCAAAGCCGGCATCAGCAGGCTCAGCTCACCAACACCCTGATGCTCGATCATAATTTCCACCAAGCTGCCATCGGGCCAGCCACCTCCCGGCAGCAACCGGTCGAGCTCCGGAAAACCGGTCGGTATCGCCTGCGGCCCCACTCGGGCCGCCTCTCCCATGAGGCGAATGGCCGGGTTTTGCAACAGATCCTCCACGCGTTTATGCATTACATTCTCCCGCTGCGAATGATCCCCACGGCGACGCCTTCGATGACCAGAGGTTCGCGCGCCGTGTCAATTTCGATGACCGGGAAATCGGGGTTCTCCGGTAGCAGTCGCACCCGCTTCCCCTCACTTTCGAAACGCTTGACCGTCACCTCGTCATGCAATCGAGCGACGACCACCTGACCGTTCTCCACCTCGCCGGTACGGTGCACCACCAGCAGATCGCCATCGAGAATGCCGGCATCGCGCATGCTCATGCCCCGAACCCGCAACAGATAATCAGGCCGCGGGTGAAACATGTTTTCATCCAGCTGGTAGTGCTGCTCCACGTGCTCCTGGGCCAGGATCGGCGAGCCGGCCGCCACCCGCCCGACCAGTGGCAACCCCGGCTCCCGGGTCTCGACCTGGTCCAGCAGCCGGATCCCCCGCGAGGTCCCCGGCAACAGCTCGATAACGCCTTTGCGGACCAAGGCGCGGACATGAACCTCGGCCGCATTGACCGAGCGGAACCCGAGGGCAGCAGCGATCTCGGCTCTAGTTGGTGGCATCCCACGCTCCGCGAGACTCTCGCGGATGAGCTCGACCACTTGCCGCTGGCGTGCTGTTAGTTCGTACATGCTGTCATTTTATACAGTATTTAGATCCTCGCAAGCAAGGCTGCGCTGCCATGAGCCGAGGCTGCCGCCATGCGGTTGAACTGCCCCCCCTGAAGCTCCATAATCGGCGCCGGTTTCGGATCGCCGAAATCCCTGTTTTCTCGCGCCTTCGTCGTCCACATACGGGCCCTAAGCACCATGAGTAGCCTGCTCGACCATTTCCGCGAATCCTCCTATCTCTACGGCGGCAACGCCCCTCTCATCGAAGAACTCTACGAAAGCTATCTGTCAGACCCAGACTCCGTTAGCAGCCGCTGGC
Organism: uncultured Candidatus Competibacteraceae bacterium; assembly: GCA_964563515.1. Lineage (GTDB taxonomy): Bacteria > Pseudomonadota > Gammaproteobacteria > Competibacterales > JAHEDQ01 > CAZLYT01. Next base: position 8,136 of record CAZLYT010000445.1, on the reverse strand, counting down.
GCGACTACTTCCGCGCTCTCCAGGAAGGCGGCCGCGATATCGCCCACACCCCGATACGAGAATCCTTCGCCAACCTGTCGGTCGCACCCGCCCGCGGCGCACGCCCAGGCCTGGACCGTGAGGCAGCCAAAAAGCAAGGCGCGGTGCTACGGCTGATCAACTACTACCGGGTGCGCGGTCATCAGGTTGCCAGGCTCGATCCCTTGGAGCTGCGTGAGCCACCCGAGGTGGCGGATCTGGATCCGCGCTACCACAATCTCACCGAGGCAGACATGGATACGGTGTTCGACACCGGATCTTTGTTCGCGCCAGATCAGATGCCGCTGCGCGACATCATCGATCTGGTCAAGAAGGTTTATACGGGCCCAATCGGTGCCCAATACATGCACTTCACCAACACCGTCGAAAAGCGCTGGGTCCAGAAGCGAATCGAGGAAACTCAAGGCGAGTATCGGAGCACCGAAGAGGAGCGTCGCAACCTACTGCGCTCACTCGCCGCCGCCGAAGGTCTGGAGAAATACCTCCACAACAAGTATGTGGGCCAGAAGCGATTTTCCCTGGAAGGCGGCGACTCCCTGATCCCGATGATGGACGAACTCATCCAGCGCGCCGGGGCCAACGGGGTCAAGGAAGTGGTCATCGGCATGGCCCACCGCGGCCGCCTGAATGTGCTGGTGAACATCATCGGCAAATCTCCCGAAATGCTGTTCCAGGAGTTCGAGGGCAAGAGCAAAATCGAGCTCGGCAGCTCCGGCGACGTGAAATACCACATGGGGTTCTCGTCGGACGTGGACACGCCGGGAGGGGCGGTCCACCTGGTCCTAGCCTTCAATCCTTCCCACCTGGAAATCGTCAATCCGGTGGTCGAGGGCTCGGTGCGTGCCCGCCAGCAGCGCCGCGGCGACAGCGATCGCAATGAGGTCATGCCAATCCTGATCCATGGCGATGCCGCCTTTGCTGGCCAGGGCGTGGTCATGGAAACGCTGCAGATGTCGCTGGTACGCGGCTACCGCACCGGCGGCACGGTGCACATCATCGTCAACAACCAGATCGGCTTCACCACCAGCTCGTCGCAGGATTCGCGCTCGTCGGAATACTGCACCGACGTCGCCAAGACCATCGAGGCGCCGGTGTTTCACGTCAACGGCGACGACCCCGACGCGGTGCTGTTCGTGACCCGGCTGGCGCTCGACTATCGCTTGCAGTTCAAAAAAGACGTGGTCATCGACATGGTCTGCTATCGCCGGCACGGCCACAACGAGGCCGACGAGCCCTCGGCCACGCAACCGGTGATGTACAAGCGCATCAAGAGCCGGCCGACGGCGCGCAAGCTCTTTGCCGACCGCCTGGTACAGGAGAAGGTGATCGCCGCAGCCGACGCTGACCAGATGATCACCGACTACCGCGACGCCCTCGATGCGGGACGTTCGGTAGCACGGCCGCGAGCCAGCAACATCAGCACCAAATTCGCCACCGACTGGTCGTCGTATCTCACCGTCGACTGGGATGCGCCGGTGGACACTGCGGTGCCGCTGGATCGAATTCGGGAGCTATCCGAACGGCTGCTGACCCTTCCGGAGGGTTTCGAGCTCAATCCCCGCGTTGCCAAGATCATGGACGACCGCCGCAAGATGGCGGCTGGCGCCTTGCCATTGGACTGGGGCTTCGCCGAAAACATGGCCTATGCCAGCTTGGTCCGCGACGGCTTCGAGATTCGCATCTCGGGGCAGGATTGCGGGCGCGGCACCTTTTTCCACCGCCACGCGGTATTGCACAACGCCAAAGACGGAAGCCCTTACGTTCCGTTGCAGCATGTCATCCCCGATCAGCCGTTCTTGCTCATCATCGACTCCCTGCTGTCGGAAGAAGCGGTGCTAGGCTTCGAGTATGGCTATGCAACGGCGGAGCCCAACGCGCTGGTCATCTGGGAGGCACAATTCGGAGATTTCGCCAACGGCGCGCAGGTGGTGATCGACCAGTTCATTTCCTCCGGCGAGGCCAAGTGGGGTCGTCTTTGCGGGCTCACCTTGCTACTGCCCCATGGCTACGAGGGACAGGGGCCAGAGCATTCCTCGGCCCGCCTGGAGCGCTACCTACAGCTCTGCGCCGAGCACAACATGCAGGTCTGTGTGCCCACTACCCCGGCCCAGGTGTTCCACCTGCTGCGGCGACAGATGACGCGGCGCTTCCGCAAGCCCCTGATCATCATGAGCCCCAAGAGCCTGCTCCGGCACAAGCTCGCGATGAACAAGCTCGAGGATCTCTCCGAAGGCCGTTTCGAGACCGTGGTGGCCGAGGTGGACGATCTCAAGCCACGGGAGGTGGATCGCATCGTCTTCTGTGGCGGCAAGGTCTACTACGATCTGTTGGAGGGTCGCCGCCAGCGCGAGCTGAAGAACGTCGCGGTGGTTCGAGTCGAGCAGCTCTACCCGTTCCCCCAGGAACGCTTCGAGGAGGAGATCCGGCGCTACTCCAAGGCCAAGCGCGTGGTTTGGTGTCAGGAAGAGCCGGAAAATCAAGGAGCGTGGTACCAGATTCAACACCGGCTGCGCGCCAGCCTGACGCCAAAACACACCCTTTGTTTCGCGGGGCGACCGGCCTCAGCCTCCCCCGCTGTCGGCGGCTTCAGCATTCACGTCGAACAACAGAACCAGCTCGTCCATCAAGCACTAGAGTCCTGAACGAGGCCCGGGACCTTAAACAGAAGGAAGCAAAATGAGCGTCGAGGTCTTAGTTCCGAATCTGCCCGAATCAGTCGCCGACGCAACGCTGGTCTCTTGGCACAAGCGCCCGGGCGAAGCCGTCAGTCGTGATGAGAACTTGGTGGACCTCGAGACCGATAAGGTGGTCCTGGAGGTGCCGGCACCCGTCGACGGCGTGCTGGCCGAAGTGGTCCGAGGTGATGGCGAGACGGTGACAGCGGGCGAGTTGCTAGCGCGTATCGACACTGAGGCCAGGGCCGCCGAGGCATCGAGTGGCGAGCGCGCAGAGAAGGCGGAACCGCCCGAGGAGGAGCCGGAGTCCGCTCCTGCGGCCGCCGCAGAGGCGGCGCCGCTCAGCCCTGCGGTCCGGCGCCTGGTTGCAGAGCACGATCTGGACCCGGCGAACATTCCGGCCACGGGTCCCAAGGGGCGACTCACCAAGGCGGACGTGCTGAACTACGTGGAACGGGAGGCCGCCAAACCCAGCGCCAGCAAGGCCGCCGCGCCCTCGGCACCGGCTTCCACTCCGGCCGCGAAACCAAGCCCACCGAGCGCCCCTGCGACCGGCGGCACCGTGCCCCCGGACCCTCACGGTCGGCTCGAGCAGCGGGTGGCGATGACACGGCTGCGCCGGCGTATTGCGGAACGTTTGGTGGAGGCCCAGCAAACCGCCGCCATCCTCACCACTTTCAATGAAGTCAACATGAAGCCGGTGATGGATCTGCGCTCGCGCCACAAGGATCGTTTCGAGAAGGCGCACGGCGTGCGTCTGGGCTTCATGGGTTTCTTCGTCAAGGCGGCGGTAGAGGCCCTGCGACGGTTTCCGGCCGTCAACGCCTCCATCGACGGAGGCGACATCATCTACCACGGCTACTACGACATCGGCATCGCCGTCTCCACCGATCGTGGGCTGATGGTGCCCATCGTGCGGGATTGCGACAGCTTGAGTGTGGCGGAAATCGAGAAAGCCATCGGTGAGTTCGCCCGCAAGGGGCGCGAGGGCTCCATTGGAATCGACGACCTCAGCGGCGGAACCTTCTCGATCACCAACGGCGGCGTGTTCGGATCGCTGCTCTCCACACCGATCCTCAATCCGCCTCAAAGCGCCATCTTGGGAATGCACAAGACGATGGACCGAGCCATGGTCGAGAACGGTCAGGTCGTGGTGCGGCCGATGATGTACCTGGCGCTGTCCTACGATCATCGCATTGTTGACGGCAAGGAGGCGGTGAGCTTCTTGGTGACCATCAAGGAAGTGCTGGAAGACCCGGGTCGTCTGCTGCTGCAAGTCTGAGCGGCATCGGTCCATCACCCTCGGGGCTGCCGTCAATGGCAGCCCCGTGACAGTTCACACGATCCCCGGGAGTCGATCATGTCCAAGTCCTACGACGTCGTCGTCATTGGGGCCGGCCCAGCCGGCTACGTCGCCGCCATTCGCTGCGCGCAGTTGGGGCTGAACGTGGCCTGCGTCGATCAATGGCTCAACACCAAGGGGGAGCCGGCGTTGGGGGGGACCTGCCTCAACGTGGGCTGCATCCCCTCCAAGACGCTGTTGGAGTCCTCGGAGCAGGTGCACCGACTGTCATCGGTGTTTCCCGATCACGGCATTTCGGTGGGGAAGATCGAGGTCGACGTTGCCAAGATGCAGGCGCGCAAGGACGAGATCGTCGCCCAGCTCACCGGCGGCATCGCGGCCCTGTTCAAGGCCAATGGCGTTACCTGGGTAAAGGGCCGTGGCAAGCTGCTGGCGAACAAGGAGGTCGAGGTCACCAGCCGTGACGGCAAGACCGAAGTGTTGGAGGCGGGCAACGTGATTCTCGCCACCGGCTCCAAGCCCATCGAGATGGGCGCCGCACCCACTGATGGCGAAATGATCCTCGACTCCAGCGGAGGGCTTAGCCTCACCGAGGTTCCCAAGCGCCTGGGCGTCATCGGAGCCGGCGTTATTGGCCTCGAGCTCGGCAGCGTATGGCGGCGCTTGGGCGCCGAGGTCGTGGTGCTGGAGGCGGTGGACACTTTCCTGGCCTCCGTCGATCAGCAGATCGCCAAGGATGCGCTGCGTCAGTTCAAGAAGCAGGGTCTCGACATTCGTCTCGGCGCCCGCGTGACCAGCACCAGCAAGGGTGAGAGGCTGGTCACCGTGCACTATCAGGACAAGGATGGCGAGCACAATGTCCGGGTCGACAAGCTCATGGTCTGCGTCGGTCGCCGACCGGAGACCGATGGTTTGGCGGCCCCCAAGGCCGACCTCTTGCTCGACGAGCGGGGCTTGGTCCACGTGGACGAATCGTGCCGCACCAACCTTCCCGGTGTGTACGCAGTTGGCGACGTGGTGCGGGGCCCCATGCTGGCCCACAAGGGCTCCGAAGAAGGCGTGATGGTGGCGGAGATCATCGCCGGCCACGAAGCGGAGATGAACTACGAGACCGTTCCGTGGGTCATCTATACACATCCCGAGATTGCCTGGGTCGGCAAGACCGAGGAGGCGCTGCGTAGCGAAGGCGTGCCGTTCAAGGTGGGCTCTTTCCCGTTTGCTGCCAACGGCCGCGCCAAAGCCATGGACAGCGCCAGTGGTCTGGTCAAGATCCTGGCCCATGGGGAGACCGACCGGATTCTGGGCGCTCACTTCGTTGGGCCGATGGTCTCTGAGCTGGTGCAGGAGATCGTGCTCGCCATGGAGTTCGGCGCTAGTGCCGAAGATGTTGCTCGAACCATTCACGGGCACCCCACACTTTACGAGGCTGTGCATGAAGCTGCGTTGTCGGTTGAGGGAATCGCACTTCATAAGATCAACAAATAATCGCTTAGCGGACGGCGGCAGAGCATTCCGGTCGACCACGCCCGACATTGCCTGCCTACACTTTCACAGTCGACGCTGGTGGGGGCAGTGACGATGGCTGCTTCCGGACGCGTGGCAGTCGTCACCGGTGCCGCACGCGGCCTCGGGCTGGAAGTGTGTCGCCAGCTGGGGCGCCATCACTACCGCATCGTCCTGACAGCGCGGGACGAGGCGCGTGCCCGCGCTAGAGCCCAAGAGCTCACCGACGAGGGCTACGACGTCACCGCAATCGAGCTCGATGTCACGGCGGACAAGGACGTTCAGCGCCTGGCGCGCTCAATCGTCGAGCGCTACGGCCGTGTGGACGTGGTAGTGAACAATGCAGGCGTTTTTCTCGATGCACGAGGAACAGGTCGCCCGCACGAGTCGAGCGTGTTTCAAGCTTCTACCCAAGAGATCATGCGTTCCTTCGACATCAATGCGCTGGGCGCACTGCGCATGTGCCAGGCCCTGGTGCCCTTGATGCGAGAGAACCGGTACGGACGTATCGTCAACGTGTCGAGCGGCATGGGCCAGCTCTGTGACATGGGCGGCTGCTTTGCGGGTTACCGCCTCTCCAAGACGGCTCTCAATGCGGTTACCAGGGCGGTGGCGGCCGAAACAGCCGGCGACAACATTCTGGTGAACTCGGTTTGCCCGGGCTGGGTACGCACCGACATGGGAGGCGAGAACGCAGAGCGCTCAGTCGAGGAAGGCGCACGTGGCATCATCTGGGCCGCTACGCTGCCCGACTGCGGTCCCACGGGTGGTTTCTTCCGAGACGGGCAACCGTTGGCCTGGTGACCTCCCTGGCAGGACTCGAGGCCCCTCCCGGGGCCGTGGCAGCGAACCGAGTAATGGGTTGGCGGCGCCCTTTGGCGCTCCTCGTCCTAATTGTATGCACCGCCAGCGCCGGCGCGGTCGATAACCCGTTCCGGCAATTCGCGGAGGACATGCGCACTAACTTCCGCAACTTGTCGGAGTTCCTCAGCGGTTCCTCGGACTCTGGCGCGGAGCCAGAGAGCGCACCTGCCGACCAGGCCATAACACCCCCTGAGCCCAGCCCTGCCCCTGCACAAGCCGAGCCCCGTCCCAAGCCCCCGGCGCTGGATCCTGTGCTGGTCGGCCGCGTCCAGAATGCCCTGGCGGTGCTGGGCTACGACCCAGGCCCCACCGACGGGCTCTATGGCCCGCAAACGCGCGCGGCACTCATGGCCTATAGCCGCGACCGAGATGGGGTGATGCCGGAGCAGATCGACGGGGCGCTGGTTGAACGCCTGGAAGCCCAGGCGGCAGCAGCCACCGAGCCTCCGGCCCCGACCGAATCGTCCGCCGCCGCCTCGGCGGCTCTACCCGAGGTCCAGGAAGGGCCGTCACCGGAGCCAATCCCCGAGCCCGAGACTGCCCCTCCCGAATCGTCCACGGCCGCCTCGGCAACGCCGATTCCGAGCCCAGATGCGGACACCGAAGCGTCGTCGCAGACGGGCCCCATGGCTCTCAATACCCTGGGAATCGAGCTGGGCATGACCATGAGCGAGGCTCGAGCCCTGCGTCCGCAGATCGCCTTCTCGGAGGTTCATGATCCGTTGGGCATCAAGCGCCTGCTGCCCAACGGCGAGCTCACCGATGTCAGCTACCTGGCGACTGAGATGCAGCCCGACAGTAGCTACGCATTTAGAGCCGAGCCTTTCGGAGAGCGCGTCTACGCGATTCTCCGAGAGGACCAGATTGAACCACCGGTGACCATCGAGGAGATGCGAAGGCAGCTTCGAGAGCAATACGGCACGCCGCGGACCGAAACGCCCTCGCGGGCGTGCTGGGGCAATTGCGACCCGGAAGCGCGGATACTGAAGGCTGCGCCGGGTGTATCCCTGGTGGCCGACTTCCCAGCACCCGACGACGCACACGACCATTTGCGGCTCTTTCTCTGGAGCGGCGACCTGGTACGGGCCGCACGGGCCGCAGCCGATGAGGAAGTGGCCAAGCTGCAGCCGGAGCTGGCCCCGACGACCCCTCCGCCGACCTCCAGCGCGGCTACGGCGCCGTGAAGACGGTGTCAAGGGATCTCTCGGGAAGCGCTCTCGCTGGTGCGAACCGGAGATTGACCCGAGGGGGGTGCGACTATAGAAAAGCCGGCCCAGGGCCGGCTCTCTAATTCGCTGCTTTGCTGATTGGTGGGCGGTGCAGGGATTGAACCTGCGACCCCTGCCGTGTGAAGGCGTGAATTTGCTCTTTAACATATTGAATTTCAACAGACTTTTCTGAAGACCGTGATGTGCACGTAACACGCCGAATCAACAACTTGCGCAATAAGCGACGCTTATAAATCACGTTTTGCATCACGTTCCGAACCACTGTTGACCCTTGCGCCGACCGGCTCCGCCGTGCTCCGTAATGATCCTCCCAGTCACACCACTGTGCGTGGGGCGCGGGCCAACGGATTCCCGTCACTGAACGTCGCTCCGTCACGCGCTTGCACAGAGACACGCGCTTGTTACGAGAGGTTTACAGGTCCATTTCCAGTGCTAGACTGCGCCGCTTTATCCACCGTATGGAGAACTGAATGGATGCCAATACCCTCAAGCGCCGCCTCGATAGGATACGCTGGTCGATCCA
>CAZLYT010000444.1:0-6893 GCA_964563515.1 uncultured Candidatus Competibacteraceae bacterium | reverse complement strand
GCGATAAGCCGTGGAAGCCAGCGAGAAGCCGGCCAGAAACGCTCCCACCTCTTTACTGAATCCCAGCAAATCGCCCGCGGTCGCCAGTGCGGTGCCCCAGGCGATAGCGAACAGCAGCAGCAGTTCCTGTGAGCGGGCTAGATGATGTAATAGGCGCGGCAGCAGGTAGCGCATCGCGCCGCCCACGAACAGCGCCACCGCCGCCATCTTCCACACCAGCGCCAGTAGAACGTCAGCGACGCTGCCAGCCTCGCCAGCGGCCGCGTAGGTCCCTACCACCGTCATCGCCAGTACGACGGCGATGTCCTGAACGATGAGAAATCCGATGGCGATGCGCCCATGCAGCGAGTCCAGCTCGCGCTTGTCGGAGAGCAGCTTGACGATGATGATGGTGCTGGAAAAAGTCAGCGCCACGGCCACATAACCCGCGGCCATGTGGCCCAAGCCCAGCGCCAGGCCGATCAAGTATCCGAAAAATATGGTGAAGACCAGCTGCCCGATGCCGGTGGCCAGCGCCACCGGGCCCAGGTTTCGCACCAGGTGCAAGTCCAGCTTGAGGCCCACGACGAAGAGCAGCACTGTGACGCCGATCTGCGCCAGCAGGTCGATCTCATCATGGCTTCGCACCCAGCCGCCGCCGGCGGGCCCAGCCACAATCCCGACGACGATGAAAGCGACGATCAGCGGCTGCTTCAGCCTCACTGCCGCAGCCCCTGCCAGTGCCGAGAGCAGCAGCAGCAGCGCGAACTCGTGATAGACGCTCACCGGCTGAGCCTCCGACGGAGCAGTTTCTCCAGTTCCAACACCACCAGCAGTGCGACGCCCACTGCGACAATCTCGAGGCCGACCAGCAGCGGTAGCGGGCGTGAGTCGAACAAGACTTCCATCGGCGGCAGGTAAGTGAACAAGAGCTGCAGAGTGAACACTGTCGCCACTGCCACTAGTACCGCCCGGGTGCCTTTCACCCCCTCGAAGGTGAAGGACGGCGTTCTCAGGTAACGCACGCTGAACAGGTAGAACACCTCCATTGCCACCAGCGTGTTGACAGCGATCGTGCGCGCCTCCTCGACACTTGCCCCCCGCCGAAGCGCCCACTCGAACATGCCGAAAATGCCCACCTGGAACAAAACCGAGACCAAGGCGATACGCCACACCAGGAAGCGCGAGAGGATTGGTTCGTCCACCGGCCGCGGCGATCGCTGCATCACATCTCGCTCGGTGGGCTCGAAAGCCAGCGCCATGGCGAGCGCCACCGAGCTCACCATATTGACCCAGAGTATCTGCACTGGAGTGATGGGCAATGTGGCCCCGAACACGATTGCCGCCACCAGGCTGAGCGACTCGCCACCGTTTACCGGCAGCAGAAAGATGATGGCCTTCAACAGGTTGTCGTAGACGGTGCGGCCCTCCTCGACGGCATGTGCGATGGAGGCGAAGTTGTCGTCCGCCAGCACCATTTCGGCGGCTTCCTTGGCGGCCTCGGTACCTTTGGTGCCCATGGCCACGCCGACGTCGGCGCGCTTCAGCGCTGGCGCGTCGTTGACGCCGTCGCCGGTCATCGCCACGACCTGGCGGTTGGCCTGCAGCGCCTCGACCAAGCGCAGCTTGTGCTCGGGGCTGGCGCGGGCGAACACGTCGGTCTCGATCACCGCTCGGCGCAGAGCCTCGTCATCCATGGCTTCCAGCTCCGGCCCGGTCAGCACGTTGCGGCCGTCGCCGATGTCAAGTTGCTTGCCGATGGCGCGGGCGGTGACGCCGTGGTCGCCGGTGATCATCTTGACCCGGATCCCGGCCGAGCGGCATTGGGCCACGGACTCAATCGCCTCGTCGCGAGCCGGATCGATGATGCAAAACAAGGCCAGCAGCGTGAACCCGCCTTCAGCGTCGCCAAAGCGCAGCTCCCGCATGCCGGGCTCCGTCGAACGGAAGGCCAGCGCGAGCACGCGATCACCGGCCGCGGCCTGCGTCTCCACTTGCTGCTGCCAGTAGGCCAAGTCTATTGGCTGATCAACCCCGTCGGCGCGCTGCCAGTGGCACATTTCCAGGACTCGTTCGGGGGCGCCCTTGAGATAGATGAAGCTGTGGCCAGCGTGATCGTGATGCAGCGTCGCCATGAAGCGGTGCTGGGACTCGAACGGTATCGCGTCCACCCGTGGCGACTCCTGGTTCTCCAGCGCGGGGTCCAGGCCGGCCTTGAGTGCCAGGGTGAGGAGGGCGCCCTCGGTGGGGTCGCCCTCCAGATGCCAATCGCCGTTCGTTGCGTGCAGCACGGCATCGTTGCAGAGCAGGGCGCCGCGAGCCACCTCGCCCAGCTCCGGGCAGGTCCCGGGATCGATGTCGCCGGTGGCATCGCGGAAGCCGCCACTTGGGGCGTAGCCGACGCCGCTGAAGTCGATGGTGCCCCGGGCCGTGACCACGCGGCGCACGGTCATCTCGTTTCTGGTCAGCGTGCCGGTCTTGTCGGAGCAGATGACGGTGACCGATCCCAGAGTCTCCACCGCCGGCAGCCGCCGGATAATGGCGTTGCGCCGCGCCATGCGCTGCACGCCGATGGCCAGGGTTACAGTGAGAATGGCCGGTAGCCCCTCGGGGATCGCTGCCACTGCCAGTCCGACGACGGCGGTGAACATGTCCGCGGGCGTGTTGCCGTGCACCAGCAGACCGAATGCAAAAATGGCGACCGCCAGACCCAGGATGGCGATTGTCAGGCGGCGAGCGAACTCCTGCATTTTGCGCAGCAGTGGCGTTGTCAGCTGCTGCACCGCCTGAAGCATGGCGCCGATGCGCCCGAGCTCGGTGGCATCCCCGGTGGCCACCACGACTCCGCTGCCCTGACCGTAGGTCACCAAGGTGCCGGAATATGCCATGCCGCTGCGGTCGCCCAGCGCCGCATCCCGCGCCACTGCCCCCGGAGCTTTGTTCACCGGTTCCGACTCGCCGGTGAGGGCAGCTTCGTCGATGCGCAGGCCGCGGGCCTTCAGCAGCCGGAGATCAGCTGGCACCTTGTCGCCTGAAGCGAGCAGGACCACGTCTCCCGGCACCAGTTCCTCAGCGGGTACCTCGCGCCGGCGACCATCGCGCTCTACGGTGGCCCGCAGGGACAGCATGCGGCGAATGGCCTCCAGCGCCTTCTCGGCCTTGCCTTCCTGGGCAAAACCGATGACTGCATTGACCAGGACCACGCCGGTAATGACCGCCGTGTCCACCCAATGGCCCAGCAACGCCGTAACCGCGGCGGCAACGAGGAGCGTGTAGATCAAGACGTTGTGGAACTGCAGCAGGAGACGCTGCAGCGGGCCGCGGCGCCGCGGCGGTGTCAGCCGGTTGGGACCATAGTGCTGCAGCCGTTTACCGGCTTCCTCGCCGCTGATACCTCGGCGGTCAGCATCAAGGTGCGCCAGGACATCGTCCGGCGTCTCCGCATGCCATGCAACTGACTTGGAGAGCGGGTGGCTGTCGACCACGGCGGTACTCCTTTGGTTCGGGGCGGCGGTGCATCCATGCACACAGTGCTGAGAGAATTATGACCGCAGTTGCCGCCCCAATCCTTGAGGGAGGTCAGTTCGGCCGCGTGTGGCACTTCCCGCTGTCCCGCTTCATATCTCGGCTAGACAGAGAGCTCGTCGACCCAACTCGCGCCGCCACGCGACGCCGCCGCGAACGGCAACTACGTCCTTGGCAGCCCGCGCTTCCAAGCCCAGGTCGTCGCCACCCTGGCACGCCGGGTTACCCGAGGCGAATCGGGGCGCCCCCGAAAACGATGGGATGTACAGTCCGGGGATCTGTTCGCCGCCGACTAAGGAGCCAAAACCGTGGTCTGTCCCGAATGGCGCTAAGTTAAGCTCGTTTGCACGAAGCTTGGACCCGGGAGAGCCTCGCTTCATCGGGGCCATGCTGCTCTTAGGCGGTGCTAAAGAACCTTAACTTAGTGCCAATCTGGTCCGTCCTTGAATTCCCCTGAACAGCACTCGTTCCCGCGTAGGCGGGAACCCAGTGGAAAAATTGCCTTAATGGATACCAGCCTTCGCGGGTATGACGTAGGAGAGCCTATTTCGAGGAGGGTAATTAAGGACGTGCCATGAGTACCTTCGATTGGTCGCTACATCTCTGGGTGTTTCCAAGGCCGCGCTGGGTTCGAGTCTCGCAAAAATCTCCTCTGGGTTGAACGCTGACCCCAGCATCGAAGGCCTATGATTGCTTCTGTGCCGTGATTTGTGGCGCGGGGCACCTGAGCCCCGCATCGGTTGTCGGCGTTGGCGTGGTCAGCGGCGGGCGGTCATCGCCCTGCGCTCGAGGGGGCTCGAATGCGCCCTACTCATGCCGACTGAACAGCGGGATCCTGATCCAGCAATCGAGCACCACCACCACTGCCATCGCTGCCAATGCGCCCGATGTCATGGCGCCCCCGGCGATGATGAGCCAAACCGCTGACTCCGATGACCGGCCGAGCACCCAGCCGCCGGTGTCCAACCACAGCCCCGCGAAGCCGACCGCGATCAGCAGCACGCTCCAGACACGTTGCAGATCGCTGCAGGACATTAGCAGGCTCAGGGCCAGCAGCACCGTCCCGATTGCGAACAGGTGCGTGTGCAGAGAACCGAGCAGTTTGCCATCGGGAAGGCCTCGCGTGCTCAGCGCCAGCACGTCCTCGTAGGAGGTCAGAGGCATGCCCGGCGCGGCGTCGGTCATGGTCGACGTGCGGCTGTGGCAGTTCGTGCAATCCTCCTCCATCACCGCCCGCACCTCAGCCTCGTAACCCTCCTGGGTGCGCCCGGCTGCGATCCAGCGCTCTACCTTGGCGATGGATTCGTCCTCGGTGACGTGCTTGTACATGGAGCCCCACATGGCCGACACCAATAGAGACCCGGTGTACTTCTGCTTCACCGCCCCGACATCGACCAGGCTCTGGCTGCCGGTGCTGTACTGCATGAGTAGCAGCGCCGACAGCAAAGCCGCAAGCACGGTCAAGGCGTACAGGGACGCGGCCAGGCGCGCGCCAACTGCCAGTTGCTTCAGTCTCATGGTCGCTACCGCCGGCTAGTTGTCGAACTCGAGCGTCAGCACACCCTCATGATAGAGGTGATTGATCTGGCTGTTGTCGAACACGGAAATCCCGAAGGGATAGGACTGCTCCAGGTCGTCGAACTGGACATCCTGCTCGTTGGCCATCTCTTCGCTGGTGACCAGAGGGCGCTGCATCTCGATGGTCCAAACACCGTCGGCCCAAGATGCCACCGCCTGGACATCGCCCCGCGATCCGGCGAAAGGTGACACAACTATGCTGGGCACCGTGTCACCGGCATCGAAGTTGTCGACGAAGGCCGTCTTGTTCTGATCCAGCAGCCAGTAGCCGCCCGCAGACTCGCCCTCGGCCATGAATGCCGGTTGCGTCTTGTCCTCGCTGACGTTGTTGGAATAGCCCCCACCGGTCTTGTGGTCACCCTTGCGGCCCCAGTTGCTGTTGGCCTCGGGATCCGCGGTGCTGTCGATGTACTGATCGTCTAGCTGGTCGACGGGGCCGGTGCGCACCGACTTCCAGTGCCACATGTCGATGGTCTGACCCGGTGCGGAGGTGAACTTCCGACCCGGCGAGGTATCGGCAATGCCGTTCACCATACCGTTGTCGGCGATGTGGCAGGCGGCGTCGCAACCCTTCTTGGCGAAGCCGCGGGCATTGATGTCCCACAGCATCGCGAACTTGTCCTCGTAGTAGGTGTTCTCGTGGCCGGTGCTGTCCTTGTTGCTGAGCTGCTTCCAAGAGCCGTCCTCCTGCTTCACCCATGGCATGCGCTCCAGGCTCTCGGTGGGATCCTGATACTGCACCAGCAGATAGAAGTTCTCCTCGTCGTGAAGCGCACGCAGTGTCGCCTCGCTGGATTGTGCACCCTCGTAGCCGTTGCTGGGCTGGTAGGGAAGCTTGTTCAAAGCCACATTCAGCGGCGTCGCCGCGTCCCAGGCGTCGTCGACGCTGCCGTCGATGGTGGGTGGAGTGCTGGTCGATACGGCGGTCAGTACGTCGGCCGCGGCGACAATGCACGGTAGCGCCGAGAGTCCGACCACGGCGCTGACCACGAAAGACTGCTTGAGCATTGTTGTGTCCTCACTTTGGTGGAAAGAAGGGGGACGCGGATCAATCCGTGCGAGCCGTCCAAGGGTAGACCATCTGGTCCACAGGGGCGCAGGTGCAAGGCGCCCCGGCTCTCAGCGTCATAGCCAACCCATGGTCAAGTCGGGCAACACAACAGATCCCCCCGGGGCCGGTTTGTCCACAAATGGGCCCGAAGGGAACTCGTTTTTGCGCCCCCCTGGCGGCAACGCGCGAGGTAAGGCAAGCCCTCATGGCGTCCGCAGAGATTGACCAGCGTCTTGTTCTAATTACACCACCAGCTACGCCGCCCAGCATTGATCCTGGTCATGCTATTGGAAGGCCGGCGCTGCGGAGAGACGACGGATGACACCTCGCCGGCTGGACGTGAGACGCGAGGCGGGGGCGCAGCATGCCTGGGCGCAGTCTGCGGACCGTCCGGTCGAGATCGTGAGTCGCCGGCTTTTTCAGTGTGCTGGCACCCCCTCCCCCGACTCGCCCTCACGCGATTGCTCGCGTTCGGCGGCATGATCCCGCGCCAGCAGCACATAGAAGCCCGGCAGCACGAACACCGTGAACAGAGTGCCGATGCCAAGCCCCGTGGCAATGGTGAGACCGATGGCGAAGCGGCTGACCGCCCCAGGGCCGCTGGCGGTGAGCAAGGGGATCATCGCCACGATGAGGGCCACCGACGTCATGAGGATGGGTCGCAGGCGGATGGCGCCAGCTTCCAGCACCGCCTCCCGCTTGCTCAACCCCTGCTCGATCTGCAGCTTGTTGGCGAACTCAACAATTAGAATGCCGTTTT
>CAZLYT010000443.1:0-4391 GCA_964563515.1 uncultured Candidatus Competibacteraceae bacterium | reverse complement strand
TGGTGCTGTTTGCCGCCGTAGCCCACCTGCGGCAGCCTGCGCTGCGCAGCCCGTCGATGCTGGCAGTGGGCGAGCGCATCATCCGCCAGCCTCCGGGGCGGCGCTTCCTGGCGCTGCAGCTTGGTTCCCACGTGTTCGGTTCGGTGCTGAACCTGGCGGGCATGCAGCTGGTAGGCTCGGCGGCCGAGCGCCAGACCGATCCCGAGCTCCGCCGCCGGCTGGCACTGGCCGTGATGCGAGGCTTCAGCGCGGCACCCTGCTGGTCGCCGTTGTTCGTATCCACGGCGGTGGTGCTATCGGTCTCTCCCGGGCTCACCTGGATCGATGTGGCGCCGATGGGTCTCTTTGCCGGTGTAGTGACGCTCGCCTCGGCGTGGATCGTCGATCGCTGGAGCTGCCGTTCAGTCCCGGCGGCGGCCGCGATGAAGGCCGGCGCCGAGCCCGATGCCGGCCGGCCGTGGTTGGGGGTCGCTGTCATGTTCCTGAGCCTGATCGTCCCCGTCATCGGCCTGGTGGAGCTCTATCACTTTGGCATTGCCATCGCCATTGGGCTGGTGGGGCCTGTGGTCGCCTTCCTCTGGATGCGAATGCTGACGCCGGGGGAGTATCGTGCGGCTCGCGCATATCGGGTCATGCAACGCGCGCTCTGGCTTAGTCTACCGGCCTTGCGCGCCGAGGCGCTCCTGTTCGTGGGGGCCAGTGTTCTTGGGGTTGGGCTTGCTCGGCTCGTGGCCGGCACCGAGATAGGCGTTCCGGTACCCACCGGTGATGCCGCGGTGATGGGCATCCTGCTCGCCAGCGTGGCACTGGGTCTGGCGGGAATACACCCGGTAATCCCCGTCATGGTCATCGGCCAGGCGTTCACACCCGAGCAGCTCGGGCTGTCGCAGCAGATGGTCGCCGTTACCATGATGGCGAGCTGGGGTCCGGCCACCATTCTGTCGCCGCTGTCGGGCACGGTGCTGTTCGTGGGCCGGCTCATGAATCTGCCAGTGTGGACCGTGGCCTGGCGTTGGAACGCGCACTACGGGGTGGGTGTCGGCGTAGTGCTCGGCATTGCCCTGGTGTTGGCCCGGCACCTGGCGGGGTGGTAACCGGCTTGGGCAATCAGCGCGCCCGGATCGCTCCTGAAAGAATCGCGGCGTAACCCCCGACCTCGGGCAGGTGAGCGGTCTCGAGGTCGGCGGATTGCTCCTCCTCCACTCGAAGCACCACGCGTTGCGCGCTGCGGGCATTCATTCGCAAAGTGGCTGCATCACCGCCACGATGAGTCTGCAACTCGCCAAGGACCACGGGTGGTGCCGGGAAACCACGTCGAAGCACTTGCGCGAGTGGGCTGTGGTTCAGCGCCATGGTGGTAACGCCGACCTCGTGCCGTGCCCCCAGGCCGGTGGCAATCGCAATCCAATCGGCGCGTTCCGGCAAATGTCGGTCGTCCGCCGCCTCCTCTTCCTGCAACCGGATCTGGAACCCACTAGCGGACACGGCAGCGACTCGCTCGGTTACCGGTGCTCCACCCCTGGCGCTGGCCGTGGTGGTAAAGACCACCGGTGGTTCTGGGAATGGTCGTGGGAAGGTAACGGCACGCCATCGATGATCGACCTGGGTGCTGCCTGCCATCAGTCGAGTACCGTCCAGCAGCCGATGATCACCCGTCTCGACCACCAGATAGCCCACGCGCTCGGGGAGGTGTGGGCCGTCCAGGTATAGCCATTCCTGTAACTTCAGCTCGAAGCCCGTTGGCGTGACGTTGCGAATGCGGAGCGTGGTCGGGTCGAGACCATTACTGGTGGGGGGTCCGGCCACAACCACCGGTCTGGCGTAACGGTTGCGGAAGCCGATCTGATGCCAGTGATCGCGGTTGCCGGCATGCAGCAATACCTCGGCGGCCTCGCCGACTATCGATCCCTGGGTGGCGCTGTTCTGAAGGCGGTAAATGGCACCGGCGCTCAGACTGGCAACCAACAGCTCGCTCGCCCGGGTCTCGCCGAACGCAGCCGGGGTGTTCACCGACCCCGCCGGCGTCACCGTCTCTTCTACCGCCTCGCCGGAAGCGACGTGCAAGGTCCGAATGGCACTGTTGCAGAAGTCGCTGAAGAAATAGCGGCCATAAAGCGCCGGATGGTCGAAGCCGCGGTAAACATAGCCGCCCGTGACCGAGCAATTGCCCGCCGCGTGAGCCAAGACGTGGATGGGCGGCAGGTAAACTCCATTGCAGGCGCCTGTGCCGTAGCGCTCGTTGCCCTCGTAGCACCGCCATCCGAAGTCCAGACCGCCGCCGCTGTCGGCTGTGGCGACATTGATCTCTTCGAAACGACTCTGGCCCACGTCGGCAATCCACATGTCCCCGGTTTGACGGTCGAAGCTGAATCGCCACGGATTGCGCAGGCCGCTGGCATATATCTCGTCACAGCCCTCGCCCCCCGCACCGTCCGTGTAGGCGTTGCCGGCAGGTATCGCGAAGCGTCCCGCC
This sequence comes from uncultured Candidatus Competibacteraceae bacterium, assembly GCA_964563515.1. Classification (GTDB taxonomy): domain Bacteria; phylum Pseudomonadota; class Gammaproteobacteria; order Competibacterales; family JAHEDQ01; genus CAZLYT01. The sequence continues at coordinate 1,918 of CAZLYT010000443.1, read as the reverse complement.
GGGGCCAGGCTGCAATCCGCGCCACCGGGGGAGTCGACGTCGATGCGCAGCAACTTGCCGAGCAGGGATCTGCGGTTCTGCGCCAGGTTGCGCGGGTCGCCGACACCGCCTCCGTCACCGAAGGCGATATAGAGATAGCCGTCCGGCCCGAAATGGAGATCACCCGCGTTGTGGTTCGCGAAGGGTTGCTCGAACTCCAATAGCACCCATTCCGAGCTCGGGTCCGCGCGCCCGCTCTCTACGCCGACCCTGAAACGCGACACCCGCGAGCGATCGAGGCCCGGGCCCGGATCGTAGGTGTAGTAGACGTAGAAGTAGCCGTTGCTGGCGTGCTCTGGATGGAAGGCTAGACTCAGCAGGCCCTGCTCATTGCCGCTGTCATCGACGGCGCTTCGCAGATCCAGGAAGGGCGTCGGTGACACGGTGCCCTCGGCGGCGATACTACGGATGGTGCCGCCTTGTTCTGCCACGAACAGTCGGTCGTCTCCGGCGTGGGCCATCGCCACGGGGCGACTCAGGCCGGTCGCAAACAGCACCGGCGTGACTTTCGCTGACAACGGCGGTGGTTGGGGCGGCGGCGCACCGCCGTTGCGGACCTGGATTCGAAGGCTGTCGGTTCCGATGCCGTCACCGAGAAGATCGAGCTCGCCGTTGCTCGAGTTGCCCGCCGCAAACAGGGTGAGCGCGGCGTTGTAGGGTGGGGCCGTCCAGCGAAAGCGGTAGCTGACCAATGAGCTCTGAAACGGCGTCGGCTGCTTATGGGAGAGCTCCTGTCCAACTCGCTGGAGCCTGGGGTCCAGCGCCGCCAGCTCGCCGGCGAGGTCGCTGATCGAGAGGTTGACGCCGGCTGTCTGCGCCGGGCCACCGGCAATCTCCACCGTGTAGATATAGGTGGAGCCGGCGTCGACGAGTGTCGGGCCACTGAGCGTCACCTGGGGCGTTGGCGCGCCCGGCGCATGGCAGGCGGTGCAGACGACGCCGCCATTGGTGCTCGGATTGCCGGAGAATCCGTTGCGGCCGAAGCGACTCGCTTCGGCGACGCTGCTAATTGCCGCCAACAAGGTCGATGCCAGCACCCAGGTGGCCACCATCGTCGCCGCAGCCTGGGTGACACTCACCAACCTCGGCTCCGTTTCTTGGAATGCGTGCCATCGGGCATGGTCGGTATGCGCTCCAGCTAGGACGATGTGTGCATTCTTAGAGTGCATAGGGGGCGACGGCGCACGACAGCAGTGCTGATTATCGAAGTCGCAGACACAACACTTAGCTTCGACCGCGATGTCAAGCTCTCTTCGTACGCCCGGTATGGCGTCCATGAAACCTGGCTCGTCCACATGGAAGCGCTGATGGTCACCAGATATTCCAATCCGCGAGGTGAGGACTACGAGCAGGCTGCAACCCTGACCGGCCACCTGGCTCCCCTGGCGTCGCCCAGTCGCGGGCAACTTCGTGGTCTGCCTGCCTAAGACCATACATCACTGTTTTCATATCGCACTTCGTTCGGACTCCCCATCGGAAGTCTTCGCAATGAGGCTGACGATTTGCTTCATTGTGCAGCGCAATAGACGACAAAATGTCGCTTCTCGTTGCGAGAATAGCTAACCCGCGTTGCCGAAGTCAGCGGTCGCGCGATCGTCCGGGGCGGAGCCAAGCTGCCCGGTCCTAGTGCACCCGCACAGTGTCTTGCCCGACGCTCGCTCGATCATCCAGATTTGAAAGAAATATTCTATGCACCGTATCCTTTTTCTAGGGACACTAGTGGGAGGCCCAATGGGATCTGCGCTCATGACCACTTCCCCCCCAGAAGATCCGGCTGGGCTCCAAGAAGCCATCTCCGAGCACTACCCGGAACTCAGCAAACGGTTGCAGCAGATCGCCCGCTTCGCGCTGGAACACCCCAACGACATGGCATTGGAGA
>CAZLYT010000442.1:0-3192 GCA_964563515.1 uncultured Candidatus Competibacteraceae bacterium | reverse complement strand
TGCACCTTGGTGCCAGCCCTGGCCTTGCGCGGCCCTTGGATGACCGACGCCGGCGTGCTGGTGAGGCCGCTCAGTCTGCCCGGCGCCAGCCGTCGCGTATCGCTGGTGTTTCGGCGCAGCTTCCCGCGCCGCGAGGCGTTGGAGGCTCTGGCCGATCTGTTGGTTCGGAACCTGCCCAACACCGTGCGTCCATTGCGGCGCATAAATACGCCTCTGCCAAGTCGCGGCGAGGCAATGCTGCTGCGCCACAGCGCATGAAGCGTCGATGAGCCGGGGGGAGCGCCACTACTCGTAGGGCTCCACCCGGCTCGCCACCAAGGTATAGCCAGCCTCGGCCAAATCGCTGCTGTGGTTGCTCACGTGGATGGTGCCGGTGACCCACACCGCATCGAATAGCTCACGCATTCGGGCGCCATCCTTGGCCGCCACATAGACGGTCTGGTTGGCCGGTGGCGGCGGCACGTGGATGCAGGCACCGTAGTAGGGAACCAGCAGGAACTCCGTCACCGTCTCGCCATCGCCTTCCAGGGGCACCACGAGGCCGGGCATGCGAATCTGGCGCCCGTCGAGCGTCGGCACCACCGGGGACGCATTCCAAGCCTCACGGAGCTCATCCATCACCTCGCCAACGCGGGGGTCGTCGTCCGCCAGGTCGGCCACGTTGTACTTGTCCAGCAGATCCTCGGGACGGTAGCCCTCGGGGATCAGATCCTCCCACTCGATTTCCGTAATGCCATCCTCGCCGGGCTCGGGCAGACGATTATCACCGGGCAGCGCCACCTCGGTGGCGGGGCTGCCGGTCCCGAACAGGAGCACCAGAGTTCCGGCCGCAATGGTGGCTAGGGCGGATCGACGTTTAGCCATGACAGTCTCCTCATAGGCGGATGGTCATGCCGTCCGCCACCGAATATTTGTAGGCTCGGTGGGCTGGGAGTGCCGCTACCACGGTCGCAGACCCCAACACCGTCGCCAGCATCAGCAACTCCCGTGGGCTCGGGGCCGACAGCCCCAGATAGAGTCCAAAATCGCTCGCCAGCAACGGCCTTAGTGTCACTATCGACAGGTAGAGCAACGCCACACCGGCGAGGATGCCGGCGAGTGTCAAGGCGGCGGCCTCACCCACGATGAGCCCGAACACATGCACCGGTCGGGCGCCCACCGAGCGCAGGATCGCCATCTCGCGTCGGCGCGCCTCAAGCCCGGACAGGATGACCGTGAGCATGCCGGTGATCCCCACCGCCACCACCAAGGCCGAGACCGCCATCAGCGCCTTCTCCGCCACCCCCATCAAGTCCCAGAGCTGCTGCAGGGCGACGCCTGGCAGCACCGCCAGCAGAGGCTCCGCCGGGTATTCGTTGATGCCCCGCTGGACACCGAACACGGCGGTTCGGGAGCTCAGCCCTAACATCGCCGCGGTGATCACCTTGGGCTGCAAGTTCAGCCCGCGCAGGTGCTCGGGGGAGAGGTTCAGGCCGGGGACGGGTGCGCCCCCTTGCCAGTTGGCGTGTATGGCTTGGTAGCCCTCGAGGCTGATATGCACGGTGCGGTCGACGGGTGTCCCGGTGGGCGCCAGGACCCCCACCACCTGGAAGGGCTTGTCACCGTGCTCGATGAAGCTCACGTCACCGGCACCGTGAGCGATGATGATCTGGCTCCCACTACGGTAGCCCAGCTCTCGCGCCACCTGAGCGCCGATGATGGCGTCGAACAAGTCGTCGAAGGGGCGGCCGTCATGGAATTCCAGGGCGCGGTCCCGCCCGTAGCGGAAGTGCTCGAAGTAGCCCGTGCTGGTGCCGAGCACCCGGAAGCCCCGGTGGCTGTCGCCCAGGCTGAGCGGTACCGCCCAGGCCACCCGCGGGTGGCGAATGATGTCCTGATAACTTTCCCAGGTCATGTTGTTGGTGGCGTTACCGATCCGAAATACCGCGTACAGCAAAAGTTGGATCGAACCGCCTCGGGCCCCCACCAGCAGATCCACCCCGGAGATGGTGTTGGCGAAGCTCGCCCGCGCCTCGGTGCGCAGACGCTCCACCCCGAGCAACATCGCTACGCTGAGTGCAATCGCCAGCACGGTGAGAAAGGCGCTGAAGCGCCGGTTGGCCACGCTCTTCAAGGCCAGCGGCAGGATCTTCACGCCTGTGCCCTCGATAGCATCGAGGTGGCCCGGTTCAGGTCGGCCAGATCCACAGTGCGACCAAACTGGCTCCCTAGCGAAGGATCGTGGCTCACGAATATCAGCGCCGCGCAGGCCGCGGAGCACTCAGCAGAGAGCAGCTCGAGAAAAGCGCTGCGCCGGTCTCTATCCAGGGCCGAGGTTGGCTCGTCGGCAATCACCAGCTCGGGACCACCGATGAGGGCCCGGGCGGCCGCCACCCGCTGCTGCTGGCCCACACTCAACTCGGTGACCGGCTGCCGCAGCAGCTCGTCGTCGTCCATATCGAGCCGGGCCAGCAGTCGACGGGCCTCGGTCTCGACGGTGCTGCCCTGCTGCTGCAGTCGCGCCCGACGCCGCGCCGAGAAGCGGCAGGGTAAGGTCACGTTGTCCACGACCCCCAGGTAGGGAATCAGATTGAACAGCTGGAAGATGAAGCCCACGTGGTCGGCGCGAAACCCGTCCCGCCGAGCGCGCGGCAGGTTGCCCAGGTTGGTACCGAGCAGACGAACGCTGCCTTGCTGAGGCATTAGCACGCCCCCGAGCAGTGCGAGCAGCGTGGACTTGCCACTACCGCTGGGTCCGCGCAAGTACAACGTTTCGCCGGGTGCCACCGTCAGCTCCGGAAGGTCTAGCAGCAGCGGCCGGTCGCTGCGCCAGCGAAACTGCAGATCACGCACCGCCACCACCGCGTCCGAGGCTACCGACGCGGTGGCGATTGCGGGACGGTTGCTCGCCTTAGAACTCGATGCGGTTATCATCCGCCGTGAGCTCCACCGACCGTTGTTGAGTCGCTGTAATCAGCTGTACGTCGATGTCCTCGGTGGCTGGAAAACGCTCGAAGACGAGGACTTCGATCCCGCTCAAGGCCTCTGGAGCGCTGCATACGTAGGTCCATTCGCCGTGGACCTCGGAATGCGCCGACTGGTGCTCCTCGTGCTCGTCATCCCCGGCGCTCTCGAGCTGCGATGCTACCGAGGCCGAGGTCAGCGTGCAGGATGCGGCGTCCGAAAACCGGAACACGGTAGCTCCCGACTCCA
>CAZLYT010000441.1:0-3275 GCA_964563515.1 uncultured Candidatus Competibacteraceae bacterium | reverse complement strand
TCCGTCCGGGAATCGGCTGGAGACCTTTGGGGGCTACAGCGCGTATCAGATGGACCCCGATACGCAGGCTATTACCTGGACGGCGGACCGCATGACCCAAGGGGTGTCGTACTACGCCACCGAACTCAACGAGTCGTTTTTTGAAGGTCTACACCTAAGCCAGACCAGGCCGAACAAAGCAGCGGAGCGGACGTTCGGCTTCACGAGGGAGAGGCACACACCTTTATGAGGCACCCTTGACCGTCCACTGGTCAGCACACTCAGGAAGGAGATGGGTATGGCAGCCCTTGACGCGTATGTTCCGCTGGTCTACACCGAAGCGGACAGTCTCGCACAGTTCCTTGCCACGCTGTCGTCTGACGACTGGCAGCGTCCGAGTGCGTGCGACTTGTGGGCCATCCGTGACGTGGTGGCCCATTTGATTTGGGCCGCCGACTTCTATACCGACGCGGTGTCGCGCGGCATCCAGGGCGATATCTCCCATCCCGCGGACCGACCACCTGGGAACGCCCCGGCGCTCTTCCCGGCGATGCCCGCGTATATTGATCAGCAGGCACGCACTGTCCGCGAGCGGGTCGGGACCGCCCTCCTGCCGACGTTTCAGGCCAGTTTTCACGCCCTCTCCCAGGGCATGACGCGTCTCAGCCCTCAGCAATGGGAGATGCCGTGCGCATTTTTTCACTTTCGTGGCGGTCACCGCCCCGCGCACGCTTTTCTCTTTGCGATCCTGGCCGAGCTGGCCATCCATGGGTGGGACATACGCTCCCGCTTTGACGCAACGGCCCCGCTCTCGGAGCAGAGCCTGCGATTCCTCCTGGAGCGGGGTCTTCCCACCCTCGTTGGCTTCCTCACATTTCCCATGGACACGGACCACCCGTCGCCGGTGCGGTACCGGTGTGACCTGGGAGTCGATAGTGCCCTTCGGTATGACGTGATCGTCGACGGGGGACGGGCGCGTATGGAGCCCGCAGCGGACGTGCCCGCGGCGGTGACGCTCCGGTGTGATCGCACGACATTTGCCCTGGTGCTCTATAGCCGTGTCCCCCTCGACACGGCTGTTGCACAAGGATGCGTGACCGTGGAGGGCAATCCAGCGCTGGCGCGGGTGTTGGCCCAGAGTCTCACCCCGTATTTTGCAGCGCCGAGGGCGCCACAGGTATGAAGGGGGAAGTCGTAGACAGCGGAACAAGGCACGCTGGCCCTTGGCTATCTGAGCGGGCATAGACCTTTTCGGGGGGATAGTGTCCAATGTAGCGGCGAGGTGTTTCCCAACTCTGGACAGTGTAATGCATTCGTCCATTCCTTTTGTGCCACGCATACAGCGGGCGAGGCCGAAGGAGCATCGGGCAGACTGAGCCGAACATTGCAGTGGAGCCGACCGCCAACAGCGTCCGCTGCGCTCCCGCTTCTGGCGGCGGCTCACTGCCAGCGTTCGGGCTCCAGCGGCCACCAGAATAGTATGAGAATAATGAATGAATCTTCGCTTCTACTGCGATCCGGCAACTGGCGAGCCGCATATCTACAACCATGGCGTCACCGAAGAGGAAGTCGAAGAGATCATCCGTCGTCCAAGTGAAGACCGCCGTGGTCGGGAAGGTTCTCGGGTTGCCATCGGTCAAACACGGGCTGGGAGGTTCTTGCGGGTCATCTATGTGCCAGACCCCGAACCAGAAAGTCTATTTGTCATCACCGCATACGAGTTGCGGGGGAAGCCGCTGGCGGCCTATCGACGGCGGCAGCGTCGGAAAGGACAGCGATGAGACAAGACAGATTTCCACCCGGCTGGAATGAAGAACGGGTGCGGAAGGTGCTCGCACACTACGAAGAGCAAACCGAAGACGAAGCCGTGGCAGAAGACGAGGCGGCGTTGGAAGAGTCGACACAGACGGTAATGGAGGTGCCCCACGAACTTGTGCCGGCCATTCGGAATCTGATTGCGAAGCACCACGCATAAAAGCGTCAGAGGGGCCAAGACCAAGCCCGAACAAAGGTGTGCAGCCGACCGCTTCCAGCGGCGGCTGACACTGAGCGTTCGGCCTATAATATGCATAGTGAGAAGACCGCATTGGTGGGATGAAGCGTGTGGTACAATAGACGCTATCCTTGGGAAGGAGGAACACATGGCAGAAAGCACATTTGACCAAGTCCAGCGTCTGGTGGAACAACTCTCCCCCCATGAGCAAGCCCATTTGTTGGCCTTTCTGGCACTCCGTATGGCCCAGGTGGTGACGGCAACAGCGCCCACTGCCTCACACACCCCGCCAGAGACTGCTGCGGCATGGGAGGAGTTCTTCCGTCTTGGCGATGCCCTCGCCGCCAGTGATACGCTAGCATCAGAAACCTTGACGGCGGCAGTGCTGGCGATGCGGCGGTGACACGATGTACACGGTTGATGCCAGTGTATGGGTGAACGCCTTTGACCAGCGCGAACCTGGCTATCAAGTCAGTCGCCAATTCCTTGAGGTGTTGCGGAGCCAGGCGTTGTCCATCATTGTGCCGAATTTGGTGCTGGTCGAAGTCGCTGGGGCGATCAGCCGGACACGCCAGGCGCCAGTGCAGGCCCAAGCGTTTGCCACCGCGCTGCGTCGGCTGCCGCATGTGACTGTCAGAGTGCTGGACGAGGGATGTGCGCTCCACGCCCTTACCCTGGCTGCCAGCATGGACTGCGCGGCGCAGATGCGGTCTATGCGGCGGTAGCGCGCGAAGCCGGGAGCACGCTGGTTACCTTGGACAATGAGCACCTGACGCGACTCGTCAACCTCATGATCGTCTGCACACCGGCAGTGGCACTGGCAGCGCTGACACCTCCACCGCAGCCTCCTGCATAAATACTCCTCGATGCACATGGGGCCTGAGAAGCAAGGCACCCTATGCTCAGGTGGAAGTCCTGACCGAACAAGGGTGTGCAGCCGACGCCTTCCAGCGTCCGCTCCTACGTCGCTCCCGCTTCCAGGCGCGGCTGACACCTAGCGTTAGACGTTGGGCAAGACTATATTGATTGGCAAGCATGGAATCGGTGGATCGACAACTTCCAGATGATCCGGTAGCTTTTATTCAGGCATGCGTCCGAAAACGACAGATTTTTTGGACCTATCATGTCAACATGCGCCTGCAAGGACGGCACATTACCCGTGAGGCCATCCTCGGTGCGGTTGACACATACGAGTTGGTCGAATCGTACTCTCAGACCAAGTATCTGCCCAGTTACTTGGTCTTGGTGCACGAGGGCAGCAATGTGTTTCATGTCTTGTTTGCATCTGACGTTGCGGAAGATC
>CAZLYT010000440.1:0-6846 GCA_964563515.1 uncultured Candidatus Competibacteraceae bacterium | reverse complement strand
AAATCGGCTTTCGCCGGGCTTTTCAGGCGGTCCCACGCAACCTCCAGCAGGCAAGTGATTTCAGCCCCGGAGCACAGCAAGCTCCTGGGCTCGGGAGGCGAGATGCTCGACCAGAGATTCCCCGCCTCCGGCGCACGCTGTCTCGCAGCGAACAATGGTCACCGCGGGATCTTTTTCCGCTCAGGTCAGTGCGTCGATGACGGACATTTGTGAGGTGGGGCTGCGAATAAGTCCCGGCGACCCTCTGCCTCCCGTCATTCCCGCGCAGGCGGGAATCCAGTCGAGCAATCTCTTTCACTGGGTTCCCGCCCCCGCTTTCGCGAGGGCGGGCTTCTCGCGGGAACGAGTGCGCCCGTGAGGGCGAGAGCGAAGGCGAGGGCATTGTGCCGGGCATCGGTTGGCGTAGGCAGCCAGTGATGAGAACGCCTCCCGACACGATCGTGAGATCGTGGTCGGAAAAGGCATCCCGGCCGGAGGCGCTCCTAGGTCGAGAAGATCAGCTGGTCGTTGGATCTTGGGTGGACGAGCGCCAACAGCCCCGATTGCATGTGCCGGCTACCAGCCCTCTACACCTGCCATATCCGGTAGCTCGTGGGCAACGCCCTTGTGACAGTCGACGCAGGTCTTTTCTTCGCTGGCCAGGCTGGTGGAGTGCGCCTCCTCGGCCCGGGGACTCTGCCGTGTGAAATCCATGTACTCGAAGTTGTGACAGTTGCGGCATTCCAGGGAGTCGTTGGCCTTGAGCCGGGCCCATTCGCGCTTGGCCATGACCAGCCGGTGCTCCAGGAACTCCTCCCGAGTATCGATGGTGCCGAAAACCTTGCCCCAAACCTCCTTGGACGCTTGCATCTTGCGGGCGATCTTGTCGGTCCATTCGTGGGGAACGTGACAGTCCGGGCAGGTGGCGCGCACGCCGGAGCGGTTGGTGAAGTGGATGGTGTCGCGCATCTCCTCATAGGGGTTGTTGCGCATCTCGTGGCAGCCGGTGCAGAAAACTTCCGTGTTGGTCGCTTCCAGCGCAGTGTTGAACCCGCCCCAGAAGAGGATGCCGCCGATGAATCCCCCCGCGGTGAGAAATCCCAGGCTGTAGTGGCGGCTCGGGCTGCTCAGGGTGCGCCAGTAGTTCTTCAGCCATCTGATCACGTCGCCCCTCCTACTGCTGGGCCGACTGCTGCTGCAGCAGCTCGTCGACATCCCGGAAGGTGTTTTCCACCAAGGGGCGGGCGTCGGTTTGCGCCACGTGGCACTGCTCGCAGAAGTAGCGCCGGGGCGACACTTCCGCCAGGAAGTTTCCCTCCCGATCCATGTAGTGGGTGACACTGATCATGGGCGCTTGTGACTCCGCGGTCTCCCGGCGGCTATGACAGGAGAGGCACTTATTGCTGTTCAAATCCACCTGGTAGTTGTCGATCTTGTGCGGGATCGTGGGTGGCTGCATGGGATAGTTGCGCGCGCGACGGAGATCCTGGTTCTCCACCGTCGCCATCCGCGGCGGCTCGGGCTCCTCGGTGAGGCCGGTGTCGCCGCGCAGGGCATCGATGTTGTCGCCGGCAGCGAGCACCACAGCGGGGACCCACGCCAGCATCATGGGGCCGGCAAGCGATAACAGCTTCATGGGCACCTCCTCAAACTGGGATCAGCTTGCAGCCGCACTTCTTGTAGTCGGTCTGCTTGGAGATCGGGTCGGTGGCATCCAGGGTGCACTTGTTGATGAGCTGACTGGCGTCGAACCACGGTACGAAAACCAGGCCCCTGGGTGGGCGGTTGCGGCCGCGGGTCTCGACACGGGTACGGATCTCGCCGCGACGGGTGGCCACTTTGACCTCGCTGCCTCGCCGCACGCCCAGCTCGTTGGCGTCATCGGGGTGCACGTAGACGATGGCGTTGGGAAAGGCGCGGTAGAGCTCTGGCACGCGGCGGGTCATGGAGCCGGAATGCCAGTGCTCCAGTACCCGGCCAGTCACCAGCCAGAGCGGGTACTCCTCATCCGGTGACTCTGCCGGCGGCTCGTAGGGTAGCGCAAAGATCACCGCGCGATTGTCCTTGTGGCCATAGAACTGCCAGCCGGTGCCGGCCTCCACATAGGGATCCGACCCCTCCCGGAATCGCCACCGGGTCTCCTGGCCATTCACCACCGGCCAGCGCAGGCCGCGCTCCTCGTGGTAGCGGTCGAAGGGTGCCAGGTCATGGGCGTGACCGCGGCCGAAGGTTGCATACTCCTCGAACAACCCTTTCTGCACGTAGAAGCCAAATTCCTTGGACTCTTGATTGGCGTAGTTGGCGTCCATGTCCTCTAGCGGGTAGCGGTCTACGGTGCCGTTGGCGAACAGCACGTCGAAGAGGGTCTTGCCCTTGAAGTCCGGGTGGGCGTCGAGGATCTCGGCCGGCCATACCTCCTCGGTGGTGAAGCGCTTGGAGAATTCCATGAGCTGCCACAGATCGGAGCGAGATTCGCCCGGCGCGTCCACCAGCTGATGCCAGAACTGGGTGCGCCGCTCGGCGTTGCCGTAGGCGCCTTCCTTCTCCACCCACATGGAAGTGGGCAGAATCAGATCCGCCGCCTCGGCGGTCACCGTGGGGTAGGCGTCGGAGACGACGATGAAGTTCTCCGGATTGCGATAGCCCGGATAACACTCCTCATTCATGTTCGGGGCGGCCTGCATGTTGTTGTTGACCTGCACCCAGTAGGCGTTGAGCTTGCCGTCCTTGAGCATGCGGTTCTGAAGCACCGCATGGTAGCCGGGCGTATCGGGAATGATTCCGTGGGGGATCTTCCAGATCTCCTCGGTGTGGGCCCGGTGCTCTGGATTCGTGACCACCATGTCCGCTGGTAAGCGATGGGAAAAGGTGCCCACCTCACGCGCCGTGCCGCAGGCAGACGGTTGCCCGGTGAGGGAAAAGGGGCTGTTGCCCGGGGTGGCGATCTTCCCGGTGAGCAGGTGGATGTTATAGACCAGGTTGTTGCACCACACGCCGCGGGTGTGTTGGTTGAAGCCCATGGTCCAGAACGAGGTGACCTTGAGCTCGGGGTCGGCATAGAGCTCGGCCAGCGCCTGCAGCTTGTCTCGGGGCACACCCGAGATCTCCTCCGCCCGCTCCACCGTGTAGTCGGCCACGAACTCTGCGTACTCCTCGAAGCTCAAGGGCTCGGCGCCGTTGGGGTCCTTGGCGTTGGCGGCACTCATCTCCCTTGGGTCTTCCGGGCGCAGGCCGTAGCCGATATCGGCATTGCCGCGCTTGAAGTTCACGTGCTTGTCGACGAAGTCGTGGTTCACTCTATCGTTCTGGATGATGTAGTTGGCGATGTAGTTGAGGATCGCCAAATCGCCCTGGGGCGTGAACACGATGGGAAGGTCCGCGAGCTCGAAGTTGCGGTGCTCGAAGGTGGAGAGCACCGCAACCTTGACCTGGGGCGCGGACAGCCGCCGGTCGGTGACCCGGGTCCACAGGATCGGGTGCATCTCGGCCATATTGGAGCCCCAGAGCACGAAGGCGTCGGCGTTCTCGATGTCGTCGTAGCAGCCCATGGGCTCGTCGATGCCGAAGGTGCGCATGAAGCCTGCAACCGCCGAGGCCATGCAGTGACGGGCGTTGGGGTCGATGTTGTTGGAGCGGAAGCCCGCCTTGTACAGCTTGGAGGCGGCGTAGCCTTCCCACACCGTCCACTGGCCGGAGCCGAACATGCCCACGGCGGTAGGACCTTTCTCCTTCAGCACCCGCTTGAACTGGCGCTCCATCTCGTCGAAGGCCTGCTCCCAGCTCACCGGCGTGAAGTTGCCGTTCTTGTCGTACTTGCCGTCGGTCATGCGCAGCAGGGGCGTGGTGAGCCGGTCGGCGCCGTACATGATCTTCGAGAGAAAGTAGCCCTTCACGCAGTTGAGACCGCGGTTGACCTCGGACTTGATGTCGCCGTGGGTCGCCACCACCCGGCCTTGCTTGACCGCCACGTTGACGCTGCAGCCGGTGCCGCAGAAGCGACACGGTGCCTTGGACCAGTTCATCTGGGTGTATTCGGAGTCGGTGATCAGATTGGCTCCCTGGGAGGGGAGAGTGATCCCGGCGGCGGCCGCCGCAGAAGCGGCTGCCGAGGCCTTGATGAACTCACGGCGCGTAGTCTGCATTGGACTTCTCCTCGAGCGCGTCCGCGCGCTCGCAATGGTGGTAGACGAGATTGGCTGCCAGCACCTCGTCCAAATCCTGAATCTCTCGGATGCGCTCCAGCAGCTGATTTTCGCTGCCTGACTCCAGCACCACGATTAGCTTGCCCTGACCGTTGTCGCCCCTGATCTCCACGTCGGGCAGCCGGAGCAGCGCCTGCCTGACGAGCTGCGGCTGGCGGGCATGAACCACCAGGCTGCAGATGTGGACCTCGTCGCTCATGCGGCTTCCCGCTGCCGCGTCACCAGAATCGCGCCCACGGGGCAGGCACCCACGCAGGCACCACAGCCAGTGCATACATCGGCGTCCACCTGGGGCTCCGGCGTGCGCCCGGCGCGCAGTGGGAATCGAATGGCCCCAACCTCGCAGCTCTCGCGGCAGAGCTGACAGAGCACTTGTTGGCGGGCGATGCAGCTGTCCTCCACCTGGGCCGTGAGGTTCCAGGGTGCCCCCGCGACTTGGAAAGCGGGCTCGGGACAGGCTTCCACACAGCGCCGGCAAAAGGTGCATTCGCCGCGGCTGAAGTCGACCTGGGGAAAGCCGCCGGAAGCGATCACCAGGATGCCTTCGGGGCAGGTGTGCACGCAGTCCCCACAGCGGCTGCAGGCGCCCAGAAACTCGTCCTCGTCCAGTGACCAAGGGGGTCGCAGCGGCGGTTGCGCCCGAACCTGGCCTCGTAACAGTCCGCGGCGCGCGTGATTCACCGATACCCCCACTGAACTCCCGACCACTTGGAGATCGACGCCCGTCGACGAGCTCTCACCCCCCGGGAGGTCCCGGTGGGCCGGTGAAGATCTGGTAGATCCACACCAGGAAGCCGTAGGCGCCCACGATGGCGACCGAGAGCACTGGTGCCGTGACGACGGTAAGAAATAGAAAGGTCAGAAGCTCGCGCTTCTTCTCGCCTGACTCGGCGGTGGTTGCCATATGAGATCCTTGGTGTTTCTCGATCCGGTCACCCGCGCCGCCTTTCCGCAGGGGGCGGCCAGCGCTGTGGCGCCTGTTTGGTCCCCACGCCGGAGCCACCGCAGCGCAGGTGCAGTAGATGCCTTGTCCTAGGGAGCCTAGGTCAGGCTTGGGGCGAGTTCCAGATGCGCCGCAACAGTCGAGAGCCCTGGGGCGCTTGTATTTGACCGAGGTCAAGTACGGCTCCCGGGCTGACCCTGGGATCCTCTATGCACTCACTGATGGGTCGTCTAGCTCGCCGGACAATCGCCCACGGCCACCGCTCGCAGCTGCCCCATGAGATCTTCCGCGGTGATCACCCGAGCGCCCGGGAGAGGCACGCCACTTGCGCGTACCGCTTTGGCAACCCAGGTGTTGCAGTTGTTGAAGAGATGGAAGCTGCCCACGGCCCGATAGAATCGACCGTCTCCGTACAGACCCGGTCCGATCGGCGCTACGCCGTAGTCGTGTTCGAAGCTGGTCGCCACGAAGTCGAGTAGCTGCTGATAGCCGGTTGCGTCCGTTCGGATCTCCAGCAGGTTGGTCTGGGGTGCAGGTGAGCCGGGGAAGTTGGCCACATGCAGCACGGTGGCCGTCGGCCACAGAGCGGCCGCCAACATCAGCCCAGGGCCGGGGCGGGGGGACTGATAGAAGCGCTCGTCCCCCCAGCCGAACTCGAGATAGCCGGCAGCATCGAAGTGCTCCTGCAAACTTGGCACCCGGGTGGTTAGCGGGGGGGCCTCGATGACCAACCCGGCATGCCAGCCGTGATTCACCACGTAGTAGCGCCAATCACCGGCACACCGGTCGAAATTCTCGGCATCGTCGCGATGCAAGGCGCAGGCAGAGAGCAGCAGAATAAGCGTCGTCCCAAGGAGCCTCGCCGCAACCGACATCAATTCTCACCACCGCCGCCAGCAGACAATTGCTGGTGATAACCGCGTCGTGCTTACGATCTTACGCTTGTACAGCCGACATCCGTGCGTGGTCTGCTAGAGTCTAGGGTCCCGGATGAATGAATCAGCCTGTAGCCCGAGTGACTACGCCTCACAGCGGCGCGGGGACCCGTATTCGCGCAATGAGCTAGCTTGGCCCGATGACCTAAGGGCTTTGCCCACAAGCCCGTGGCTCTATTTGAACTGTGACTTGAAGTAGTTCACCGAATGCTCAAATGCCTTCCAGGCGTGCTCGACCTGCCCCCTGAGATCTTCCCAGGCGCCTTCGCCTGCAGTTCTGAGCTCATCAATCCTCTGCTCGAGCGCTCTCTGCCTTTTCCGTGTCTCATTGAGTTGTTTCTGATATTTCGCTTTTGCATCCGCCGAAAACGACTGCACCCTCTTCTCTAATTGATCAATATCAGCATTCCAGTCGTCGAGCTGATTCTTCATTCTTTGTACGTACTCATCTCTTTGTGACATTGGGACTCCCTACGTAACGCTAAGGTTGACAACTGCCCTATCGATCGCCGCGCAGTCTACATCGGCCTGGCGGAGGGCACAAGTGCCCTCCAGTGCACGTAACTTCTCAATAACCCGGGGCAGTGGCTGGACAAAAATGCCGAACATGGCACGGTATGGCCATGGCCCCCATTGTTCAATTACCGGAAATAGCCGAGGCGGAGCGCACGCCGCTGGTCTTGACCCTGCTCGGGATCATCGAGCGCTTGGCGGAGAGTGTCCAGCAACAGGAGGAAGAGATCCAGCGGCTGAAGGATGAGATCGCGGTCTTGAAGGGCCAGAAGAA
>CAZLYT010000439.1:0-6677 GCA_964563515.1 uncultured Candidatus Competibacteraceae bacterium | reverse complement strand
ACAAAAGCACCCCCGGCGGGATCAGGATGGCGCAAATGATGGCCAGCCGTTCCCAGGCCATGTGCATGAAAACCGCGACGATCAGGCCGGCCTTCAGCAGCATGAACAGAGTGATCAGGAACCACTTCAGAAAACCCTCGAACCCCAGGTAATCGACGAGGTAGGAGAGCAGGCTCAGTACGAATAGCAGTCCCCAGATCCAGAGGTAGATGGCAATAGGATGTCGCTGGGCTTCAGTGTGATCCACGATCGCCCCCTACCACAGATAGAACAACGCGAAGATGAATACCCAGACCAGATCGACGAAGTGCCAGTACAGGCCCAGCGTTTCCACCATCTCGTAGCGGCCCTTGCGGCCTGTCAGGAAGCCCGGCCGCTGATCGTCCAGGGCGCCCCGGATGACCTTGACCGCCATGATGATCAGAAACAGCACCCCGAAGCTCACGTGGGTGCCGTGAAAGCCGGTGATCAGGAAGAACGAGGCGCCGAACTGGGGTGCTCCCCAGGGGTTGGACCAGGGGCGGACGTCCTCCATGATCAGCTTGGTCCACTCGAAAGCCTGCATGCCGACGAAAGAGGCGCCAAGTATCGCCGTGAGAACCAGCAGGGTGGCGGTCGCCTTGCGGTTCTTCTCGTAGCCGTACTTGACAGCCAGCGCCATGGTGCCGCTGCTGCTGATCAGGATGAACGTCATGATCGCGATCAGCAGCAGCGGGACATTCTGTTGGCCCACATGCAGGGCGAACACCGCGCTGGTATCCGGCCAGGGATCGG
Source organism: uncultured Candidatus Competibacteraceae bacterium (assembly GCA_964563515.1). Taxonomy (GTDB): domain Bacteria; phylum Pseudomonadota; class Gammaproteobacteria; order Competibacterales; family JAHEDQ01; genus CAZLYT01. The sequence continues at coordinate 5,903 of CAZLYT010000439.1, read as the reverse complement.
TGGTGGAGATCCGCACCGTCATGTAGCTGACCAGGAAGCAGGCGAAGATGAAGGTGTCGCTCAGCAGGAATATCCACATCATCGCCTTGCCCCAGGGGACGTTCTTGAACGCCCGCTGGTCCGAGGACCAGTCGGAGACGAGGCCTTTCACTCCCGGAGACAGAGGCGGACCGGGGGGCACAGTTGCCGCCACAGCTTCGTTCTCCTTCTAGGTAGACAACACCAGAGCGAACAGTACCGCCCAGATGACGAGCAGGAAGTGCCAGTACAAGGCGCACAGCTCCACGCTGGCACGAACCTGCGACGGCTCGGCGCCGGACCATAGCTTGCGCAGGGTTCTGACCCAGGCGACCAGGCCACCCACCAGGTGCAGCGCATGCAAGGCGGTCAACAGGAAGAAGAACGCGTTGGCCGGATTCGCGGTTATGTAGTAGCCGGCTGCGTTGAGTTGCCGCCACACCAGGTACTGGCCGGCGATGAAGGTGATCGTGAACGCACCCCCTGCGCTCAGGCCCAGGCTGAGACCATCGCGGTTGTTGCGCTTGGCGCAGCCCCAGGCCCATTGCAGGGCGACACTACCCAGCAGCAGGATGCCGGTATTGATCCAGAGCAGATTGGGCTCGGGCAGGGCTCTCCAGTCGGCGCCATGCTCCATCCGCATCAGGTAGGCGCTAATGGTCAGCGCAAACAGCGCCGTGACCACAGCCAAGAAGACAGCCAGGCCGAGCCGTGGCGCGGTAGCGCCCTTCGGCACGTGGCGTACGTGGCCGGCGGTCGCTGACTGGGCAATCCAGGGCTTGACGTTGATGGTCTGACTCACCAGCCAGCCCACGAAGACGGCCAACAGCAGGGTCAGAAACACCAATGTGACGGTCATGTCCGTACCTTGGTCTCATCCCGATCCAGGGTTTCCACGGCTTCCGGTGGCACGTTCTGCGGGATGAAGTCCTGCTTCACACCAGGTACCCCGTAGTCGTAGGCCCAGCGATAGACCACGGGCAATTGGTCGCCGAAGTTACCGTGCCGAGGCGGAGTGTGTGGGGTCTGCCATTCCAGGGTCGTCGCCTCCCAAGGGTTGGGTCCCGCCTCTCTTCCCCGGAAGTAGCTCCGGATCAGATTGAAAATGAAAATAAACTGGGCCGCGGCCACGACGATGGCAGCAATCGTGATCCCGGCGTTCAAGGTCTGCACCGAATCGGACATGAAGGCCGTTTCGCCGTAGGCGTAGTAGCGTCGCGGCACGCCCTCAAAGCCCAAAAAGTGCATGGGATAGTAAATGGCGTAAGTGCCCAGAAACGTCACCCAGAAATGTATCTTGCCGAGTGTGTCGTCAAGCATTCGTCCGGTGATTTTCGGATACCAGTGATAGATGGCACCAAACACCACTAGGATCGGGGCGACAGCCATGACCATATGGAAATGGCCAACGACGAAATAGGTGTCCGACAGCGGCACATCCACCGTGACGTTGCCGAGAAACAATCCGCTCAAGCCGCCATTCACGAAGGTGAAGATAAAGCCGATCGCAAACAGCATGGGCACCGTCAACCTGATGTTGCCGTGCCACAGAGTCAGCACCCAGTTGTAGACCTTGATGGCCGTGGGCACCGCAATGATCAGCGTCGTGGTGGCGAACAGAAAGCCGAAGTACGGGTTCATGCCGCTGACGTACATGTGGTGGGCCCAGACGATGAAGCTGAGGGCGCCGATGGCGACGATGGCCCACACCATCATGCGGTAGCCGAAGATGTTCCGGCGTGCGTGGGTGGCGATCAGGTCGGAAACGATTCCGAAGGCGGGCAGCGCCACGATATAGACCTCGGGATGACCGAAGAACCAGAACAGATGCTGGAACAGCAGCGGGTTGCCCCCTTCATGGCCGGACTGCGTTCCTACGGCGAGCATTTCCGGCATGAAGAAGCTGGTACCGAGCAGGCGATCCAGGAGCATCATCAACACCGCCACCAGCAGGGCAGGGAACGCCAGTAATGCCAGCACCGTCGCCATGAAGATCCCCCAGACCGTCAACGGCAACCGCATCAGCGTCATGCCGCGGGTGCGCGCCTGTAGCACTGTGACGACGTAGTTGAGGCCTCCCATGGTGAATCCGATGATGAAGAACGCCAGGGAGACGAGCATCAGGATAATGCCGGCGTCGACGCCCGGGGTGCCTGCGCTAATCGCCTGGGGTGGGTAGAGGGTCCAGCCGGCTCCCGTGGGTCCACCCGGAACGAAAAAGCTCGCCACCAGCAGTAACACGGCGAACAGATAAATCCAGTAGCTCAGCATGTTGATGTAAGGAAAGACCATGTCCCGTGCGCCACACATGAGCGGGATGAGATAGTTGCCGAAGCCGCCGAGAAAGAGGGCGGTCAACAAATAAATCACCATGATCATGCCATGCATGGTCACGGCCTGCAGGTAGCTGCTCGGATCGATCAGAGAAAAAGTGTTCGGGAAACCGAGCTGCAGCCGCATTACGATCGACAGCGCCAGGGCCACCAGGCCGATGCCAGTAGCGGTAATTCCGTACTGGATCGCGATCACCTTCGCGTCCTGGCTCCAGACATATTTGCCGATGAAGGTCTTCGGATGGACCAGCTCCATCTCTTCCACTTCCGCCGGCGGTGCGTACGATACGGCGTCATGCGCGTGGTCAACCATCAGTCAGTCCTCCTCGCGAGCTTTGCTTATATTCCTCCTCGCGAGCTTTGTGTCGGTGGTCGTCAGGGAGTTCGAGGGTAGCGCGTGGATATAAGCCACCACGTTCCTGATCGCTTCCTCGTCGACCAGAATCTGCGCCATCCGCACCATCTGCGACCCGTACAGGTCTTGCGAATGGCCGCCCCGTATGCCCAGTTGAAAATTCTTCAGCTGCCTGACCTGGTACCAATCGCTCATGCCTGCCAGACGTGGGGCATTGGTTGCCTGAATACCCTGCCCTTCGGCACCGTGGCAGGCACCACAGGTCCGGTAGATTCTCGCTCCGCGCCGGGCATCCGCGGCGATGGTCTGGGCCACGGGTGGGTCGGGAAGGGCCTGGATGTAGGCGGCCACATCGGCCATCGCCGCCCGGTCGGTTAGCGTGTTCGCAAGAGCTTGCATCTGCTGGCCATAGGTATCGTCGGGGTGCGTGCCCCGGACCCCGGTCTTGAAGTTGCGGAGCTGACGGATCAGATACCAGGGCTCCAGTCCCGCGAGCTTGGGCGCGTTGGTGGCCTGATTGCCCTGGCCCTCAGGCCCATGACAAGCCGCGCAGGTCGCATAAAGATTTTGACCGGCACTGGGATCGCCGGGTTCACGCGCAGCGATCTCGGCATAGGTGGGCTGAGAGAGGAGCCATTCATCGAACCGCGCCTGCTCGACGACTTCGACCATGCCACGCATGGCGAAGTGGCCAATGCCGCATAGCTCCGCACAGAGAATCTCGAACTCGCCAGTACGTGTGGGGGTCAGCCAGATGTAGGATACCTGGCCCGGAACCAGATCCATCTTGGCCCGAAACTGGGCCACCTGGAAGTTATGGATGACATCCTTGGAGCGGAGCAATGTCTTGACCGGCTGGTCGACTGGGAGCAGAACTCTGGGACTCTGGATGAGCACGTCATCCTGGCCGCGAGGGTCGTCGGGATCCATGCCGAACGGATTGTGATCGCTGATGAGTCGGGCCTGAACCGCACCCAGCTGTCCGTCTCGCCCGGGAAAGCGAAAGCTCCAGTGCCACTGCTGGCCCAACACTTCCACTTCGTGCGCATCCTCCGGGGGCGTGACGAACGAGCCCCATACGAACAGCCCGGGAGCGAGCAGGGCAGCGATGCCCACCGTGGTCAGTCCGGTGAGCCACGCCTCCAGCCTCTTGTTTTCGGGCTCGTAATGCGACCGCCTGTGCTTGTTGTAGCGATAACGAATGATGGCATAGGCCATGAACAGATTGACCGCGGCGAACACGAAACCGGTCACCACCCAGGTGATGTCGATCGTGCCGTCCATGTTGCCCCAGTTGGATGCCAGCGGGGTCAGCTGCCAGGGGCTCAGGAAGTAGAACAGCACCGAGCCCAGCAGCAGCATGATCAGCACAATCGCAATAACCATCCAGCTCCCTCCGCCGGCGCATCCGAGGATGGACATCCTTCCTTCGACTGACTGTAGGCACTATGGCGGGCAACTTCCAGAGCACGCCCGGTGAGGTGTGCCAAGGCGAACCGCCACCGATTCTATCAGGAAGACCGGGACAACGCGGCCTGGTAGATGACCGGACCCGTGGGTTGGCCGGTGGGTGAGCCACCGGCGGGCTCGACGCTGACAGCCAGACCCTTGGCGGTGACGACCCGTTCCACCTGCGGCAAGGTGCGGCGCGCGACCGCCTGGGTCGGCAGCAGCCCTAGTGAGACTGGCGCCGCGTCGCCCTCGGGCAGCAGCCAGAGCTCGTAGGCTTTGCCTGGTGGCGGCTGCGGTTGTCGCAGCGGCGTCAGCACCAGCTGATCCTCGGTGGTCGCGGCTTGGACCAGCCAGACCGGGGCACCGTCTGCCTCGGCGATGACCCCCACGTAGTCGGGCGTGAAGGATGGCACCCGATTCAGCGTCACCACCAGCGCCATCACCAGGGCCGCGGCCAGAGCGCCGGTCAGGAAGGGTCGCCAGCCATAGAGCAGGCCTTCGGTGCGCAGCGTCGGCCGGTTGGAATCATGCAGTCGACGCTGCACCGCCCGCCACACCCTTCGCGGCGGCTGGCGGGGCTCGAGGTAGGCGTCCAGTGGATGGAAGCAGGATTCCCAGAAGCGCACCAGCTCCTGCAACGGTCGGTCCTCGCGCAGCAAGCGCTCGAAGCGGCGGCGGGCGCGGCCCTTGGTAAGCCCAAGGACGTAGCGCCCGGCTAGCTGTTCGCGGAGGTCAGGATCGCTGAGCTTCATCACTCGAGGCAGCGCTTCAAGCGCTGCATTCCGCGGCGGATCCAGGTCTTCACCGTGCCCAACGGAGCGGACAGGTGGGCGGCAAGCTCGTGGTGCGAATAGCCCTCACAGTAGGACAAGACAATGCACTGGCGTTGACTGGGCTCGAGCTCCTCCAGACAACGGTCCAACCGGACGCCGCCTTCGATCTGTCGCACGCCGGTATCCGGTACGTTGTCCAGGCTATCGTCGCCGTGCGCGGACTTGTGACGGCCTTCGCTGCGAATGAAATCGATGGCCCGATAACGGGCAATGCTGGCCATCCAGGTGATTGGGCGCCCCTTGTCCGGTCGGTAGTCGCTACAGCGTTCCCAGATTTGGATGAAGGCGTCCTGCAAGGCCTCTTCGGCCCAGTCGCGGCGCCCGAGTAGACGCAACACGATGGCGAACAGAGTGGGAGAGGCGTGTTGATACAGGCGTGCAAAAGCGCGCCGGTCGCCCAAGGTACAGGCGGCCAGCAACATGGTCAGCGTCTGGTCGTCGGTTCGGCTCATGGATGGCCGCAATGTCGACCCGGCAACGGGCTAGGCAATTGCTTTTCCCGGCTTCCCCCTTGCCTCATGGTAGTTGCTCCTCGGCCGCCGCGCCGGTGCGCTGAGACGATTACACCACCGAGAGCCAATCCGCCCCGATGCGCTCCAGCAACCAGGCGCTGGCCACCAATGCCGCTGCCACCGATCCCCCCTGCAGCGCGTAGCGCCGGTACTCGGTCTCTTCCCGCACCCAATAGGTGACCGGGAGCAACAGCACTACCACTGCGAGCTGTCCGAGCTCGACGCCCAGATTGAAGCCAAGCAGGCTGATTAGGGTGGCTGCTGGGGACAACCCAAGCTGCTGGAGCACGCTGGCAAAACCGAATCCGTGTAGCAGTCCGAAGCCAAAGGCCATTGGCCAACGCGAGCCGGCGGACACCGGGCGCAGGTTGTTCAGGGCCACCAGGATCACCGACAGGGC
>CAZLYT010000438.1:0-34429 GCA_964563515.1 uncultured Candidatus Competibacteraceae bacterium | reverse complement strand
TCACCGCCCAGATCGACCCCCAGCAAGTGGCAGACTCGGGCGACAGCCGAGGTGCCGCTTCGGTGCATGCCGAGCACGAGCAACAGCGGCCCGTCCCGAACCTTGGTGACTTGGCGTTTGCCGTTGATCACCCCGCCAGCGCACGGCTGCGGACCGTGCCTCCGGATTTGGTGGACCGGTGATAGGCGGCCAATACCCCCTCGGTTTCACCCACCTCGCAAACGCGTCCATGTTCGATCCAGACCGCCCGGTCGCAGAGGTCCCGAACCAGCGGCGCGCTGTGGGAGACCAGGACCACGGTCCTTTGCGAGCGCATCCGGTCGCGGAGTGTCTGCGACGATTTGCGGCGAAACTCTTCGTCGCCGACACCCAAGACCTCATCGATCAGCAGTACGTCGGGGTCCGCCTCCAAGGCCACCGCGAAGCCCAGGCGGGCCTTCATGCCCGACGAATAATGCCCCACCGGCTCGTTGGCCACCTCCTGCAGCTCGGCATACTCGAACACGGCCGGCAATTTGGCAGTGATTTCGGCGCGGCGCATGCCGAGCAGGAGCCCGCTCAGAATGGCATTCTCCCGACCGCTCAAGTAGGGCACGAAGCCGAGCTGCAAAGACAACAGCGACGCCTTGGCCTCGAAGTGCCTTACCTCCCCACGGTCGGGCTCGATAATCCCGGCCAGCAGCCGCAGCAGCGTGCTCTTGCCGGCACCATTGCGGCCGATGACCCCCAGGGTCTCGCCTTTGCGCACCTCGAAGCTGATATCTTCCAGGGCCCAAAACGGGGTATGCGCAAACAGCCCCGCCCGTCGCCAATACGCCAGTGCCACCTCCCGTAGCTCGATCAAGGTGGGGCCGGCAGGAGAACCCGCGCTCACGTCAACACACGACGAGCATAGCGCCGGTCATAGCGACGCATCAGCCAGCTTGCGATCACGATGAGCAAAATACCCAATAACGCGATGATCGCCATTCTGTCCAATGGCGGAGGTCCACTGCCTATGAGAATGCTGCGGTAGGCGTCGATCAATCCAGCCATGGGATTCAGAAACAGATATTCCCGGTACTGCTCCGGGATCTTGTCGATGCTGAAGAACACGCCAGACAAGAAGAAAAGCAGCATCAACACATTGCCAATGATAATGCGGAGATCGGGGAAAAAGGGGACCAAAGCGGCCATCATCATGGCTGCACCCGACACCAACAAAAACTCGGCAAGCAAGGGCACTGGCAGCCACAAATAGGCGACACCAACGCCCGGTCCGAGGTACTGCAGGAGCACCAGCAGGAGCACGAACACCAGCAGGAACTTGGCCGTGCTGACGAGCACGGCGACGCTCGGAAACAGGTGCTTCGGCAGATACACCTGCTGCATCAGACCGTGATTCGCGAGAATGGCATTGGCGCCGGTGCGCACCGTGTTGTCGAACCAACGCCAGGTCACCAAACCGATCAGGAGCGATGGCACGAAGTCCTGGTCGTAGCGCTGAAACACCAAGCCAAACACCACATAGAACACCGCCATGAAGATCAGCGGCTCGACGATCCACCACAGAAAACTGAAGTAGGTCCGCGCGGCCTCGGCGCGCAAATCGGCGTAGGTCTTGTAAAGCAGGAGCTCGAGATAGTGGGCCCGCGCCATGGACGGTCAGGAGCCGGCTCGGATGTCATGGTGCCAACCAAGTCTGTCAGCCTGTTGCAAGTACCAGCTGCAGGTCTTTTCCAGGCCTGCCCTGAAGCTTTCCCGGGGTGCCCAACCCAGCTCCCGGGCCGCCTTTGAATAGTCTATGGCGTAGCGCCAGTCGTGACCGGGACGATCGGTCACGAAGCTGATCAAGCGCTCATGGGGTGTGGCGCTCGGGAACAGGCGATCCATGATTGCGCACACCGTCTTGGCAATATCCACATTGGCGAGCTCAGTGCCGCTGCCGAGGTTGTAGGTTTCACCGTTGCGACCATGGCGAACCACTTGGTCGACTCCGCGACAGTGATCTTCCACGTAGAGCCAGTCGCGAATATTACTGCCGTCGCCATAGACGGGGATCGGCTGCTCCAGGAGGCAAGAACGGATGACCGTTGGAATGAACTTTTCCGCATTCTGCAGCGGGCCGTAATTGTTCGAGCAGTTGCTCGCCGTCATCGGCAATCGGTAGGTGTGGTGATAGGCTCGCACCAGGTGATCGGAGCCCGCCTTGGTCGCCGAGTACGGCGAGTTGGGGGAGTACGGCGTGGCCTCGTTGAAAGCGGGATCGTCGGGCCTCAGGGAACCGTACACTTCGTCGGTGGAGACATGATGAAAGCGGCAGCGCTGTGGATCCAGGTCAAGGCGCTCGTCCCAGACTCGTCGCGCCGCCTCCAGTAGGGTATAGGTGCCGACCACGTTGGTGCGAACAAAAGCTTCCGGACCCGCAATGGATCGATCCACGTGGCTTTCGGCAGCAAAGTGGATAACCGTGTCGATCTGCCGATCCCGGACCAGCTCGGTTACCAGCGCCGCGTCGCAAATGTCACCGTGGACGAGCTCATGCCGCGCCGGATCCCCCAGCCGATCAAGATTCGCTAGGGAACCCGCGTAGGTGAGCTTGTCCAGGTTGACGACCCGGAGCTCGGAGTCGCCATCAAGCAGATAGCGTATGAAATTGGCGCCAATAAATCCGGCCCCCCCTGTCACCAATATCGTTGTCGGTCGAAATTCGTACACGAGGTTTCGCTTCCCTAAAGGCCGTCGGCGCCAAAGATCTCATTCAGGGTCAGATCGAGCCCCAACCGCCAATCGGCTTGCGCGATGCCAAACTCGGATGTGAGCGAGGAACATTCAAGGACCGACCAGGCTGGACGTGGCGCCGGCAGCGGGTATTCCGCCGTCGTGATTGCGCGCACGTTTCGAATTTTGAGGGCGCCACGCCGCTTGGCGGCTTCGATGATGGCCACGGCGAAGCCATGCCAGGTTGTGACGGGCTGGCCGCAGAAATGGTAAGTGCCCCAGCGCGGCTCACTGTCGGATAGGGCCCGTTCTGCCAGCACCCAGACCGCATCGGCAATGTGGCCGGCCCAGGTAGGGCAACCGTACTGATCATCGACCACCCGCAGTTCGTCCCGTTCTTCCGCCAGGCGCAGGACGGTCTTCAGAAAATTGTGGCCGTGGGCGCCGAACACCCAACTAAGGCGCAGAATCAAATGCTGCTGCAACAGGCTCCGCACCTGCTCCTCGCCCGCCGCCTTGCTGCGGGCATAGACGCCTGCAGGGGCGGTCGCGTCATCGGGCCGGTAGGGGCGCCTGGTTGTGCCGTCAAACACGAAGTCGGTGGATAGATGGATCAGCGGCACGCCGGCAGCGTCGCATGCCGCGGCCAGGTGTGCTGGCGCATCGACGTTCACCGCGCGGGCAAGCTGGGGCTCGCTTTCGGCCCGATCGACGGCGGTGTAAGCGGCGCCATTGATCACTAGATCCGGGCGCGACGCCTCCATCACGGCGGCGACCGCGTCGGCGTCGGTCAAGTCTAGCGCAGCCCGGTGGTAGGCTAGGAGCTCCACCTCGCGTGCTCCCGCTCGGCGCGCAAGTTCATGCGCCACCTGCCCTCCAGCACCGGTCAAAAGCACGCGCATGGTTCAGTCTCGGTAGCGCGGCAGTCGATCCGCGGACTGCTGCGCGAGCGTCGGGTTGGCGGAATCCCGCGCCGATAGCTGAACCTGGTCAAGTGGCCAGTCGATTCCGATATCGGGGTCGTTCCAAAGCACTCCCTGCTCCGAGCTCGAATCGTAGTAGTCCGTACACTTGTAGAACATGTCAGCCACCTCCGAAAGCACGCAGAATCCGTGGGCGTAGCCGGGGGGAATGTAGAGCTGCCGGTGGTCGCGGTCGTCGAGCAATACCCCTACCCACTGGCCGAAGGTTGGAGAATCGAGGCGGATGTCGACGGCCACGTCGAACACCTCGCCGCGGACCACCTGCACCAGCTTGCCCTGGGGTCGCTTGAGCTGATAGTGGAGACCTCGCAACACGCCACGCCGCGAACGGGAATGGTTGTCCTGGACGAAGCCATGCTCGATCCCCGCCTGCTCGCGATAGGCTTGTGCGCGGTAGGTCTCCAGAAAGAATCCGCGCTCGTCGCCGAACGCCCGGGGCTCTATGATCACCACCCCGGGTAACGCCATAGCCTCCACCTTCATTGAGGCGCCTCCCGCTTCAGCACTTGGCGCAAATAGTTGCCGTAGCCACTCTTGTCCAGGCCGTCCGCCAAGCGCTCGAGTTGCGCGGCATCGATGTAGCCTTGCAAGTAGGCGATTTCCTCTGGGCAGCAGACCTTCAGCCCCTGCCGCAGCTCCACGATCTGCACGAAGTTGGCGGCATCCAGCAGGGCATCGTGGGTGCCAGTATCCAGCCACGCCAGCCCCCGCCCCATGATCTCTACGCGCAGTGACCCTTCCCGCAGATAGAGCCGGTTGAGGTCGGTAATCTCGAGCTCGCCTCGAGCGGAGGGCCTGACCTGCTTCGCCATCTCGACGACGCGGTCGTCGTAGAAGTAGAGCCCGGTCACCGCGTAGTTGGATCGAGGTGTGGCCGGCTTCTCCTCGATATCTTTGGCCCGCCCTTCGGCGTCGAAGGTCACTACGCCGTAGCGCTCGGGATCGGTCACGTAGTAGCCAAAGACGGTGGCGCCGCGACGGCGCTCAGCGGCAGCTTGCAGCTGCTCTGGCAGACCATGGCCGTAGAACACGTTGTCGCCCAGGATGAGACAGCTTGGGGAACCGGCGACGAATGCTTCCCCGATCAGGAAAGCCTGGGCGAGCCCGCCCGGTTTGGGTTGCACCGCATAGCTGATCTGCAGGCCCCAATGGGAGCCGTCTCCCAACAGGTCGCGGAAGCTCTCCTGATCCCGGGGTGTCGTGATAACCAAGATCTCCCGTATCCCGGCCAACATCAATGTGGATAGCGGGTAGTAGATCATCGGCTTGTCGTAGACCGGCATGAGCTGCTTGCTAACCGAGAGGGTGAGCGGATGCAGCCGGGTGCCGGAGCCGCCCGCCAGGATGATCCCTTTGTAGGTCATTTGGAAATACGGAAGGTGGGCCTGGGTTGAAATCGCAGCAACTGCTCGAGCGCGCGCCGTTCGAGGCGCGTTGCAGCGGGCACCAATCTAATCGGCTGGCGCGGAAGCGGCAACTGTATCAGAACGGCGTCACCCTGGGGCACAGCCCTCCGCCAGTGAAGCAGCGCGGGCTCCGGCTCCGTCTGGCCCGTGCCCATGAGCCACCCCAACCGCGTGGTGTTCGCTTATTCCACGGTCACGGATTTCGCCAAGTTACGCGGTTGGTCCACATCGGTTCCCCGCAGCACCGCCACGTGATAGGCCAAAAGCTGCAGCGGTATCGCATAGACCACGGGGGCGACCAATTCCTCGACGCCGTCCACCGGCAATACCCGGGCAATGCCGGAGAAGCCCGAAGCGCCGCTGACCGCCCCGAACAGAAACAGCTCCCCGCCGCGGGCGCGCACCTCCTCCAGATTCGATAGCACCTTCTCCAACAGCTCGCCGGTCGGCAGCACGCACACCACCGGCATGTCCGCGTCCACCAGTGCCAATGGTCCGTGTTTCAGCTCGCCGGCCGCATAGGCCTCAGCGTGGATGTAGGAGATCTCCTTGAGCTTGAGCGCGCCCTCCATGGCGATCGGATAGAGCGTGCCCCGTCCCAGGAACAAGGCGTGATGCTTCTCGACGAAGTGCTCGGCAGCCCGCGCCACCGCGTCATCCAGATCCAACACCCGCTGCAAACGGTGAGGAAGCGCGCGCAGTGCCTGCACCCAACGCTCCTCGCCGGCAGAGTCCAGGCCATGGCGTCGTCCCAGGGCCACGCCCAGCAGGGCCAGGGCCACCAGTTGGGTGGTGAAGGCCTTAGTTGAAGCCACCCCGATCTCCGGACCGGCGCGGGTCAGGAGTGTCATATCCGATTCCCGCACCAAGCTGCTCTCGGGGGCGTTGCAGACGGCGAGACTCGCCAGATAGCGCCCGGACGACTTCGCCTTACGCAACGCCGCAAGGGTATCGGCAGTCTCACCGGATTGCGAGACGGTGACCAGCAGCGTCCCCGGGGGCACCACCTGGGAACGGTAACGATATTCGCTGGCCAGCTCGACGCTGCAGGGCACCCCCATATCCTCGTACCAGTAGCGCGCCACCTGCCCAGCGTGGGCGCTAGTGCCGCAGGCCACCAAATGCACCCCGCGCACCTGGTCGAACAGCCTAGCAGCGCCCTCCCCAAGGCCAGCGTCCGCCACCCGTGCACCGACGATGCGACCCTCCAGGGTTCTGGCTACCGCCTCGGGCTGCTCGAATATCTCCTTCAGCATGAAGTGGCGATAGCTGCCACGATCGGTGGCAGCTGGCGACAGCTCGGAGCGGTGCACATCCCGCTCGACCCGCTTCCCGTTGGCCTCCAGGATGCTCACCGAGCTACGAGTGAGCTCGACGACGTCGCCTTCCTCCAGGTACAGGAAGCGTTGGGTGACGGGCAGCAGCGCGAACACGTCCGAGCCCAGAAAGTTCTCGCCGATTCCCAAACCCACCACCAGCGGGCTGCCGCGCCGGGCGCCCACCAGCCGATCGGGATGCTGCGGGCTGATCACCGCCAACGCGAAGGCTCCGGTGAGCTCGGCCACTGCCCGACGCACCGCCTCCAACAGGTCGCCGGCGGCGTCCAGATGCTGGTCGATGAGATGCGCGGCAACCTCGGTATCGGTGGCCGACTCGAACCGGTAGCCGGCGCTGCTGAGGCGCGCCCGCAGCGCGGCGTGATTCTCGATGATGCCGTTGTGCACCAAAGCGATGCGACGGCTGGCATGGGGATGAGCGTTGACCTCACTGGGCTCGCCGTGGGTCGCCCAGCGGGTGTGGGCGATACCGAGAGGTCCGGCTATGGGATCCTGCTCTAGCAGTTGTTGCAGCGCCGCAACTTTGCCGAGGGCACGGCGCCGTAACAAGACTCCTCCGTCGCCAACCACCGCCAATCCGGCGGAGTCGTAGCCTCGATATTCCAAGCGCCGCAAACCTTCCATCAGCACCGGCACCGTGTTGCGCTCTGCGATTGCGCCGACAATTCCACACATCAGTGGTCGTACCCCTTGTCCAGAGTCGATCTGCCCGCTGGCAGATGGGAAGAATGCCAGACTAGCAACATCTACACCGCACCAGGGTGACTGCATCCAGCTCCCAGCCCCGGGACCGAGTACCAACACTGCGGTTGAGACCCGGTTCGGGTCCCCCTAAGATGCGGATCAGGAAACAGCTCCTCTTCCAGCTAGCCCGTCACTAGGCTGTCACTAGGCTGTCACCGCCCCATGACCGAGTACGCCCTCATCCTGATCAGCACCGTGCTGGTGAATAACTTCGTGCTGGTGAAGTTTCTGGGCCTGTGCCCGTTCATGGGAGTGTCCCGCAAGCTGGAAACGGCCACCGGCATGGGGCTCGCGACCACGTTCGTGCTCACGATGTCGTCGGTTCTGAGCTATCTCGCCAATGAGTATCTGCTGATCCCGTTCGGCGTCGAGTACCTGCGCACCATCACCTTCATCGTCGTGATTGCGGTGGTCGTCCAGTTCACGGAAATGGTGGTCCACAAGACCAGCCCGCTGCTCTACAACGTGCTCGGAATCTTCCTGCCCTTGATCACCACCAACTGCGCGGTGCTCGGCGTCGCCTTGCTGAACATCCAGGCGGGTCATGGTTTCATTCAGTCGGTGGTGTATGGTTTCGGCGCCGCGGTGGGATTCAGCTTGGTTCTCACGCTGTTTGCCGCCATCCGCGAACGGGTCGCCGTCGCCGACGTGCCGCTACCGTTCAGGGGTGCCGCCATCGCCCTGATCACCGCCGGCCTGATGTCATTGGCGTTCATGGGTTTCTCGGGTCTGGTGAAGGGCTGACGATGTCTGCGGTGGTCCTGCTCGGCGTTCTGGCGGCCGCCTTCGGCCTGCTGCTCGGTTATGCCGCCGTGCGCTTCCGGGTGGAAGGTGACCCGGTAGTGGACCAGATCAATGCGCTGCTGCCTCAAACCCAATGTGGGCAGTGCGGGTTTGCTGGTTGCCGTCCCTACGCCGAGGCCATGGCAGAGGGCGAGGCCGAGATCAACCAGTGCCCGCCCGGCGGCGAGACTACGATTCAGGCATTGGCTGATCTTCTGGGGCGCGACGCCAAACCCCTGAACCCCGAGCACGGAGAGGAAAAAGCCAAAGCAGTTGCAGTCATCGATGAAGGAACCTGTATCGGTTGCACATTGTGCATCCAAGCCTGTCCGGTCGATGCCATCCTGGGGGCCGCCAAGCAGATGCACACGGTGATCACCGACGAATGCACTGGCTGCGAGCTCTGCGTCGCACCCTGCCCGGTGGACTGCATCACCATGGAACCGCTTCCCGAAAGCATCGACAGCTGGCGCTGGCCCTTTCCGGAGCGCCGAGCAGCGGGAGGCTAACGGGCCGTGACTGCAATGCACGGCGTCACAGCGGGATCCGCCGCCCTTCTCGACACCCTCGCAAGCTGCCACGGCGGACTCCGGTTGGGGCTGCACGACGAGCGGGCGATCAGCCGGCCAGTGAGCTCGATACCACTGCCCAAGCGGCTCGTGCTTCCGCTGCACCAGCATATCGGTGCCGAAGCGAAGCCTCTAGTTACAGCAGGCGAGCGAGTACTCAAGGGCCAACCCATCGCCCTGGCGCAAGGCTATGTGAGCGCGGCTATTCACGCACCGACCTCCGGCGCGGTCGCCGACGTGGGGGAGCATCCGGTTCCACATCCCTCTGGGCTGGTGGCGCCATGCATCGTGATCCAGTGTGACGGCGAAGAGCGTTGGGTCGATGATACCGAGCTGCGGGTTGCGGAGCTGCAGACCGCGGACCCCGCCATCCTGCGCCAACGGGTGCGTGACGCCGGCATCGTCGGCTTGGGCGGTGCAGCCTTTCCCACCGCGGTCAAGCTCAATCCCGGGCCACAGCGCCCGCTCGAGCTGCTGATCCTTAACGGCGCCGAGTGCGAGCCCTACATCAGTTGCGACGACGTGCTCATGCGTGAGCGCCCACAGCGCATTATCTCCGGCGCCAGGATAATGTGCCGGGCGCTGGGGGTGGCTCGCTGCGTGATCGGAGTCGAAGACAACAAACCCGAAGCCATCGTCGCGCTGCGCACAGCGCTTGCCCAGGCCGTTGACCACGGCATCTCGGTGCGCGAGGTGCCGACCATCTATCCGGCGGGCGGTGAGAAGCAGCTCATCAAGGTGCTGACGGGACGCGAGGTGCCGAGCAACGGGCTGCCCGCGGATATCGGCCTGGTATGCCACAACGTCGGTACCGCGGCGGCGGTTCACGACGCTCTAATGGAGGGCCGTCCCCTGCTATCGCGCATCGTGTCGGTGACGGGCGGCGGAGTGGAGCAGCCGGGCAACCTGGAGGTACTGATGGGTACCCCGGTGGCAGATCTGGTGCGAGCCTGCGGGGGCTACAACGATGGCGCAGCGCGCCTCATCCTGGGCGGCCCGATGATGGGTTTCGCGGTTTCTCATGACGACCTGCCGGTGATCAAGGGCAGCAACTGCGTGTTGGTGCTGAGCGCGGACGAAGTGGCTCAGAGCGCCGCGGCGCAACCTTGTATCCGCTGCGGCGACTGCGCTCGAGTCTGTCCGGCCCAACTGCTGCCGCAGCAGCTCTACTGGCACGCCCGTGCCAAGGATTTCGACCGGGTGCAGGACTTCAGCCTGTTCGACTGCATCGAGTGCGGTTGTTGCGCGGTGGTTTGTCCAAGCCAGATCGACCTGGTGCAGTACTACCGCTTCGCCAAGACTCAGATCTGGGCCATGGAGCGGGAGCGGGAGCGAGCCGACGTAGCGCGTCGTCGCTACGAGTTTCGCCTCGAGCGCCAGGAGCGCGAGCACCGCGAGCGCGAAGAGAAAATGAGCAAGAAGCGGGCAGCGATGGACGGCGGCGCAGATCAAGCTGCCAAGAAGGCGGTGATCGAGGCTGCCCTGGCGCGAGCACGGGCGAAGAAGGCAGCCCAGGCCGAGGAGACCGGCGCGGCCCCCGACAGCTCCCACGACGCCTCGGCCAAATCGCCGCCGGAGGCGGGCGGCAAAGATGCAGCACGCGACTGACACCAGCCAGCGCGCGTGAGGGAACAGCCTGCAGATGCAGTTTGCCACCGGCACCTCGCCGCACTTGCCGCGCCCCAACAGCGTACACCTGGTCATGCGTCGAGTGCTGACTGCCTTGGTTCCCGGGATCGTGGTGCTGACGGTGGTCATGGGCATCGGCGTGATCACCAATCTGGTGCTCTGCACCGTGTCGGCGCTACTGCTAGAGGCGGCCAGCCTATGGCTGCGCGGGCGGCCGGTGCAATCGCAGCTCAACGATCTAAGCGCCATGGTCACCGCTTGGTTGCTGGCCATCGCATTGCCACCGCTGAGTCCGTGGTGGTTGATCTTGATTGCCAGCGGCTTCGCCATCATGGTAGCCAAGCATCTCTACGGGGGCCTTGGCTACAACCCGTTCAACCCCGCCATGGTGGGCTACGTGGTGGTACTGATCGCGTTTCCGCTGGAATTGACCAGCTGGGTGGCCCCCATCGGTGCCGGCGGGGCCGACGTCGGTCTCTGGCAGAGCCTGCAGGCCATTGTGGGAGGCGGTGCCGCCAGCCTCGACGGCGTGACTGCCGCCACGCCCTTGGACATCGCCAAGACCGAGCTGATCCGGGGCCGCACCCTGGACGAGATCGGCAATGGGGTAGCCTTTGGCATCATCGGGGGTCATGGTTGGGAGTGGGCCAACCTGGCCTTCCTGGCCGGCGGCTTGTGGCTGCTTTGGAAGCGGGTGATTCAGTGGCAGATCCCGGTCTGCATGTTGGCAGGCCTGGCCGCCGTGGCCGGGCTGTTCTGGGTGGTGGATCCGGGAACGCACCCCTCGCCGCTGTTCCATCTGGCCACCGGCGCCGCCATCCTCGGCGCGTTCTTCATCGCCACCGATCCGGTCTCGGCGGCCACCACACCGTTGGGACGAGTATATTTCGGCGCCGGGATCGGTGTCCTGAGCTACGTCATCCGGACCTGGGGCGGCTATCCGGATGGAGTGGCCTTCGCCGTGCTGCTGATGAACCTGGTGGCGCCAACCATCGACTACTACACGCAACCTCGCGTTTTCGGGCACCAGCGGCGCCCATGAACGCACTGTTTCGTAGCATGCTGATATCGGGCGCGGTGCTGAGCGGGTTCGCCGTTACCGGCACCGCGCTGGTGGCCATCACCCACGACCAAACCGCCGAACGCATCGCCGCCAACGAACGCGCCACGCTGCTGCGACGGCTCAACGAGCTGGCACCGGCACAGGGCTATGACAACGAACTGCTTGCGGACACCACGACGATTCAGAGCCCAGCCCTGGGCAGCGCGCTGCCACAAACCGTGTATCGGGCCCGACAGGGAAGCCAACCGGTGGCGGCGTTCACGACCATCGTGGCACCCAACGGTTATGGCGGGCCCATGAGGCTATTGCTGGGCGTGAAGCCCGACGGCACTCTAACCGGGGTCCGGGTGATCTCCCATCAAGAGACCCCGGGTCTGGGAGATGCCATCGAAGCCGATCGCAGCGACTGGATTCTCGGCTTCGCCGATCGAAGCCTGCGTGACCCGCCCCGATCTCGCTGGGCCGTGCGCAAGGATGGCGGCGACTTCGACCAGTTCACTGGCGCCACCATCACGCCGCGGGCAGTGGTCGCAGCGGTGGTCAGATTTCTGGAGTATTTTCAACAGCACCGAGAGGCATTCTTTGCAGACCAGAGGGGTCCCCAGAAGGTCGACGGTGACACCAAGGAGAGCGGATGAGCGAGCCCAGCTACGGCCACATCGCCGGTGACGGGCTGTGGGTCAACAATCCCGCGCTGGTGCAGATGCTCGGTTTGTGTCCGCTGTTGGCGGTGACCAGCTCCCTGGTCAACGGGCTCGGCATGGGCCTAGCCACCACCCTGGTATTGGTCGGCTCCAACCTCACGGTGTCGCTGATCCGCAATCTGGTGCGGCCGGAGATCCGCATCCCGGTGTTCGTGCTGGTGATCGCCTCCTTCGTCACCATAGTCGAGCTGGTCATGAGCGCGTATCTGCACGAGCTGTACCGAGTGCTAGGAATATTCATTCCGCTGATCGTCACCAATTGCAGCATCATTGCCCGGGCAGAGTCATTCGCCTCCAAACACCCTGCAGGCCACTCCCTGGTCGACGGGCTGGCCATGGGGCTCGGATTTGCCGCTGTGCTGGTGGCCCTGGGGGCACTGCGCGAGCTCCTCGGCCACGGCACGCTGTTTTCACAGATGCATCTCATGTTTGGGCAAGGGGCCCGTGATCTGACCGTGACGGTGTTCGAGAGCTACCGGGGGTTCCTGCTGGCGGTGCTACCGCCGGGCGCTTTCATCGGGCTGGGCTGCCTGGTGGCGCTCAAGAATGTCATCGATAGCCGCCGCGAACGGCGCCGCCGCAGAGCGGCCGGGGCCACCCTGCCGCAACCTGCGCATTGAGTCGAGTTAGGGAGCCGCTTGAAACGCGCCCAGATCGAGGAGTTCTTTGCCAGGATGGCCGCCGCCAACCCTGCGCCGGCCACCGAGCTGCACTTCGAAACCCCGTTTCAGCTGCTGGTGTCGGTAGTGCTTTCGGCACAGGCAACCGACAAGAGCGTGAACAAGGCGACGGCGGAGTTGTTCCGGGTTGCACCGACACCAGGCGCCATGGTGGCCTTGGGTGAGGAAGGCCTCAAGCACTACATCCGGCATATCGGTTTGTTCAACAGCAAAGCCGCCAACGTGCTCAAGGCCTGCGAGCAACTGTTGCAATGTCATGGTGGCGAGGTGCCGCGCGATCGAGCCGCCCTGGAGGCGCTCCCGGGGGTCGGACGCAAGACCGCAAACGTAATCCTCAATACCGCCTTCGGGGAGGAGACTATCGCTGTCGACACCCACATCTTTCGGGTGGCGAATCGGACCGGGCTGGCGCCTGGCAAGACCCCGCTCGAGGTAGAGAAACAGCTCTTGAAGCGCGTGCCGAAGCGCTATCGGCGGGGTGCCCATCACTGGCTCATTCTGCACGGCCGCTACGTGTGCCTGGCGCGCCGACCGCGCTGCGCCGATTGTGAGGTAGTCGACCTGTGCCACTATAAGGACAAGAATTTGGCCCCCAGAACAGCGGCACCGGGGTAGGCGCTGGCGCGTCGCCCACCAACCAGTCTTGACAGGAGCCCAACCAGTCTTGACAAGAGCATAGTACTGAGGTGTTCCCACAAGTCCGCACCCACCAGCGCAGGTTGTACTGTGAGGTTCGGCAACACCGGCCCCAGTGGTCGGCCACCGAACACCTGCCAGCCCCGCTGGTGGAAGTCAGCAACCTGGGGTCAGGCCATCAGCTGCCCCTCGAGCACCCGGATCGCCGCCTGCCGATCAAACCGCCCGGAGCCGATTGAGGATGCCCACGCCCGAAGAGCTTGCCGACCTGCTGGCTCGCTGCGCGCTTAATGATCACCGCGCCTTTGAACGCCTCTATCAGCACTGCTCGGCGCAACTGTACGGGCTGGTGATGCGTATAGTCAGAGACGAGCAGCTTGCCCGCGACGTGCTTCAGGATGGATTCGTGCGCATTTGGGACCGTGCCGGCGACTTCCGGCCGGAGCTGGCAACTCCGACCACCTGGATGGGTAGCATCATGCGCAATCGCGCCATCGATGTGCTTCGCCGCCGGCGCGCGTCTCCCATCGTGCCGGACCTTCAGCCCGAGGAGTTGCACTGGCTGGAGGACCCGACGACGGAGCCGCAGCACGAGAGCGTGCAGCGGGACCGGGACCAGAGGGCGCTGAGAATCTGCCTCCAGGCGCTCAATGAGAATCAGCGGCAGGTGATCGCGCTGGCCTACTTCCGCGGCATGACCCACGAAGAGCTGGCCAACCATGTGGGCGCGCCCCTAGGCACCGTGAAATCTTGGGTGCGAAGGGGGTTGCTGCAGCTGAGAGCGTGTCTGAACAAACTATGAATTACGACGACCCGAAACTTGTGGACCTGCTGGCTGCCGAGTACGTGCTCGGCACCTTGTCGGGCCGCGCCCGCTCTCGGTTTCAGAAGCTGGCTTCCAGCCGCCCCAAAGTGCGTGATCGCGTGGAATACTGGGATCAACGGCTCAACCAGTTGGCGCAAGGCGCGCAGCCGGCACCGCCACCGCCCGGTGCCTGGGAGCAAATCTTCGCCCGCGTGTCGCCCCTGCCTGCGACCCAACCGGTGCGGAGCATCCTGGAGCAAATTTCGTTCTGGCGCCGCGCCGCCTTTACCGGTGGCCTGGTGGCGCTGGTGCTGGCGGTGGTGCTGGCATGGCCGGTGGCGGAGCAGGCCACGGTCAATGGCGAGTATGTGGTTTTGCTCCGAGATCAGGCCGAACGAGCGATCTGGACCATCAACACCGATGCCAATCGCGCCATGCTACAGGTGCGCAAGACCGGCGAGCTGCCCATGCCCGACGGCATGGCATGTTATTTGTGGCTGGACATGGGTGAAGCCAAGCGACCCGAGTTACTGGGAAAACTGCCCGACGCCGGCATGGAAGAGATCGAAGTGCCGATGGAACTCAGACCGATGTTGCCTGGCCGCTTGCTGGTGAGCGTCGAGGCCGTGACCGGCCCACCGCCGAACGACATGCCGAGGCCTCTCGGCATCGACAGCGAGTGGATGCGGCCGGTCAGAGGCGCCTGACTCAGGCGCCCATGAAGGGCCGCGACCACCCACCCTCAACCGATCGCCGTTTCAGCGCCGGATGCAAGCTTTAGGGCATGGTCGACTATGCCGGCTCGACCAGGGCCCGGTAAGCGTGCCAGGTTGCGTGGCCGATGATGGGCATGGTCACGATCAACCCCAGGAACAAGGTCACCAGCCCCAGAAAAGTAAGGACGGCGATGATGACGGCCCAGATCAGCATGGGCCCCATGTTCTTCAGCACCGCCTGTACGCTGGTATTGACGGCGGTCACCATGTCCACCCGCTGATCGAGCAGCATCGGCACCGCCACAGCGCTACAGCAGTAGACCAGGAAGGCGATGGCGCCGCCCACCAGCACGAAAACGATCAAGAATCGCAAGCCAGCGCCAGTGGCGAACATGCCGGTGACGCTGGAGGTCACCTCGGGTAGCTCAGAGGCAAACAGAACCGCAAATATCAAAGCCGCTATGCGGACCCAGAACGCCAGCACCAATGCCAACATCAGCGCGAACACGCCGATGTGAAGTGGGTTGACCCGCCACGCGACCAGCGAGTGCGAAAGGCTCACGGCCTCATGCCGCTCCCGCTGGCGGCTGAGGTCGTACAGCCCGGTGGCGAGAAACGGGCCCACCAGCATGAACCCGGCGGCCAAGGCCAATATCATGTGCGCGGCATTCTCGAACATGCCCGCCAAGGCATAGCCCATCACTACGAACACCAGGCCGTAGAACAGGCTCGGCATCGGCTTGTCCAAAAAGTCGCTCAGGCCCTGGCGTAGCCACGCCTTCGGGGCATCGCCATTGATGCGGCGCACTCGCGCCTCCGGCGGGCCGTAGTTGGTGTGCTGCTGCTCGCTCACGTTCTCCATCACACCCCTCTGAGTCTGTGGTTTCACGGCGGCCACCAGCATGGTAGCCCAAAGCTGCCCTGCGAACCCTGCAACCTCACAGGCCAGCAGCGAAAGTGGTCACCTCTTCAAGCATAGCTTGCCGGGCAGCACGGGCCGACCCCGGCACTTCATAGAGCAAGCGGAAACCGCATAGCTCGATGCCGCAATAACCGAGCACGCCTTCCGCGGTTGGCCTCAGCAACAGGGATTCCCAGTCGCGTTGGCGATACTCTTCCGCCGAGCCCCCCAAGGTCGCCACGATGGCTGCCTTGCGTGGAGCCAGCAGACCCATGTGGCCTGCCGGTCCATAGCGGAAGGCGAAGCCATGGGTGAAGGTGCGGTCGAACCAGCCCTTCAACAGCGCCGGCGGCCCGAACCACCAAACCGGATAGATGAGCACCAGCGTGTCGGCCCAGGCGACTTGGCTCTGCTCCGCCCGCATGTCCGGGGGAGTCTCACCCACCGCCAGCCGAGCCAAATCACTGCGACTCAGCACCGGGTCGAATGCCTCGTGATAGAGGTCGCGGATGCGGACCTGATGACCGGCGTTACGCAGGCCCTCGCCAGTGCACTCGAGCACGGCACGATTGAAGCTGGCGGGATTCGGATGAGCGTATACGACCAAAACCTTCATGGGTCACCGGGTCCTTCGCAGTGACGCGGCGCCTGCGGCTGAATGTGGCTGCTCGCGCCAATCCTCATGCCAGGGCTTTGTGATAGGCCGCCACCAGCGCAGCGGGAGCAACCCAGCCCGCGGCCAGGGTGGTGAACGCCGATGGAGCGGCCAGCAGCAAGGTGGGAAAGCCCGCAACGCCGAGGCCCCGAGCGCGGGCATAGGCGGCGCGTGTGCCTTGCGCCGTCTCGGGGCGCTGCAGCTCGGCGACGAAAGCCGCTCCGGGCACTCCCACCTCCTCCGCGACCTCGGCCAGCACGTCGCTCCGAGTGATATCTCGACCATCGGCGTAGAAGGCGCTTTGCAGCGCTCGTAGGAATCGGTACTGATCGCCGGCTCCGAGGGCCGAATACGCCAACTGAGCGCGAGCTGGCGGATCGGTGTCATAGACAAAGCTGTCCCGTTGCAGCCAGCGTTGATCGAAAGGCTGGCCGCTGCGGCGTGCCACCTCTGCCCATGCTCGGGACAGGTAGCGCGCGAGGCCGTCCCCCATGCGCTGGGCAGCGGCCCCGGGGCGGAGGCCACCCGGAATCACCTCCAGGGCCACAGTGGGATCGGCCGCCAGCAGTGTATCCATGGAAGGGGCGAATCCCCAGCACCAGGAGCACATGGCATCTGCGATGTAGAGCAGTCGGCGATCTGCAACTGCTCGCTGCGCCGGCGGTAGCGGCATCGAGCTACCCTGCGCCTCAACCGGGCACCCGGCCGCGGCTGGCAGCGATACGCATACGCAGCGCGTTGAGACGGATAAAGCCGCTGGCATCGGCTTGGTTGTAGGCGCCGGCGTCGTCTTCAAAGGTGGCTATGCCGGCGTCGAAGAGTGAGTCATCGGAGCGCCGCCCCACGACGCTCACCGAGCCCTTGTATAACTTCAGCCGAACGTCGCCGTTCACCACCGTCTGGGTGGCGTCGATCAGTGCCTGCAATGCCTGACGCTCCGGGCTCCACCAGTAGCCGTTGTAGACCAGGCTGGCATAGCGGGGCATCAGCTCATCCTTGAGATGGGCCACCTCGCGATCCAGGGTAATGGACTCGATGGCTCGGTGTGCTCGCAACAGCAGGGTCCCGCCCGGGGTTTCGTAGCAGCCACGCGACTTCATGCCAACGTAGCGATTCTCCACGATGTCGGAGCGCCCAATGCCGTGGGCTCCGGCCACTCGATTGAGGGTGGCGAGCAAGGTCGCAGGAGACATGGGATCACCGTCCAATGCCACGGGATCGCCCCGCCGGAAGCTGAGCTCGAGGTAATGCGCCGCGTCCGGCGCCCGCTCCGGGGGCACCGTCCACAGCCACATGGACACCTCGGGCTCGGCCCAGGGATCTTCCAGGCGGCCACCTTCGTAGGAGATGTGCAGCAGGTTGGCGTCCATGGAATAGGGCGAGCCGCCGTGCTTGCGCTCCACTGGGATGCCGTGAGTCTCGGCGTAGGCAAGCAGCCGCTCGCGGGAATTCAGGTCCCATTCGCGCCATGGCGCAATAACGCGGATGCCCGGTTTCAGCGCATAAGCGCCGAGCTCGAACCGCACCTGGTCGTTGCCTTTGCCGGTGGCGCCATGGGAGATGGCGTCGGCGCCGGTCTCCGAGGCGATCTCCACCAAGCGTTTGGCGATCAAGGGCCGCGCAATCGAAGTGCCCAGCAGATACTCGCCTTCATACAAGGCATTGCAGCGGAACATGGGAAACACGAAATCACGGGCGAACTCCTCCCGCAGGTCGTCCACATGAATTTCGCGCACCCCCAGGGTCTTGGCCTTGGCCCTTGCGGGCTCCAGCTCCTCGCCCTGTCCCAGGTCTGCGGTGAAAGTCACCACTTCGCAGCGGTAGTTCTCCTGCAGCCACTTGAGGATCACCGACGTATCGAGCCCACCGGAGTAGGCCAACACTACCTTCTTGACCTCCGACATCTGCACCTCGAGGCAGGTTGACGGCAGGATTGCACCCGACCCACGGGTCGGCGTTTGTCGGCGGACACCCGCTGCCGGCGCGGGTGAGCCAGTCGCCGTTGCGAGGCGTGCTATGATCGAAGCCTCCTTACCCCGGGTCAAGGCGCGCGCAGGCGCGGCGGTGACCATCTTTCGATCTCGCAGGACTCTTCGATGCAGTTGACCATCCGCCGGCCCGACGACTGGCATGTGCACCTGCGTGACGGCCAGGCTCTAAAGACCACGGTCGCGGCCACGGCACGGCAGTTCCGCCGCGCCATTGTCATGCCGAACCTGGTCCCGCCGGTGACAAGCACGGACCAGGCGCGCAGCTATCGCGACCGAATACTGGCCACGCTGCCTGCTGGCCACGGCTTTGAGCCCCTGATGACGCTGTACCTGACCGACACGACACCGCCAGCGGAGATCATTCGGGCCAAGGAGAGCGGCCTGGTGCACGCGGTCAAGCTCTATCCCGCCGGCGCTACCACCAACTCGTCGGCCGGCGTCACCCGCTTGGAGAGCACCTACGACACCCTTGAAGCCATGGCCGAGCACGGGTTGCCACTCCTGGTGCACGGCGAGGTCACCGACCCTGAGATTGACGTGTTCGACCGCGAGGCCGTATTCATCGAGCGGGTGCTGGAGCCGTTGCTGGCGCGAGTCCAGGGCTTGAAGGTGGTGTTCGAGCACATCACCACCGCGGACGCGGTGCGCTTCGTGGAGTCGGCTGGCCCACGCGTCGCCGCCACCGTCACCGCCCACCACTTGCTGTACGATCGCAACGCCCTGTTTCGGGGCGGCTTGCGTCCGCACTTCTATTGTCTGCCCGTGCTCAAACGGGCCACGCACCGAAGCGCCCTGTTGCAGGCGGTGGCCAGCGGCTCGCCCAAGTTCTTTCTCGGTACCGACAGTGCTCCCCACCTGCGCGGCGTCAAGGAGGCGGATTGCGGCTGCGCTGGTATCTTCAGCGCTTGGAGCGCCCTCGAGCTATACGCCATGGCCTTTGAGGAGGCCGACGCCCTCGATCGGCTGGAGGATTTCGCCAGCCGCTTTGGCGCCGAGTTCTACGGCCTCCCCCTCAACAGTGGGAGCCTGGAGCTGCGTCGGGAGAGCGGCCGGGTGCCGGCGACATTACCCTTCGCCGACGGCGAGTTGGTGCCCCTGGGCGCCGGCGAGACGTTGCCCTGGCGGGTAGCGGAGGTGCTCTCGGCGTGATGGCCGCGCGTGGGAGCTTGGCGCCAGCGGCCGCAGGGGTTTTCCGGAGTACGGGCTCGCCATGAGCGAGGTTACCAGCCCCATGGCGGCTCGCTTCCGCGGCTTTCTGCCGGTTGTGGTCGACATCGAAACGGGTGGCTTCGATCCCGCCGGTGACGCCATGCTCGAGATAGCGGCGGTACTGCTGGAAATGGATGAGGAGGGCTGGCTGCGTCCGACCCAGACCTTGGCGCACCACGTGGAGCCTTATCCGGGATTGAACATCGCCCAGGCTTCCTTGGACATCACCAAGATCGACCCCTACCACCCGTTTCGCCTGGCCCTCCCGGAGCGCGAGGCGCTGACGGCGGTGTTTCGGGAGGTCCGCCGTGAGCTTCGTGACCGCGGCTGCAATCGCGCCGTGCTGGTGGGCCACAACGCGGCATTCGACCTCGCGTTTCTCAATGCGGCGGTGGGTCGCAACCAGATCAAGCGCAACCCCTTTCACCCCTTCAGCTGCTTCGACACCGCCACCCTCGCGGGACTGGCCTTCGGCCAAACCGTACTAGCGCGGGCGGTGCAGGCGGCTGGGTTGCAGTGGAGGCGAGACGACGCGCATTCGGCGATCTACGACGCCGAATGCACCGCGGAGCTATTCTGCCGTATCGTCAATCAGTGGCGGTCCCTGGGCGGCTGGCCTCCCAGGGACACACCTTAGCGGGCGCTCAGCCGGCAGGCGAATCCTGCGCGCCGGCTGGCTTGGCGCGGGCCGCCGCCGACTCCATCATGGGCTTGAGCTCGCCGGTTTGATACAGCTCCAAGGTGATATCGCAACCGCCCACCAGCTCACCGCCGATGTAGAGTTGCGGAAAGGTCGGCCAGTCCGCGAAGTGCGGAAGATTTTCGAAGACCTCCGGGTCCTGCAACACGTTCACGTATGCAAACTCGACCCCGGTAGTCTTCAGCGCCTCGGCGGCCCGTGACGAAAACCCGCACATGGGAAACTGCGGCGTGCCTTTCATGTAGATGATGACCGGGTGGGACTCCACCTGGTCACGGATTCGCTCCAATACGTCCATATTCGGCTCCTGATGGCTGCTCGGTGGCGGACGTGCCGTCGGCTCCCGCCATTGCGTGCAGTCTAGCGATTCGGAGAGGCCGCATAAACGGCGACGCTTATACGGTAATTGCTTGAGCGGGCTGATCCACATTGAGCTGCAGCCACAGCTCCAGCAGCGCCGCGTGCCAAAGCTTGCTGCCATTGAGCGGGGTCATGTGGCGCTCCGGGTCCGCCAACAGCTGCTGCACATGCTCTCGCGCCAGCAGCCCCCGTTCCCGGCAAGCCCGGCTCTCGAGTACATCGGTCATGAAGTCCAGGAAATCGCCGCGCACGAACTTTAGCGCCGGCACCGGGAAATAGCCCTTGGGACGGTCGATGATGGCGTCTGGAATACGCCCCCGGGCTACCCGCTTCAAGATTCCCTTGCCGCCATCGGCGAGCTTCAGCGCCGGCGGCATCTGCATCGCCAGCTCCACCAGCTCGTGATCCAGGAATGGCACCCGGGCTTCGAGGCCCCAGGCCATGGTCATATTGTCCACCCGCTTGACTGGATCGTCGACAATGAGGGAGGTCACGTCAATGCGCAGCACCCGGTCCAGAAACTCATCCGCCCCCGGTTGGGCGAGCAGGGCCGCGATCCGCTCCGAAGTGAAGTCCGCGCAGCGCAACCGCGGCGCTACCGCCTCCAGAAATTCCTCGTGACTGCGGTCGAAGTAATGGCGCGCGAAGCGCTCCAGATCGCCACCTTCGGCCCGGTCCATGAGGGGGAACCAGAAATAGCCCGCGAACACTTCGTCTGCCCCCTGCCCTGACTGCACCACCTTGACCTCGCGAGAAACCTGCTCCGACAGCAGATAAAACGCCACCGCGTCCTGACCTACCATTGGCTCCGCCATGCAGCGTACGGCTTCAGGCAGTCGCCCCAACACCTCCGAGTTGGGGACACGGTACTGGTGGTGATCGGTGCCATAACGCTCCACCACCAGGTCCGAGAACTCGAACTCGCTACCCCGCTCCTCGGGCTGATCCTCAAAGCCCACGGAAAAGGTCTTGATGTGGTTGGCACCGGTTTCTGCCAACAGGGCCACCAGCAGGCTCGAATCCAGCCCCCCGGAAAGCAGCACGCCCACGGGCACGTCGGCGATGTTGTTGCGACGACGCACCGCCGCGACCAGCGCCTGGTGACAGGCCTCCTCCCACTCCTCCGGCTCCAGCGGCGTCTCCGGCCGTCGAGCACTGAGGAACCAGTACTGGTGCACGTCTCGCCGACCGCTGGTGTCCACCGACAACGTGGTTGCAGGCTCCAGCTTACGGATTCCGTGCAGCAAGGTACGCGGCGCCGGCACCACCGCGTGCAGGGTCAGGTGGTGATGCAGCGCCACCGGATCGATGGCGGTGTCGATATCCCCCCCCGCCAGCAGCGCCTGGGTGTTGGAGGCGAAGCGCAGGCGGCCAGGCTCGATGGTGTAGTACAGGGGTTTGATGCCAATGCGGTCACGGGCGAGGAACAGTCGCCGCCGACGCATGTCCCATAGGGCGAAAGCAAACATACCATGGAGTCTGCCAACGCCGTCTACACCCCAGGCGGCAAAGGCCTTGATGATGGTCTCGGTATCGCCTTCGGAGTAGAAGTGGTAGCCGAGGTCCATCAGCTCCCGGCGCAGATCCGGGTAATTGTAGATCACGCCATTGAAGACCAGGGCGAGCCCCAACTCGTGATCGACCATGGGCTGGTTGGAGCGTTCCGAAAGGTCGATGATGGCGAGACGGCGGTGGCCGAACAGCAGCGGCCCGTCGCCATAAGCGCCTTGGTGATCTGGACCCCGGCGAACCAGCGTCCCCAGCATCCTGGAGAGGCCAGCAAGATCGGGTTCGCGAGCGTCGAAGCGCAGCTCGCCACAGATTCCGCACATGCAAGACTCCCGAACAACGGCCCGCCACCCACCGACCACCCTTCGGTGTCATCGGGCCACCATTGCGCCACCGTGTGGACGGCAACTAGACTTTGGCCAGGTCTCTGGCTCCGTGCAGAGCTGCCCACTACCCGTTACCCAGTGCTGCTTGTTTGTGCGCTCGTGGAAAACTGGGAATGGGGCCAAGCAACGCTGAGGAACTTTCTCGCCCCGGCCCCGTTAGACTGCCACATCGGCCATCGTCCAATGTGGCGGGCCGCCATCATACCGTGACTCCCCACCGCAAGAAGGAGTATCGCCATGGCTTTCGAACTGCCGCCCCTACCCTACGCTCGCAACGCGCTCGAGCCGCACATCTCCGCAGAAACGCTGGACTTCCACTACGGCAAGCACCATCAGACCTACGTCAACAAGCTGAACGATCTAGTTCCCGGCACCGAATTCGAGTCGCTCGGCCTGGAGGACATCATCCGCAAGGCGCCAGCCGGCGGCGTCTTCAACAATGCCGCCCAGGTGTGGAATCACACTTTCTACTGGAACTGCATGGCACCGGACGCGGGCGGCGAGCCCCAAGGTGGGCTGGCGGAGGCGATCAATACCGCGTTCGGCAGCTTCTCCGAGTTTCAGGACAAATTCTCCACCTCCGCCGCCAACAACTTCGGCTCCGGCTGGACCTGGCTGGTCAAGAGCGGTGGCGGCGTCGAAGTCGTCAATACCAGCAATGCCGGCAACCCGCTTACCGATGGCAAGCAACCCCTGCTGACCTGTGACATCTGGGAGCATGCCTACTACATCGATTATCGCAATGCCCGGCCGAACTACGTGAAGTCGTGGTGGAACCTGGTGAACTGGGAATTCGTCGGCAACCAGTTCGCCGGCTGACGTCGCTTTCTCATCTGCTCGCGTCGCGCGCAGCGTTGCCGCGGCGCGAGCAGGCTGTTGCCAAACAACCTGCTCGCCGCTAAGGTTCGCCGTTTCCTGCTGCCACCGTCCTGGTGCGCGAGGCCGCGTGGAGACCTCATGGCTGAGCGAGTGATGCCGACCTATGCCCGCCTGCCAATCGCTTTCGAGCGTGGCGAGGGTGCCTGGCTGTGGTCCACCGAGGGTCGTCGCTACTTTGACGCGCTGAGTGGGATCGCGGTCTGCGGCCTGGGGCATTGCCACCCAGCGGTCACCCGTGCCATTGAAGAGCAGGCGGGCCGCCTCGTGCATACCTCGAACCTGTATCGGATACCGGCGCAAGAGCGGCTGGCGGATCGGCTGTGTGCCCTGGCGGGCATGGAGTCGGCGTTCTTCTGCAATTCCGGCGCGGAAGCAAACGAGGCCGCCATCAAGCTGGCTCGACTTTGGGGCCACCGCCGCAGCGTCGGCCAGCCCTTGATCGTAGTGACCGAGGGCGCATTTCACGGACGGACGATGGCTACGCTCACCGCCACCGGCAACCGCCGGGTCCAGGCCGGCTTCGAGCCGCTGGTGCCGGGCTTTGTGCGAGTGCCCTACGGCGAGATCGGCCCCATCGAACGGGTGGCCGAGAATACGCCGGGCGTGGTGGCAGTGCTGCTGGAGTCGATTCAGGGAGAGGGCGGCATTCGAGTGCCACCGCCCGGCTATCTGGCTGCCACTCGGAGGCTCTGCGACAACCGCGGCTGGCTGCTGATGGTGGATGAGGTGCAGTCGGGAATGTGTCGCAGCGGCGAGTGGTTCGCTTATCAGCACGAAGCGGTACTGCCAGACGTGGTGACTCTGGCCAAGGGCTTGGGAAACGGCGTCCCCATCGGCGCCTGCCTGGCTCGCGGAGAGGCAGCCCGAGTATTCGAACCGGGCAATCACGGCTCGACTTTTGGGGGCAATCTCCTGGCCTGCGCGGCGGCCACCGCGGTGATCCGGGTCTGTGAGGCCGACGCCCTTGCCCAGCGCGCCGCCGAGCTCGGCGATCGCATCCGCACCGGCTTACAGAAGCGGCTGGCGAGCGCCGAGGGGGTGGTGGAGATTCGCGGTCGCGGCCTGATGATCGGTATCGAGCTCGATCGCCCCTGCTCTGACCTGGTTTCCCGCGCCCTCGATGGCGGGCTGTTGATCAACGTGACAGCGGGCAACGTCGTGCGTCTGCTGCCTCCGCTGGTGATCAGCGACGAGGAAGCCGAGCATCTGATCACCGCCGTGGGGAACCTCGTTGGCTCCTACCTGGCTTCCCTTGCGGCGGCAACCTGACAGCCCTGCCCCCCCGGAGTCCCCGGGGCGGCTTCGGAGAAAGCGAGGGATGAAACCGCGCCACTTCCTGAGTCTGCTGGATCTGGAACCCGCCGAGCTCGATCGCTTGATCGGGCGGGCAATCGAGCTGAAAGCGGCTCACTATCGAGGCCTCACCCACGCCTCCCTGCGTGGGCGCGTGCTGGCAATGGTATTCGAGAAATCCTCGACCCGTACCCGCGTTTCCTTCGAGGCCGGCATGGCCCAGCTCGGTGGCCACGCCATGTTCCTCAGTCCGCGCGATACCCAGCTCGGCCGCGGCGAGCCCATCGAGGACATGGCGCGGGTCATCTCACGCATGGTGGACTGCGTGATGATCCGCTGTTTCCGCCACGATACGGTGTCACGTTTTGCCGAATACTCGTCGGTGCCAGTGATCAACGGGCTCAGCGATTACGTGCACCCCTGTCAGTTGTTGGCGGACATCCAGACCTTCGTCGAGCACCGCAAGCAGATCGAAGGGCGCAC
Source organism: uncultured Candidatus Competibacteraceae bacterium (assembly GCA_964563515.1). Classification (GTDB taxonomy): domain Bacteria; phylum Pseudomonadota; class Gammaproteobacteria; order Competibacterales; family JAHEDQ01; genus CAZLYT01. Next base: position 9,308 of record CAZLYT010000438.1, on the reverse strand, counting down.
CGTCGCCTGGATCGGCGACGGTAACAACATGTGCAACTCCTGGATCGAAGCGGCTCGACAATTCCGTTTCCATCTCAGGATTGCCGCCCCGGAGGCGTATGGCCCCGACGCCGAGGCGCTGCGGCTGGCGGGAGACTATGTCACCCAGGGGGCATCTCCGACGGATGCCGCCGATGGCGCCGATCTGGTAGTGACCGACGTCTGGGCCAGCATGGGTCAGGAGGACGAGCAGCGGCAGCGTCTCAAGGACTTCGCCGGCTTTCAGGTGAACGCGACGGTCATGGCGCGGGCCAAACCGGAGGCTCTGTTCATGCATTGCCTGCCGGCGCATCGGGGCGAGGAAGTCAGCGCCGATGTCATCGATGGTCCGCAGAGCGTGGTCTGGGACGAAGCCGAGAACAGACTGCACGCGCAAAAGGCGCTGCTGGAGTTCCTGCTGGACCGGCCACCGTAGCGTCTCCAGGCACGATGCCTTCTTGCAAGTCTTCAGTATCGCGCCGGGAGAGGCTCCACGATCTGCTTCTCGTTTGCCGCGCGACGGCGCGCTGTCGGAGGCGGGGCGCAATCTCCTATTGCCCGAGCCCCGCCAGGGTATCGCCCCGCTCGTCACCGAGCTGGTTGGGCGACTGCAAGCGGGCTACCAGATCCCCCTCACAGACCAACGGCTGACAACGCAGGGCACTCAGCAGGCCGGGCACCGGCGCCCGCAGCCTGACCTTCCTCTCACCACTGAAACCGTCGTAGACGTCGCCCAGAATATCCCCGGACCGCACCCATTGGCCGACCCGTCGTTGGGAGACAAAGAACCCGGGATGCTCGGATGCCAAGGCGAAGCTCTGATTGAGCCCGAAGTAGTGCAGGTCGGTCTCGTCGGCCAGCTCCACCCCCTGCAGCGCACCGCATCGCACCAGGAACGCCACCAACGCGTGGAACACTCTCTGGCAATGGTGCGGCTGGAGACCGCCTGCCAATCCCGCTTGGATCACGAAGCTCTCGCCCCCGCTGCCTCGCCAAGCGTGACCTAGCGTGGTGCGAACCGCCTCGTCCACCGGCCGTTCGATCACCGCCGGGAGTCCGAACAGACACGCGCTGGCGCGCTCGTCATCGCTGGGGTCGTAGAGGCGAATCTGCGGCAGCTCTTCGATGTCCAGGTTGGAGCTGTGCAGGTCGACCCGGTAGTAGGCGCGCCGAGTGAGCGCGACGATGGCGGCGGCGATGCGCTCGGGCAGATCGCCGCGGGCGTCGCCGGGAAACAAACGATTGACGTCCACCTGGTCGAAGGGCCAGTTGCGGGTGCGGGCGATCAAGCCCAACACATTGGCGGCAGGAACGATCACCACCCGCCGACTCAGGTAGCGACGACCATCCCGCTCCGACTCCAACCTGGTGAGAAAGTCTGCCAATCGCGCCAACACGAAGACGCCGTTTACCTCGTTGCCGTGGAGACCGGCCACCATGGCCACCCTCGGCTCCTCGCCCTGGGGGCCCAGGTCGTGATAAGGGATATGCCGCGGCTCGCCCAGCGGAGACTGCGCCGCCAACAAGGTGCGGTCGCTCATGGGGAGCCTTGGAGCGCGATTCGGGCCACCAAGGAGCCCTGGTAGACCAGCGGGTACTCCCGCAGGCTGAACAGAAACCCTGGCCCTGGCGCCCGCACCTCAGCCAGCACCTCACCGGAATAGGGGCTGACTACCGTGCCGATGAGCGCATCGTCGGCAATCGGTCCGGGGGCAACGTTGGCCAAGAATAGGCCCGCGCTGGGGGCATCGAGGACGCCAACCCGATCTCCCAGCGGCGCTGCCGGCTCCTGCGCAGTTGGAACCGCCGAGGCTGCCACCACGCCTAGCCGCCCAGCCAGGCGCAGTACCGCCTGCACCAGAGCCGCGGTGGTTTCACCACCGCAACGCATGCCGCTACCTGCCACCAATGTGAGGCTCGGGGTGCCGGCGCCATTGCAGCTGTACGCCAAGCTGCCCTCACCTACCGGTGGCGCCGCGCGTGCCCAGATGACCTCGAGCCCAGTGGCTTCGGCCAGGGGACGCAGCGCCACGGCGTGATGGGGGTGCAGACGCACCTGGGGATGCTCGCGTAGGTACGGGTTACTGGCATGCAGGGCGACCACCAGGTCACAGCCTCGCAACGCGTTGTGGACGGCGGCAGCCAGTCGCTGCGGGAGGTGGCCGCCGGTATGCCCGGGGAAACTGCGATTGAGATCGGCATCGTATAGCGGTACTTGCCGACTTTGAGCATCGATCGCCAGCGGATTGAGTGCCGGATACAGCTCGAGGCATCCTCGCAGCGTGCCGGGCTGACTCCGTTCGGCGTCCTCGATCCAACGTCCCAGGCGGTGACATACCGCCAATCCCTCCAGCTCGTCGCCGTGCACCCCGGCGGCAACCGCCAAGCGTGGGCCGGCTCCGCCGGTATACACGGAGCGCTCGACCCGCAGCCGTCGCCGGTAGGGCAAATTGAGCTCGAAGATACACGCGCGTTGATAATCCAACGGTTTGGCCGTGGGTTTGGGTGAATGGCGCGACGCGGCATAACCGCTGCCGCTGGTCCCCCGGAGCAAGCGGCATACCACGGCTGACGAGCCGTCAAGACGTCCTCCTGGCCCTGGATCTTGGGCCATCGTAGGGCATGGCTGCACTTGGACGCGCGAAAATGGTGCATGGAAACGGTGACTTGCCGCTGCGGGCGCCGGAGCGCTCACTACCACAGAAACGCGTTCGGATTTCGAGGGCCCATGCAGGTCGGGATAGTATGTGGCCGGCGGCGCCGGCGGATGCGTTCGCGGGTGTTTATCGGTCTTATCGGTCTTCGAGATTCCCCATCAACCTCGCGGCGTCCTCATGCAGCATGCAGGTCAACAGCCTCCAGTGAACGAGGGCGTAATGCTCGAGCTCGATGAGATCGTCTGCGGTTACGGCGGACAGCCGGTCGTCAGCGAGCTCTCATTGCGGGTGCGCCGTGGCAGCGTGGTGTGCCTGCTCGGACCCAGTGGCTGCGGCAAGACCACGGTGCTGAGAGCCATCGCCGGTTTCCAGCCACTGAGCTCGGGACAGATCCGCTTGCGCGGGGAGACGGTGTCCCGGCCCGGCTTCACCTTGCCCCCCGAGCGCCGACGTATCGGTATGGTGTTTCAGGACTACGCCCTGTTTCCGCACCTCAGCATCATCGAGAATGTGGTGTTCGGACTCACCGATCGCAGCCGCCGCAACCGGCTGCGCCGGGGCCAGGAGATGCTGGAGCTAGTAGGGCTTGAAGGCTCACCAGAGCGCTATCCGCACCAGCTCTCCGGCGGCCAGCAACAGCGCGTCGCGTTGGCAAGAGCCCTGGCGGCGCAGCCCGAGCTGGTGCTGCTGGACGAGCCCTTTTCCAGCCTCGACGTGGACCTGCGTGAACGCTTGAGCCACGAAGTGCACGATATCCTCAAGTCTCAAGGCATGACGGCGGTCATGGTCACCCACGACCAAAACGAGGCATTTGCCATGGGTGAGAGCGTGGGCGTGATGCGCGCTGGCCGGCTGCGGCAGTGGGACACGCCCTATAATCTCTATCACGATCCAGCGGATCGGTTCGTGGCAGATTTTATCGGCCAGGGACGCTTCGTGCGAGCCACCCTGCGTACCCCCGACACCCTGGAGACGCCGCTCGGCGTCATTCATGCCGACCGCGCCTTCCTATGGCCCCCGGGTACCGACATCGAGCTGCTGCTACGTCCCGATGACATTGTTCCCGACGACAGTGCCTCACTGCGTGGGCAAGTCATCAAAAAGGCCTTCAAGGGAGCCGAGACGCTTTACTCGCTGCGCTTCGACAATGGCGTGGAGCTACTGTCGCTGTTCCCCAGCCACCTGGACTTCCCGCTGGGTGAGTCGGTAGGCGTGCGCATCGCCGCCACCCACACCGTGGCCTTCGAGACCTCTAGTGACGGCTAGACGCAAACATTTCGCCGGGACTATGCTGAAGTTACCGGCTAGCCCGTTGCGGGCCGCTGCTGTTTCAGCAATTGGTGCCGATACTGACTCAGCATCACCGCCAGGGCGCAGGATGCCATGCGGGAGACGGTATCGTCGGCGCGGCTGGTGAGCATGATCGGAACCCGAGTGCCCAAGACGATGCCAGCACCCTCGGCGCCGGCAAGATACTCGAGCTGCTTGGCCAGCATGTTGCCCGACTCCAGGTCGGGCACCACCAGAATATCGGCCTCCCCCGCCACCGCAGACACGATGCCCTTGCTCTGGGCCGCGGCCGCGGAGATTGCATTGTCAAAAGCCAACGGCCCATCCAGGATGGCGCCGGTGATTTGACCGCGATCCGCCATCTTGCAAAGCGCCGCCGCATCCAGCGTGGACTGGATCTTGTGCGTTACCGTCTCCACGGCGGACAGAATGGCGACCTTGGGTCGCTCGATTCCGAGCGCATGGGCCAGCTCGATGGCGTTCTGGACGATGTCGCGCTTGGCATCGAGATCCGGATAGATGTTGATGGCGGCATCGGTAATGAACAGGGGCCGCGGGTAGGCCGGCACGTCGAACGCAAACACATGACTCACCCAACGATCGGTGCGCACGCCCCGCGCCTTGTCCAAGGCGGCCGCCATCAGCTCGTCGGTGTGCAGGCTGCCCTTCATGATCGCGCCTACCTGGCCGCTGCGTGCCAGCTCGACAGCGGCCTCTGCCGCAGCATGGCTATGCTCGGTGCCGACGATGCGGTAGCCGTCCAGGTCCAGGCCTTGGCTCGCCGCGGTGCTGCGAATTCGGGCCTCGGGCCCCACCAGGACAGGGATGATCAGGCCCGCCTCGGCCGCTGCGATGGCCCCTCCCAGGGAGGCCTGGTCCACCGGGTGCACCACGGCTGTTGTCAACGCGCGATTGCGTGAGGCCGCCTCCATGAGGCGTTGCAGGTCGGTGTGCTGAGACAGCCTGACCTCGGGCACCGCCGCCCGCGGCCGGCGCATTCGCTCCGTGGGCGCGCGCACCCGGAGGTCGCCGCGCAGCACTACCTCACCATGCTGGTTACCACCCTCACAGCGCAGAGAAACCTCACCAGTGCCGGGATCCTTACTCGCAACGGTCACCGTCAGTGTGACATCCTCGCCCACATCCACGCTGCGCGGGAACTCCAGGGCTTGCGAAAGCACTCGGGAACTAGGTCCCGGAAGCTGGGTGGTCACTAGCGCCGACAGCATTCCCGCCAACCACGACTCATCAGCCCGATAGCGCGCACCGGCCTTCCCGTCCGGTGCCGGGCGCTCCGGGATTGCGCCGCCGGTCGCCACCGCGTGCAGCTCGAGATCCTGCAGCGTCAGCTGTCGACGCATGCTGGCCTGCTGGCCGAGCTCCAGTTGATCGAAAGGAATGCTTTCAAGAAACTCCAATGATTTGCTCCCGGTTCGGGTCAGTCCTGCAGCACGTAGCTCCCTGGCGCATCGGCAAAGGAATAATAGCCGCGCTCGGGAGAACCCATGGGAGGCGGCGCGACGCGCTCGCTGGAGTGCTCGGCGAGCCAGTTCTCCCATGCCGGCCACCAGGATCCTTCGATCACCTCCGCAGTGGCGAACCAAGTATCGGGATCGACGTAGCGCTCACCCTCCCGGCGGGTACTGAGGCGATAGTGCCGACGCGGGTGGCCAGGTGGGCTGACGATACCGGCGTTGTGGCCGCCGCTGGTGAGCAGGAAGGTGAGCTCTGAAGCGTTGCTCTGCAGATGAACCTTGTAGACCGATCGCCACGGCGCCACATGGTCGCCCTCGGTACCCAGGGCGAAGATCGGGGCTCGGATATCACCGAGCACGATGGGTCGTCCCTCGATCTCGTAGTGGCCTTCCGCGAGCTGGTTCTGCAGGAACAGCCGCCGCAAATATTGAGCGTGCATCGTGAACGGCATCCGGGTGCTGTCGGCATTCCAAGCCATCAAATCCGTCATTGGCTGCCGTTCGCCGAGGAGATAATCCCGCACCAGGGTCGACCAAATCAGATCCTGGGAGCGCAGCAGCTGGAAGGCGCCTGCCATCTGCCGAGTGTCGAGGTAGCCCTTCTCCCACATCATGTCTTCCAGGTAGGCCAGCTGCGCCGCGTCGATGAACAGCGTGAGCTCTCCGGCCTCAGTGAAGTCGGTTTGGGAGGCGAACAGCGAGATGGACGCCAAGCGCCCATCGCCGTCACGGGCGAGCTTGGCGGCAGCGATCATGAGCAGCGTGCCACCGAGGCAGTAGCCCACTGCGTGCACCGGTGCGTCCGGGCAGACCGCGCCGATCACCTTTAGCGCGTCGACTATGCCGAGATGGCGATAGTCCTCCATGTCCAGGTCGCGTTCGGAATCACCCGGATTGCGCCAGGAAACAGCGAAAACGGTGTGACCGCGCTCCACCAGGTAGCGAATCAGTGAGTTCTCGGGACTCAGGTCGAGGATGTAGTACTTCATGATCCAGGCCGGTACCACCAAGACCGGCTCGCGCCACACCGTGTCAGTGCTCGGCGAGTACTGGATCAGCTCGATCAGCCGGTTGCGATAGACCACCTTGCCCGGCGTGACCGCCACCTGCTCCCCGGGCACGTAGTTCTCGGTGCCGAACTGGCGCCGTCCCGCGAGCCGCCGCTCCCAGTCCTCGAACCAGTTGCGCGCTCCCTGAGCCAGGTTGGCACCGCCCTGGCGCAGGGTGACCTCCAGCACTTCCGGGTTGGTGAGCACGTAGTTGGTCGGTGAGAACATGTCGAGCAACTGCCGAACGGTGAACGACACCGCCTGCTCGTGATGACGCTCGACCCCATGCACACCGGTGGTGGCGTTGTGCCACCACTGCTGCTGCAGAAGGAAAGCCTGATAGATCAGATTGAAGGGCCAGCTCCGCCAGCCCTCGGCGCGGAAGCGACGGTCCTGCGGCAGCGGCGTGATGCATGGCTCGGGTGGCTCGGGGCGCGACGCCTGGGCGGCGTACAGACTGTAGCGTGCCCATTTGCGCACCGCCTTTCGCACCAGCTCGGCCTGCTTGCCGGGGGCCAGCCAAATGCACGTACCAGTCAGTGAAAGCCAGCGTCAGGGCCGCCGGCGACAAACCGCCTGTCATCCGCGCCAAGGTGGCATGAAACAGCCGGTCCTGGGCGAGCGCCTCAGGACTCTCCGAATCGTCGTTCACCGCGAGTACCTACAAAATGCGCCGGCGGAAGAGTTAGCTGCCGCCCTCGGTAATATTGGGCATCCGAGGTGCGGCCCGATCTATTGTTGCACTTGCACAATGCTGGGGGCTAGCGCGCAATGGAAGAAACTGCTGGTGAGAGCTCTGGTGGTGCGAGCCCGGCTCCTCGTCCGCGGTCTCCGGCTCGATGAGCGGGACGTGACGGAGAGCGCAATCGTCACCGCAAGCGTTTCTACCGCCGCCGCGACCGACTACTACATCGGCACATCGGGCCTCCTCGGGGCCGGAGCCAAGGGACGCGCCCGCCCTGGGTCACTGCAGCGTCAGCGAAGTCAGCGTCGTCCGGCAGGACCTCCCCCCCTTATCCGGGTTCATCCATAGCCGCAGATGCGTCACTTGTTCGGTCATTACCGACCAGTTTTCGCGCTCGAAGGTGGTCCCCGGCGGGCTGAAGTTGAACTCTTGGCGGACTAGCTCACGGTAGGTTCGCCCGCCGTCGTGGGAAACCGCCAACAGGAGCTCTTGGGTACGAGACACTTCGTCCTCCTCGACCTCCAGGCTTATCTGGCGAATGGCCTGGGGGATATCGAACGCAAGGATCAGCGTCTGCTCACCGGGCTCGGCGGCAACCCACCTGCTCCCGCCGGGCCCGCGCCGTGAATCGAAGGCATTCTCGATGGGATGCTGCGCGGCCTCGGAGCTGACCAGAGCCCTCGCTATGGCAGCAATGTTCAGCTCGCTTGGCTCCGCCGGCCTGTCCGTGGGATGGCCTTCACCGATAATTTGCTTGCGCATATCGCCTCCTTGGGGACGTGTTTCGTTCAATTCACCTGTCGGCATAGCCGTGCTGACGCATCCACAATTCCGCACTCCGCGATCTGCCTCGCGGAAGCTCCGCGTCGGTGCAAAGCATACCGGGCGCGCACAGAACTGCCCACTGAGCCGGTCTGATGATGGGGCGTGGACGAATTGCATGACGCGGTTGCGTGAACTTAGGGTCCGAATCTCATGGCGAACACCGTGGACGGCTGGTCCCAACTGCCGGTCATCGAGATGCTGGATGGCTTAGCCTGCTATTGAGTACCGAACCTGTGGAGGAGGCTTTCGGCAGGCCACGCGCCCGAACGGTCGCGTTTATGACACACCGGGGTGGCGCGGCGGAGGACGCGCCCAGTGATACTTCCGTCTGAGCGCCTCCCACTCTTCCACCGCACGCCATAGCAGGGCGGGCACGATCAACACAAAGAGCGGCGCGAACAACAGTGACAAAGTAAGCAAGAGCAACATGACAGCAGTGCTCGGACGACACGGCATACGTCGTGGTAGTGCGCGCTGGTGGTGCTTCGGGTGGGAGACTTCGTCATTCATTTGGGGGGTGACTCCGGCACTCGACCGACTAAAAACCTGCTAGGGCAACAGGAAGCATCTACCGTGCCCAGGAGCATGTGCCGACGCTAGCTGCGGCTTCCACTTTCTCTGCAGGGCACTTGGCCATGAAGCGAAACGGCCCCTCCGCAGAGGAAGGCGATTCGCTGGATCACCCGCCGCCCACAGCGGCAACAGTTCGGCTGAGATCTCCCTCAACGACCACAGCGACTGGTGGATCGTCCAAATCAGAGCAGAATTGCAAGCATGAACTCTTGCCTGGACGACATGCGAAGACGTACGTGGCTAAAATGGACGAGCTCACTCAAGCGGAACAGCTACGCCTTATATCTCGCAGTTTACTACCCAGGCGTTCCGCTCTTAGCGAAACTCATGACCGGTTTGGTCGTTGGTATGCATTAAGCCCCATAAACCTGGCACCAGATTTTATTCCTGTACCAGGTTATATTCCGACGACCCAGTGCTGCTGCGGCTAGGCATTTCGCTCGCCCCGTAGCTCGAACTCACGTCCGGAAAGAATATCAGACGCTGGCGGCGAAACGACCACCGAAAGTTTCACAGAACCGCCGGGCGGCGGTGGTGAAGGTCGCCATGTGGCTTCTCGCCTCGGCGGGTTTCACGAACTGGCTGCTGCGTTTAATAATTTGGTAAGTTCCATAGGCAACGATAGCTAGCCCGCATGCTGCAGCCCCGGATCTAATATGGCCGGCGTGATTTCCTCACCTCGGTATTGCTGATTGCTCACACTTCCGACTTACTGCTGAGGCTCTTGCAAAACCTA
>CAZLYT010000437.1:0-1952 GCA_964563515.1 uncultured Candidatus Competibacteraceae bacterium | reverse complement strand
CTCGCCCAAATGGTTCTCCATTGGCGTGCCGGTGAGGCACAGGCGGTGGCGGGCTTGAATCTTGCGCACCACGTGGCTCGCCTGCGCCTTGGCGTTCTTGATCATCTGCGCCTCGTCGAGGATCAACAGATGGTAGCGCTGGGCCAATAGGGCGTGCTGGTCGCGCGCCAGCAGTGGGTAGGTAGTGATCACCAAATCGTGTTCGGCGATGGTTGGGAAATCATTCCTGCGTTGGGGACCCTGCAATACCAACACCCTCAACTGTGGGGCAAAGCGCCGCACCTCGTTGCGCCAGTTGAACATGAGGCTGGTGGGGGCAACGACCAGGCTCGGGCGGTCGGCGCGGCCAGACTCCTTTTCCAACAGCAGATGCGCCAGCGTCTGCAGCGTCTTGCCGAGGCCCATGTCGTCGGCGAGGATTCCGGCCAAGCGGTATTCGCGTAGGAACTGCAGCCAGCTCAAACCTTGCTGCTGGTAGGGGCGAAGCTCGGCCATGAGTCCTGCCGGCGGACTCGCCTCCGGAATGCCATCCAGGTCGCGCAGGCGCTTGATCAACTGCCGGGCGTCATCGTTGCCCAACCACTGCAGGGGCGCGCTCTGGTCGTACCCCTCCATCGGTTCCAGCGCGCTCAGGCGTGCCAGCTGAACGCGGCTGAAGTGCAGCCGATCCACCTCTCCCGGGTCCGCGCCTTCGTAGAGCTCCAGCACGGTGTGCAGCAGTGGTTTCAGCCGCTCCATCGGCAAGCGCAGCAAGCGCGTTTCGCCATCTTCGTTGGGGTACGGGACAACCAGCTGCTTGACCGAGACCTCTCCCTGCTCTAGCGAGCCGCGGGGGAACAGGCGCAGGGCATCCAGCAAGATGGGAAGCAGGTCGAGGCGTTTGCCGTCCACCTCCACGCCCAGACCGACGCTGAACCAGTCGTGGCGCTCCAGCGAATCGATCTCACAAAGCCATTGCGTGGGCTCGGTCAGGTGATAGCGGAAGCGGTCATAGGTGATCCGCCAGCCCTGGGCGCGCAGGGCCGGAAGGTGGACAGCCTGCAACTCCAACCAGGCTTCGGCCTCGGCGGGTGTTGCAACGAGTTGGGGCGCAAACCGGGTCGCGCCGGTCTCAGTGTCGCCGTATTCATTTTCCTCCAAGCCCAGCTTGCAGAGCAGTTGCCGCGCCGCCGCTTCCGCTTTCCGGTCGCGCTGTATGCGCACGGCGCGCCCGCCGATCAGATGCGTGTCTGGGGAATCGGGGTCTACCTCGACGCCGCCATAGTCGAAGCGCAGGCGGGCAAAGTGCTGAGCCTCGCCCATTTCCGCTTCCTGTTGGGTGCCAAGGCACAGACAGGGGATGGGTTGAACCCGTGGCGCTGTCTCCACCTCGAAAGCTCGCAGCGGGGGAATGGACTCTCCCGTAAACGCCTCGGACAGGGAGTGGCGCACCTCTTCGACCTGGTCCGGGGGAACCGGCGGCATGTTCAGCAGCTTGTCGACCAAGTCGTTGGGAAGCTGGGACTGGATCTCTCCACACTCGCCGGCTCCGCGGTCGAGGTACCAAAGCGTGGGTAGTGGCAGTAGCCCTTCGGAGGCGGGCGTCGTCTGCGCGACGATCTGCTGAAAAGCGAACTCATCGACCTGCCATTCCAGCCGGATCGGGCGTTCTGCTCCCAGCCTGAGCGGTCTCACGGCGCCGGCACCGGTCAGGCCACATCGCCCGGTGGCCAGCAGACTCTTGAGCAGTCGATCCGGTTGCCGATCATTCGACAGCTCGAATCCCGAGCGCTGAACGCGCGGTAGTTGTTCCAGTACGGTGAGCAGCTCGAGGTCCATCGGCTGCAGAAAGCGCGCTGGCGTGTGAGGTGCCGCCTTGCCAGGGTCGAAGTGTCCGCCGATGGAGAAGCCGCCATGCTTCAAGTGGCGGGCGACCTTGGGCTCGACAAACATGCCTGGCCCCTCGATGTGCA
>CAZLYT010000436.1:0-3638 GCA_964563515.1 uncultured Candidatus Competibacteraceae bacterium | reverse complement strand
GCCGTCGCCATCGCGGCGACGCTGGTACTGTTGCCGCCGTTCGCGCAGCCCCTGGCGTATCACGCGTTTGCCGATCAGCGTGCCGTTTTCGGCATTCCGCGCTTTCTGGACGTGGCGTCGAATCTAGGTTTCCTGGTCGTGGGTCTGATGGGGCTGTGGTTGCTGGCGCAGCGAGACCAGGACGCCGCAAGGCGCTTTGTGGATTGGCGGGAGCGGTTGCCGTATGGGTTTCTCTTTCTCGGGGTGACCCTCACCTGCTTTGGTTCGATCTACTACCACCTGGAACCGGACAACCCCCGGTTGGTGTGGGATCGGGTGCCCATGGCGGTGGGCTTCACGGCATTTCTGGCGGCGATGGTGGCCGAGCGGGTGAGCGTGTGCGCCGGCGTGCGACTGCTACTCCCCTTTGTGGTTTTGGGGGTTGGGAGCGTTTGCTATTGGCGCTGGAGTGCGGCGCAGGGTGCCGAAAACCTGTTGCCTTACTTTGCGCTGCAGGGCTATTGCCTGGTGGCCTCAGTGCTGCTGATTGCGCTGTTTCCGGCCCGGTATACCGGCGGGCGACTGATCGTTCTCGCGGTCATGCTCTACGGCGCGGCGCTGGTGTGCGAACAACTCGACCGGGTGATCTTCTCCCTCCGTGGCGTGGTGAGCGGGCATACGCTGAAGCATCTGCTCGCAGCGGCGGCGATCTATCAGATTTACAGGATGTTGCGGGATCGACGGGCGGTGGCTTGATCTTGGGTTCAGCGCCCTCGGAAACGCGCATCCTGCGGCAGCAGCGACGCCAGTCGCGATAGCGCGTGAGCGCGGCTTTCTTCGCGCCGGTCAGAGAAGGGGCGAGTTGGGGACGGCGGATTACGCTGCGCTAATCCGCCCTACGGCCTTCGGCCTTCGGTCCGCGGACGAGGGGCCGCTGTGGCCACACTTCTGTTGAAGGGCAGCGGCGACTGAAGGGGAGCGGCCGGTCCCCCGGGGGTCAATCCATGACATCGCTTTCTGCGGCGGCCGCCGCGGCGCTCGCCGAGTTTTTGGCGAGTCCCGAGCGGCAGGAGGGTACCCTTTCTCATCACGGGCTGCAGGGCTTCTTGTTGTTCACGCTCGCGTGCGCGCCGGAGCAGGTGTCGCCCTATCAGTGGATGGTGTCGCTCCTACAGCGGGATGGCCGAGGCCGATAGCGGCGGAATCGGAGCTTCGGCACACTGCCGCGATGACCGCGGTTCCTCCCAATTCCATCGGCGGCGCTTTGCAGCTGCGCTACTACGCGGCGTTTCTGAGCGTGCCGCTGATTGATTTGGGCTTTGCGGTGATCTTCGACATTCCGCTAACCGGCTATCTGCCGGGGGAGTTGCTGTTCGTGTGCTGCGCCGTCTTCGTGGGCTGGTGGCTGTTTCGGCCGGTGGCGCAATTCCTGCGCGACCCACAGAGCACCGTGTTTCCGGAGCGCCGGGTCGCGGATCTCGCCCGCAACACCACTGGCGCGCTGGCGGTGCTGATCGGGTTGCAGACGCTCGCCAACTTCTTTCTGCTGCCCTGGTTGCTCGGGTTCGACCCGCGGGCGAGCTTCAGCCCGGTTGAGTTGGTGCTGCTGCCGCTGATCCGCTGGTCGTTTTTCGTGGCGGTGATGCACTTCGTGATGGCGGACTACGCGCCATCTGCGGCTTCGCATCTTTGAGGCCTGCGGCAAAGGGGCACGACCGCGACGGGGTCGGCTGAGCCTCCGCTTGCTGCTCGCCTTCCTGCTAACCTCGGTCATCCCCATTGCGCTGATCCTGCTGGACACGCTGTTCACCGACACGGGGATGCGTTCGGAGCTGCTGCCGGTGGTGCTGGCGGCGGCCTTTGCCATCCTGGTGACGGTGGTGTTCATCACCCGTAGCTTCCTGGCGCCGCTGCAGACGCTGGAGGTGGCGATGCAGCGGGTCCGCGGTGGTGACCTCAGCGCCCGGGCACCGGTGCTCGCCGACTACGAGACCGGGCGCCTCGCCGCCGGCTTCAACCGCATGGTGGAGGGGCTCACGGAGCGGCGCTTCATCCGCGAGACCTTCGGCAAGTACGTGCCCGAGCGTGTGGCCGAGGCGATCCTGGAGGGCCACGGGCAGCTGGAGCCTACGGTCACCACGGCGACCATTCTGTTCTGCGACCTGGAGGACTTCACCGGGCTCACCGAGGTGCTGCCGCCGACGGAGGTGGTGTCGATCCTGAACGAGTATTTCAGTGCCGTGCTGGAGCCCATTGAGCGCTACGGTGGCGTGGTCAATCAATTCCAGGGCGATGCCATGCTGGTGACCTTCAACGTGCCGGTGCCCGACGCCGATCACGCCGACAACGCCGTGCTGGCAGCGCTGGCGATTCAGGCGGCGGTGGAGAACCGCACCTTCGGCGGCCGTGGGCTCGCCATCCGGGTGGGGGTGGCCACCGGCGAGGTGGTGGCGGGCAATGTGGGCGCGGACCAGCGGCTGAGCTACACCGTGCATGGCACGGCGGTGAACCTAGCGGCCCGGCTGGAGCAGATGAACAAGAATCTGGGGACGCGGATTCTGGTGAGCGAGGAGACGGCCCGACGGCTGTCGCGAGGCTATGGCCTGGAGGCGGTGGGTGAGGTGCAGATCCGGGGCATGCGCTCGGCGGTGACGGTGTTTCGGGTGGGGGCGCAGAGTTGATGGTTGGAGTGTGCGGGCATGAAGCCCGGGCAGCCGTTCTCGTGAGCGCGGACGACGCCCCCTTCTTCGTAGGGTGCAATAGCGAAAGCGTATTGCACCATCTCTTGGGCTGAAGACGGCGGAATACGCTGCGCTATCCCGCCCTACGCTGAGGGGTGCAAGGGATTTGGTGTTCGTGGATCCGGGTTCGAGTGGCTATGCTGTGGCCACATCCTGTTGGGATGGGGGGCGGTGACGGGCCCGTTCCCCCAGGAGTCAAGACATGAAACCTCTCTCCGCGGCCGATGCGCGGGCGCTGGCCGAGTTCCTGGCGAGCCCCGAGCGGCCGGACGACACGCTTCCCTATCACGGGCTGCAAGGCTTCTTCTTCACCCTTGCCTGCGCGCCGGAGCTGGTGCAGCCCTCCGAGTGGCTGCCCGTGGTTTTTGGCGACGAGAACCCGGGCTTCTCCGACGATGAGGAGACTCGAGCCGCCATGGAACGCATCCTGGGGCTCTATAACCACATCATGCACCAGACGCTAGAAGGTGAAGCCGGGCTCCCGGCGGACTGCGAGTTTCGCGAGGAGGTGCTGGCGAACCTGGAGGAGGACGCGCCCATCTCGCAGTGGTCGAGCGGATTCCTGCGCGGCCACAGCTGGCTGGAAGAGGATTGGGACAACTACCTGCCGGAGAGCCTGGAAGAGGGGTTCGGGGCCAATCTGCTGGCGCTCTCGTTTTTCTCCAGTACGCGGCTGGCCGAAGCTTTCTCGGCCGAGTTCAAGCCACCCAAAAGGAAGTCCGAGCGCCCCTCACTGGAACATGTCGCCTCTGTGATCCGGGAGATGTTTCCGCATGCGGTGACCGAGTACGCAGCGTTGGGACGCTCGATTCAGAAGGCGCGCCGAGAGATCGAGGAGGTGGAGCACATACCCAGACGACACGTCAAGGTAGGCCGTAACGACCCCTGTCCCTGCGGCAGCGGCAAGAAGTACAAAAA
>CAZLYT010000435.1:0-4883 GCA_964563515.1 uncultured Candidatus Competibacteraceae bacterium | reverse complement strand
TATTTCCGCCGCGAGCTGGTGGAACGTCGGCGCTGGCTCGGTGACGATCAGTACGCCCAGCTGCTCGCCCTGTGCCAGCTGCTACCCGGGCCCGCGAGTAGCCAGCTCGGCTTTGGGCTGGGCTTGCTGCGAGCCGGCTGGGCGGGCGCCATTGCGGCCTTCGTGGCTTTCACGCTGCCCTCAGCCATGCTGATGTTCACCTTTGCGACGCTGTTGCCGCACCTGTCGGGAATGGTGGGTGGCGCCGCAGTTCACGGCCTCAAGGTCGTGGCGCTGGCGGTGGTCGCGCACGGGGTGTTGGGCATGACGCGTTCTCTTTGTCCGGACGCCGCGCGCGCCAGCATCGCCGCCTTGGCGGCTGCCCTAGTGCTGGTCTGGGGGTATGCATGGATGCAGCTCCTGGTGGTGGCCTTGGGCGCCGTAGCCGGCCTGGCGCTGGGTAATCGAGTACAACCCGGCACCGGGGCCGAGCTGAGCGTGCACTACTCGCGTCGCATGGGTATCTTGGCGCTAACCTTGTTCGCCGTGCTGCTGATGGCGGCGCTATTGGTGGGCGGAGGTGGCGAGGGCTTCTCGACCATGGCGGCTGCCTTCTATCGCGCCGGTGCACTGGTATTCGGCGTTGGCCACGTGGTGTTGCCGCTGTTGGAGGAGTCGGTGGTAGCGTCCGGATGGGTATCCCAGGACGACTTCCTGGCGGGCTACGGGGCGGCGCAGGCGGTGCCTGGCCCCATGTTCACCCTCTCGGCTTTCCTGGGTGCCCGTTCAGGGGCTGCCGGGGGTGGCCTACTCGGCGCGCTCATCGCCCTGATTGCCATTTTCCTACCGGGATTCCTGCTGCTCGCCGGCGTGCTACCGCAGTGGCGCAGCATGGCCCGGCGACCCAAGGCGGTGGCCGCGATCGCCGGAATCAACGCCGCCGTGGTAGGGCTGCTGGGTGCTGCCCTGTACGATCCGGTGTGGACCAATGCGGTGCGCGGGCCCCTGGATGTCGCCGTCGCCTTGATAGGCTTCACCCTGCTGGCGGCCTGGCGAGCACCGGCCTTGCTGGTCGTGGCCTGGTGCGTGGGAGCCACCGTTGCAGTGGCTGGCCTCGGGCTGGCTTGAACGGTGCCCGGCGCAATCGGCGTGTCGAGTCCGCCTAAAACTTTGAGACGAAATGTCAGGCGCTCTTCGCAGGAGATCCTGCCCCGCATTCGGCCGCGGGCTGTCGCGCACCAACCCGGAATCAAAGGTGAGGTGGGACAGCGTAACCCACCGTCCACTTGCGGCAAGGGATGGTGGGTTGCGCTCTAGCCAATGCACCCGCAAGGCTGGCTGGAGAAGGACGTCGCGACTGGCATGGTGGCCACACCCGGAATCCCGTTCTGAGAGGGCGGAAGCCCCAACGGGGGGGTTCGGCGGCACACGTGGCCAAGCCGTTCGCAGTCCTAGGAGCGTCTTCAGGCGCGATCTTCGGGGCTATGCCCTCATGGCATTTCCCGGCGCTACCCGTCCTGCAGCTGGCGCCGCGCCCGCTTGCTCCGAATCTGCTCGGTGTCGCCGGAGCTTGGGCTGACGCGCCAGCCTGCGCCATCCGAGATCACGCTGAAGCGGCGCCTCGCCCCCACCGGCAGATCCTCGGAGCCGTATATCGCGATCACCATCAGCTCGACTTCTAAGGGGCGGTCGTCAACGCCGGCTGGCCGCGTCTCGCCCAGCATGTCGCGGGCCCGCTCCAACACGTCGGTGATGCTGCCGATGTCGCGCCACTGCCCCGACAACAGCGGCCCCTGCCGGGTCCGATACTCCGGACGCACGGGCGGATCATCATCCGAGGACCATCCATACTCGGAGATTGAGCAACTCCACTGCTCTTCGTCGGTCGAGATGGTGGCCGTCACGTTCTCCACATACACTGGCTCGGCGCTCATGTTGGTAACCAGACAGCGCGCGGCCAGGTCCTGCTGGCCGCCAAGACTGATGAGGATCTTGCAGCGTCGCTCCCGTCGGTATCCGCGAACGAAGAGATTCAGATAGAAGGCCCAAACTCCTAGCAGTCCCAGATTGACGATAACGCTCAGGACCGAGCTGTTCTGTTGCAGCCAGTTCCACAAACGGGGAGTGCTCAGTCAGCGGCGAAGCAGTAGATCAAGCCGGCTCCGCCCGTCGAGCGCAATCCCTCGTCGCTGCAGCCGCGTGATGGATGGGAGGAATTCCACGATTTGGAGGGGGCGTCGTCGCGCAGTCCGATGCGGTCGTGATGACCGACGATGGCGCTGCCGTCACCGCTGCTGGTCCAGTTGCCGCAGGTCGTATCTTCACTGCCGTCGAAAGCGGTGCCATCGGGCTGCGACCCGGTGAGGATGTCGTGCATGTTGGGTTCGTCGCCACGACCGCTGACCATCTCGCCTTTCTCGGTGAGCCCCGTTTCCTTGTTGAGATTGTTGTCGCCGTGGAGCTCGTCGACGCTGCTCGCGATGATCTCGCCATTGAGGTTCTGCCATGGGCCCGAGCCGATGCGGTCGCGGGCGTCTACGGCCTCGCTCCCGTCGGTGGCGGTGGCGCTCAGGTAGGCTCGCCAGGTATGACCACCTGCCCCCGCCGCCGCCGCCAGAGACTGGCAATGAGCATCCGCGCCCTCCAGACCGCCGTAGTTCGCCCCTTGGCCGGAGCCGACGCTGGCGATGAAGAAGGTCATATCTATTTCCTGGGCCTGGGCCTGGGCGCTGACGCCCACGACAAGTGCAACCGACGCCAGAACTGTGCTCGTGCCCACGCTCTGCTTGCTCATTAATCGTTTCCTCCCGGTGCAGCTCCAGTGTCGGAGTCTTTTTTGAGTTTAGAAGCATCCAGGCGGGCTACCAGCCTTAGAGGCGCAGTACGCGGCGCTCACCGGACAGGGCCGGCTCGAGTTGAAAGTCGTTGCTCGGCACACGCCTACTGTACCCGTGTCGTCCCCTGCCCGCAGCGACTCCACGCGGCAGCGGTGGGGCGCGCCGGTATCAAAGTTGTGACGCCTCGCGCTGCTCGATTCTCGCCGCGAGCAGTGGCATGAGGCCCCGTGTGGGCTTGGCTGCCGGCCGCCGATACGTTCCCGCAATGGCTTTGCGGGTGCGCATGCCTACCAGAACCTCGGCCTGGCGGATGGCGGCGGCGGCGCAGTCCACCACGGGCACCGGAATCCGATCACGGACCTTGGCTGCCAGGCCCGCCAGCGGTGCCCCCGCCAGCACCACTACATCGGCGCCATCTTTCTCCACCGAGCGCGCAGCGAGCCTCACCAGCAGCTCCGTCTTTTCCTCCTGAACGCCCTCGATGGATTCGAAGGGTTGATCCAGCATGCGGATACCGGCGCAGCGGGCTTCCAGCCGATGCCACTGAACGCACTCCTGATACCACGTTCTCAAGGCTTGCGCGAAGGTTACGATTGCAAAGCTTCGACCCAGCATGCAGGCGGTGAGCATACCGGCTTCCGCTAGGCCGACCACCGGCACGTCGTAAAGCTCCCGGCAGGCGCCGAGCCCGGGATCTCCAAAAGCCGCGATGATGGCTCCGTCAATCTGGCCGTGGTGTTCCGCCATGAGCTCCAGCGCTGCCTGCGCCCCGATCACAGCCTCGGTACGAGTGGCGATGTAGGGCACGCCGAAGGAGGCCGTCACCGGGACAATCTCGGTTCCCGGGGATGCCGCCTCCCGCGCTGCTGCAAACAGCCGGTCGGTAATGCCCTCGGATGTGTTGGGATTCAGCAGCAAAATTCTCATGTGGGTTGGTTCCTGGTTCTGGTGAGTCTCGGAGCATTCAACGTGCCGCCGGTTGTTGTGCTCGGGACCATGTGCTCGATCGAGAGAAGGGTCTCAACTAGGCGAGGATTTATCGGTGCGTGCCCGCGCCAGCGCGAGATACACGGCTCTGCCGGTGTTCTCCAAGTGGGTCTGCCAGATCCGACCAGCCTGTTCTGCTGATCCCTCGCGCAAGGCCTGCATCAGAGCCTCGTGCTCCTCCATCGCCTCCTCCCATCGATGCGGATCGAAGATGGCCATGTAGCGGCCGCGACTGGCGCGCACTAGCAGCCGGGCGTGCGTGGTCTGCAGTACCTCGTTGCCGCACCAGGCGATGATTTGCTGGTGAATCTCGCTGTTGAGCGCGAAATACTGCTCGCGCTCCTCGTGCTCGTAGTGACCACGCATGCGTTGGTGCAGGCTCTCCAGCTCGCTCAGGGCCACCCTGTCGATCCGCCGGGCCACCAGCTCTGCCGCCAGCCCCTCCAGGCGCGCAATCACCTCGAACAACGACTGGGCATCCTGTGGTGTAAAGCCACAGACCATGGCGCCTCGGTGGGGGAGGATCTGCACCAGCTCCTCGCTCTCCAGCACCTTGAGCGCCTCGCGCAGCGGCGTTCGAGACACGTTGAGCTGCTCGCAGAGCGACTTCTCCACGATGCGGGCACCGGGCGCGAGGTCTCCGCGCATGATCAGCTGCCGCAGAATTCCAGCCACCTCGCTGTGCAACGACTGATGGGCGATGGGGTAGTAGCGTTTGGTTCCGACCGAGTTGCTGCCGCTCTCCATTTCCTCTCTCCCGGATTAGTGCTGCCCTGGGATGCTCGCCTGCTCTCGCAGCGGGGGCGGCGCGGGACCCAGGTTCGTGCGACCGCCTCGGTGACCCGCCGCCCGCACCGAGTGCCCAATTCTATGTGTGCGGGACTTTCGCCGGGTGCCGATTGTGGTGGTTCGCTTGGGCACAGATGCCATGCCGATATGTGGCTGCGGCGACCGCCGATTGAAGAAGACTATTACATATTGCATTCATTACGCAATAATACACTCCATTGTCCAGGGCAGGAGTCGCCGATGCGCCAGCTCGATCTCGAAGTAAGCAACCTCTTGCCCCGTGGTCGACAC
>CAZLYT010000434.1:0-5604 GCA_964563515.1 uncultured Candidatus Competibacteraceae bacterium | reverse complement strand
GGAGTGGGTCTCAATCGAGCGACCCGTGGCGGGGGACAAATGCTTGCATGGTGGCAATGGACCCAGCTGTACCAGCCCCGGTGGCCAGTACAGTGGCCATCCCAGCAATCACTCCGAGTACGAGTCGCTGATTTCCCAGTTTGCTAACGCCAGCCATCTATATGGCTCTGGCGCGGCTACCCAGATCAACAGTGCCGGTATCATTGATAACAACCCCTATGGTCCCGGCGATTACTACCTGACCGTGTTCAAGGGCAAGTTGAACATTTCCATGGGCGGCAGCTACGAGTTCGCAGTCGACGGCGACGACGCGCTTGAGCTGATTATCGACGGCAATCTGGTAGCGAGCTGGTATGGCGGCCACGGCAAGTGCAACTGTCAAGATCACAGGGGCACCGTGACCTTGACCTCCGGTCAGCACGAAATCGAGTTTCGCCATCAGGAGGCCACTGGCAACGACAGCTACTATCTGCACTGGCGCGGTCCGGATAGCAGCAATAGCTGGGACCTTGTTCCTGGCCTGAGCTTCTCCGGACTGACTCGGAGTATCTATGACGTTGTGACACCGGCCTCCACCCGAGATGATTACACGGTGCGGGTCGAAGTCTGCACGGCGAGCCTGCCGGAGACCAACTGCAAGGTCTATCCCTCCGGCGCCAGCAAGCCCACTGGGATCCTGCACGAGTTCGGCGAGGACGACACCATGATGTTCGGTCTCCTCACCGGCTCCTATGAGAACAACCTGGCCGGTGGTGTGCTGCGCAAGGCGGTCGAGTCCTTTAGCAACGAGGTCGACCCCAGCACCGGTCAGTTCGACGCCAGCGTGGATGGCATCGTGCATACCATCGATGCGTTGCAGACTCAGGATTTTGGCGGCAGCTACCAGTACGGGTGCGGCTGGGTGACCACGCGCCCGGTGAATGACGGCGAGTGCGTCATGTGGGGCAACCCGGTGGGCGAAATGATGTATGAAGGCTTGCGCTACTTCGCTGGCAAGGGAGCGCCCACGGCCGCCTTCGACATTGCCACCACGGGTAACTTCGACGCCGACCTGGGATTGCCTCTGGCATCGTGGTCTGATCCCTACGACGCCAGCACCGGATTCCCCTCTTGCGCCAAGCCTTTCCAGCTCGTCATCAGTGACATCAATCCCTCCTATGATACCGACCAGCTGCCCGGCAGCTACTTCGGAGGCAGCTTCAGCAGCGATGTCAGCGGGCTCAATGTGCAGAGCGAAGCCGACACCATCAGCGCCAGCGAGGGCGACATCGCCGGCTCGCGCTACATCGGCCAGTCGGGAAGCACCTACGACGGCGCGCCTACGGCGAAGGACGTGACCAGTCTGGGCAACATCCGTGGCCTTTCTCCCGAGGAGCCGACCAAGCTTGGCGGCTACTACTCCGCTAGCGTTGCCTACTACGGTCTGCGCAACGACATCAGCGGGGCTGCCGGCAAGCAGAGCATGCAGACCTTTGCGGTCGCACTGGCATCTCCGCTGCCGCGAATAGAAATTCCGCTCGCCGGCAAGACCATCACCCTGGTGCCCTTTGGCAAGTCCGTGGGCGGTAGCTCGATCAGTGCGGCGCAGGGCAGCTTTCAACCCACCAACACCATCGTCGATTTCTACGTCGAGACGCTGACCCCGACCTCGGGCCGCTTCCGCATCAACTATGAAGACGTGGAGCAGGGCGCCGATCACGATATGGATGCCATCGTCGTGTACACCTATCAGGTGAACGCCGACGACACCGTCACCATCGACCTGGAATCCACCTACGCCGCGGGCGGCATCATCCAGCACATGGGCTACGTCATCTCCGGCACCACGGCCGATGGCGTGTACCTGGACGTGCGGGACGTGGACACCGCTGCCGGCTCGGACCCGGACTATTTCCTCGACACCCCGAACACCGCGGGCACTGCCCTGCCATTGACCAGCTCCCGAACCTTCACCCCGGGCACCAACACGGCAGCCAGCCTGCTCAAAGACCCACTCTGGTACGCCGCGAAATGGGGTGGCTTCATCGATGCCGACAACGACGACGTGCCCCAGGGAACCGAGTGGGACGGCGACGCCGACGGCACACCAGACAACTACTTCCTGGTGACCAATGCGCTCGGTCTGCAGTCGCAGCTGCGCAATGCCTTCACCGAAATCGTGGCGCGAACCGGCTCGGCCTCGTCGGTGGCCACCAACTCGACGCGCTTGGACACCGACACCTTGATCTACCAGGCCCGCTTCAACAGCGGGGACTGGCACGGCGAGCTCCTGGCCTATCGCATCAACAGCGACGGCAGCATTGGCAGCGTCATGTGGGACGCCGGGGAAAGGGTGCCCGCGGCGGCATCGCGCAACATCTACACCATCGATCCGACCGTGCTCGCTGGCGCTCGCGGCCGCGAGTTCCTGTGGGGCTCTAGCTATCTGACCAGTGCCCAGATGGATGCCCTGAACACCGTCCAAAGTGGCGTCAACGACGGCCTTGGGCAGCAGCGCCTGGCGTACCTGCGGGGCGAGGCCAGCGAGGAGCAACAGAACGGCGGCACCCTCGGCTTCCGGGATCGCTCGCGCATCCTTGGCGACATCGTGAACTCGGACCCGTGGTACGTGGGCATCGAGGACTTCGGCTACGATCGGCTGCCGGGTACCGAAGGCAGCGCCTACGCCAGCTTCCGCGCCAGCAGCGGCTACCGGGGACGTCGCAAGATGCTCTACGTGGGTGCCAACGACGGCATGATGCACGGTTTCGACGCGTCCACCGGCGACGAAGTGTTCGCTTACGTTCCCAACGCGGTGTTCCCGGATCTGAGCGCGTTGACCTCCCAGAGCTACGACCATCGGTACTTCGTCGACGGCCAGCTGCGATCCGGTGACGCCTACATTGATTCCACCGGCTCCGGTACCAAGAGTTGGCGCACCGTGCTGGTGGGCGGAACCGGTGCCGGCGGGCGCGCCATGTTTGTCCTCGACGTCACCGATCCCAATGATTTCACCACCGCCGCCGGCACCCAGCGCGTGCTCTGGGAGCTCGACGCAAGCGACGATGCCGAGCTCGGCTACACCATCGGCCAAGCCGCGGTGGTGCGCATGGCCAACGGCAGCTGGGCCGCGGTGTTCGGCAACGGCTACAACAGCCAGAGCGGCCGAGCGCAGCTGTTCATCGTCGACCTGGTCGAGGGCACGGTGATCGCCCGGTTGGACACCCAAGCCGGATCGGCCGGCGCCCCCAACGGATTGACCACGCCAACGCCGATCGACGTCGATGGCGACCGAATCGTGGAATACGTCTACGCCGGCGACTTGCTCGGCAACATGTGGAAGTTCGATGTCAGCGACGCCTCCTCCGCCAACTGGGGCGTGGCTTATGCGACCTCCGGTGTGCCTACCCCGTTGTTCACCGCCTGTGATAGTGCCACCTGCACCGGGGCCAATTTTCAGCCGATCACGGCCAAGACTCAGGTTGGCCTGCATCCCGACGGCGGGCTCATGGTCTACTTCGGTACCGGTAGCTACTTCCAGACTGGAGACGACATCGTGGGAGCCTCGCCGCAGGTGCAGACCTTCTACGGCATCCGTGATCAGGGACTGCCGGTCACTGGCGGGCGCGGAGTTCTAACCCAGCAGGAGATACTCGCGGAAGTAGCGGCTGGGGCGGAGCTTGCCACCGACGGTGCCAGCAATCCTTCCGACGAGTTCGATGTGCGAGTCACCTCCAACTACCCAGTCGACTACGGCAGTGGACAGCAGGGCTGGTACCTGGACCTAGTGTCGCCCAACAACGGCGCCGAGGGCGAGCGGGTGGTGGCAGCCCCGTTGCTGCGCGGCGGTCGTGTGATCTTCACCACGGTGATCCCGGACCCGGACCCTTGCGCTTACGGTGGCAACAGCTGGCTCATGGAGCTCGAGGCAGTCTCCGGAAGCCGTCTGGCAACGAGTCCGTACGACCTCAACGATGATGGCGACTTCACCGATGACGACTTCGTGACGGTGATCATCAACGGTGTTCAGGTGGTCGTGCCGGTATCCGGTCAACGCTCTAACATCGGCATCATCAAGACGCCTGGCGTCATCAGCGCGGGCACCAAGGAGTTCAAGTACACCAGTGGCTCCAGCGGCGCCCTCGAGGACACTGCAGAGTCTAGCTCGACCTTCACCGGTCGTCAGTCGTGGCGGCAAATGCGATGAAGGACGGGGACCAAACGCTTCCAGGTGGCTCGATGATAATGGCGGCAGGTGACGTCATGGGAAGAAACCAGCGCGGAATGACGCTGATCGAGGTGATGATCGTCACGGCGATCGTCGCAATATTGGCGGCCATCGCGTACCCGGCTTACCAGGACAGCGTGCGCAAGGCCAGGCGCAGCGATGCCAAGTCCGCGCTGATGACCAATGCCCATGCCCTAGAACGCTGTTATACCCAGTTCATGGCCTACAACAATGGTGGTTGCGGGAGCGCTGGTGCCATCAGCGGTGGCAATCATCTGGATTCCGGAGAGGGCTACTACCAGGTTACGGCCACCACTCTGAACGCCACCGCCTACGTGATCCAGGCGCAGGCACCTGCGGGCTCCGCCCAGGCCGACGACACCACATGTTCAACCATGACCTTGACCAGCCAGGGTGTGCGCGCACCGGCCGCCTGCTGGTAGCTGCCTCAAGCGATGGTCGAGTCGGGGCGAAGGTCTCGCTGACCTGGGTCGGGACCGTCGTCGATCGTCAGATCGGCGCCCGGTACCGCGAAGGGTGACCAATGAGCGAGAGCCCAATCGAGGACCGTGGCGGGCGACTCGGTGGCGAGCTCGGAAGGGGGCCGTTGGCCGAGGAAGCGCAGCGCCGCCGTCAGGTTCGTTCCCGGTTGACGCAGATTCAGTGGCGCTGCGTGAGACTGCTTACTGAGCTTTACGCCCGCCTTGGTCAGAGCCAACGGCAGGTGGGCGTATCCGGGTGTGGGCAAGCCCAGGCGCCGCTGCAGTAGGATCTGCCGAGGTGTCGAGCCGAGCAGATCGGCGCCGCGTACCACCATGTCTACGCCTTGCGCAGCATCATCTACTACCACTGCCAGCTGATAGGCGTGGAGGCCATCAGCGCGACGCAGCACGAAGTCTCCCACGGCCTCGGCAACCCGCTGCGATTGCGGTCCGCGCACCGCGTCCTCGAAGCTGGTGATGGGTCCGTTACTGAAGAGACGGATCGCTCGACGGGCAGACCAGGGGAGAGCCCGGTTGCGGCAGCTTCCCGGGTACCGGAATCCAAACTCACCTCGCAGGCCCAAAGCGGCAATCTGCCGCCTCGAGCAGCCACAGGCGTAGACCCAGCCCCCCTTGCGCAGCCCTGCCAGCGCTTCGGCGTAGGCTTCGGTACGTCGACTTTGCCACCACACCGGTTCATCCCACTGCAGCGCGTGGATCTCCAAGGCGCGCAGAATTTCTTCGGCCGCACCAGGCACGTTACGAGGCGTGTCCAGGTCCTCCATTCGGACCAGCCAGCGGCCCCCAGCACCGCGGCTCCAAAGAAAACTGCCGAGCGCGGCGACCAGCGAGCCGAAGTGCATGGGACCAGTCGGAGAGGGCGCGAAACGGCCGACGAGGTCATGTTGTTGGCGA
>CAZLYT010000433.1:0-1547 GCA_964563515.1 uncultured Candidatus Competibacteraceae bacterium | reverse complement strand
AAGTGCTGCTTTGTGGCCCTTGGCTGGCAGCCCGATTGGCACGACGTGACGGTGCGGCTGGAGCTGGCCCGCAGCCGGTTCAGCGCCTTGGTGCGGATGGCTGGAGAGGTGCTGGTGTTCGGGCACGGCCACTTGGGATTCGAGCCGGGCTATATCTACAGCGGGGTGTGGCTGCCGGCCGTTGCCGCAGCGACATTGTCCGTTGCCGACGGCTGCGCTTCGACTGTCACCAACCGAAACCGTGGGAGCCTGGTAGTCGCGCCGATGTACGCCGACGTTGCCTCAATCAGCAAGCGCCCGTAGACATTGGCCGGCGTGACGGGGCCTGCCAGGTGGTGAGTTAGCAGGGGATGCCGGACCCGTGAAAATTCCCTGGCCGCCGAAGCAAGAGTACCTCGGCTCGAGTTGTAGAAGTCCCTACAGTGCTACCACAGGATTGAAACCGCGCCAGCTCGAGGACAAGACTCGTACTCGGCGCTCGCTGATCGCGAGCCGCAAGGGTCCGGCTGGCCACTGATTAACGAGGAATGGACGCTGTGGAATCACCCAACACTCACACCAATTGCCACCCCGCCGAGGCCCCGGCGGACCTGTCTGCCAACCGCGGTTGGCCGGGCAAGCCGACGTCGGCAAGGGACATCCGCAATCTCTTCGCGGCTCTTGGCAACGAGCC
Organism: uncultured Candidatus Competibacteraceae bacterium; assembly: GCA_964563515.1. Lineage (GTDB taxonomy): Bacteria > Pseudomonadota > Gammaproteobacteria > Competibacterales > JAHEDQ01 > CAZLYT01. Next base: position 874 of record CAZLYT010000433.1, on the reverse strand, counting down.
CGATCTCCACGGCTACCTGCAGCACCTGGTCGAGGCACTGATTGCACTGTTCGACGCCGAGGGCTGCACGATCGACCTGATCGGGCAAGGTCAGTTCGCCATCTCGAAGCCTGACTCCCAAGCCGCCTGGATCGGCTCCGGGGAGGATGCCCCCCAATCTGCGATTCAAATGCAAGACGTGCTCGATCGTCTGCTCGAGACCAAGAGCTCCATCTTGGTGTCCGCCTCCAAGCCGCAGGGTGGGCACGGCGGCAGCCAGGTCGTCTGTTCCCCGGCGTGCACAATGCTCTCACCCATCGTCGCCGGCGATGCGGTGTTGGGCGTGGTAAAGGTGGTGTGCTCGGCGGAGGAGCATCGCTTCGATCGCGACAACCTCCACCTGCTCGACACCATTACGCTATACCTCGGCCAGGCTCTCTACGCCCGACGCCTGGGCGAGGTGCTGGATTCGCGCCTGCTACGATTGGCGTCTGTCACCGAAGCGGAGCGCATCAAACCGGTGCGCGTCGGATCTGTTCCCGCTCTGGACAAGATGACGCGCATCGTGGCCAAGTCTTTTTACCGCGAGATGACGAAGGCCGGCTTTGGCACCCATCAGATCATCCGAGCTGCAACCGAGATCATTTCCGAGCTGCAAAGCACGCTGCGAGAACGCTGCACGCAGATGGACGAAGCCTGACGGCCCGGCGCCGGTGATCGGGAGCAGGTCAGCGGCTCAGCGACCGGGTGTGGCTAGGTCGCCCAACGGCACCGTTCGCACAGAGGCAGTGCTCGATCCGACGCCTCAGTGGCTGGTACCGGACTCGTAGTGGGTCTTGTTCCAGACGTTGTACTTGCCGGAGGGCTTGCGCATGGGCAGGCGCTTCACTTCTTC
>CAZLYT010000432.1:0-3441 GCA_964563515.1 uncultured Candidatus Competibacteraceae bacterium | reverse complement strand
GCTCGCCCCTGTGCTACGCTTCCGGCACCTTCGATGTAGATTTCATGACCGCTCGAATTCCCGATTTCTCCACTGCCCGGGTCCTGGTCGCGGGCGACGTAATGCTGGACCGGTACTGGCACGGCGGCGCCTCTCGCATTTCACCGGAGGCTCCGGTGCCGGTGGTGCGCGTGGAGCAAAGTGACGACCGGCCCGGTGGCGCGGCCAACGTGGCCGTCAACGTGGCCGCGCTCGGCGCTCACGCCAGCGTGGTGGGCGCCGTGGGCGATGACGAAGCGGCGGCGGTGCTGGCGCAAGGGCTTAGGGATCGCGGTGTCGGTGCCCTGTTGGAGCGCGTCAGCGGCGGCCACACCGTCACCAAGCTGCGAGTCATCAGCCGCAACCAGCAACTCATCCGTCTCGACTTCGAGGATGGTTTCCCCACGCTTTCTGCGGGGCGTCTGCGGAATCGTTTTCGAGGGGCGCTCCGCGACGCCGATCTGGTGGTGCTATCGGATTACGGCAAAGGTGCCCTAGGTGAGGTCGCCGGCTTGATCAGCGACGCCCGCGAGGCCGATCTGCGAGTGCTGGTGGACCCCAAAGGCAGGGACTTTGCCCGCTACCGGGGCGCCACGCTCATTACCCCCAACCTTCCCGAGTTCGAGCAGGTGGTCGGACCCTGTGCCAGCGATGAGGAGTTGGAATCGCGTGGTGAGCAGTTGCGGCGGGAGCTGTCGCTGGAGGCACTGCTGGTGACCCGAGGCGAGGCCGGCATGTCCCTGATTCAGAATTCTGGCGTGCTGCATCTGCCGACGGTGGCGCGGGAGGTCTACGACGTCACCGGCGCCGGCGATACGGTGGTATCGACCTTTGCTGCGGCGCTGGCCGCTGGTCTGACGCTGCCCGATGCCACCCGGCTCGCCAATCTGGCTGCCGGGATCGTGGTGGCCAAGCTCGGCACCGCATCGGTGTCGGTGGCGGAGCTGCGGCGGGCGCTCTATGAGCGCGAGGAGCACGACCGGGGCGTTGTGGACGAGGATGCCTTGCTGCTGCGCTTGCAGGAGGCGCGGGGCCGCGGCGAGCGCTTGGTGATGACCAATGGCTGCTTCGACATTCTCCATGCCGGGCATGTCAGCTATCTGGAGCAGGCTCGGCGGCTGGGCGATCGTTTGATCGTAGCGGTCAACGATGATGCCTCGGTGCGGCGTCTCAAGGGCCCCGAGCGCCCGGTGAACTCGGTGGAGCAGCGCATGCACGTGCTGGCCGGCCTGGCGTCGGTGGATTGGGTCGTGCCCTTTACCGAGGATACGCCCGAGCGGCTGATCTGCCGGGTGCTGCCGGATATCCTGGTCAAGGGTGGCGACTATCGTCCGGAACAGGTGGCCGGCGGCGCATGCGTCACCCGCAACGGTGGCGAGGTGGTGATTCTCGGCTTCATTCCCGGCCAGTCCACCAGCCGCATCGTGGCACGCATCCGCGCCGGCTCGAGCTGAGCCAATGCTGAACGCCTCCTAGTCGAGCATGAGGGCTGTATACACCCTCGCGTTGTACCTGCTGACGCCGCTGGTGTTGCTCAGGCTGCTGTGGCGCAGCCGGCGGGCACCGGACTACCGGCGGCGCTGGGGCGAGCGTTTTGGTTTCGCCCCCCAACCTTGGCCCGCCTCCGGCGCGATCTGGTTGCACGCGGTCTCGGTGGGGGAGACCCAGGCCGCGCTGCCACTGATTCGGGGATTGCTGCAGACGCATCCGCAGCGGGCGATGATCGTCACCACCACCACCCCCACCGGCTCGCGTCGGGTACGAGAAGCGTTGGCGGACGGCGTCTACCACAGCTATCTGCCCTATGATTTGCCGGACGCCATTGGTCGATTTCTCGGACGCACGCGGCCAGCTGCTTTGGTGGTCATGGAGACCGAGATTTGGCCCAACCTCTACCGCGCCTGCCACCAGCGGGGCATCCCGATACTGCTCGTCAACGCCCGGCTTTCGCCGCGATCTTTTGGACGCTACCGACGGCTTCGACCGCTCGCCGCGGAGGCCCTGGGTCGGCTCCGGCTGATCGCGGCCCAAAGCGCGGCCGATGCGGAGCGTTTCTGCGCCCTGGGGGCTCCGCCCGACAAGGTGCGGGCGCTGGGCAACATTAAGTTCGATATCCAGATCGGCGAGGACGAGATCGCCGAAGGGCAACACTTGCGCGAGCGGATAGGCGCCGGCCGCCCGGTGTTGATCGCCGCCAGCACCCATGCCGGTGAGGAGAGCCAGGTGCTGCAGGCGTTCGCCGCAATTCGAGAGGCCCTTCCCGAGTGCCGGCTCATTCTCGTGCCGCGGCACCCGGAACGCTTCGACGACGCCGCGCGATTGGTGGTGGAACGCGCCTATCGACTGATTCGACGCAGCTCCGGAGACGATCCCGCCGAGGCCGACGTCTACCTTGGCGATACCCTGGGCGAGCTGGTCAGGCTTTTCGCCGCTGCTGACCTCGCCTTCGTCGGCGGCAGTCTGGTGCCGGTGGGAGGCCACAATATCCTGGAGCCTGCCGCCCTCGGCCTGCCCGTGCTGCACGGCCCGCACATGTTCAACTTCGTGGAGGCCAGCGAGCGCCTGGCCGAGGCCGGTGCCTCCCGGCAGGTCGCCAACGCCACCGAGCTGGCGGAGCAAGTCGTCGCCCTGCTCACAGCCCCCCACGCTCGCCACCGAATGGGCACGGCCGGCCGTCAGGTGATCCAGTCCAATCGGGGCACCCTCGCCAAGCTCTCAGCCGAAGTCGACGCCGCGCTCAAGGTTGCTCACCCGCCCTCCTAATGTAGGAGCGACGCACGTCGCGAAGGGGGCGCATCGGGCCCCTTCCTCGAAGTCTTTTGTGCTGCTGCCGCTGCGGGTGGGTCGCACACTACGAATGCGAACATGCTGAGAGGCAAAAGCGGCGTGCCATCCATGGCACCTCTGCATCCTTGCCTGCCGCCGGGATCATCGTTGCCAGTATCACGCCTGAAACACTTCGAGATGGCTATTCAGAAGACTTGGCAATCGATCGGTCGGCGCGGCTTGCATGCAACCCAAGCGTCCGGACGATGCCGACCCCTGGCTGACGCTGGGATTCCACGTCTCGCCGGTAGGCTGCGTCCACCTCCGCGTGTGAGCGCGCCATCGATGATGCCTGTCAGTGGGATCGCCGCTGCCCGCGGGCGATACTACGTCCCCGAGCAGCAGGCGAGTTACGTCGTTGAAACTGACCTTTTTGGGCGCAGCGGGCGAGGTCACCGGCTCTTGTTTCCTGGTGGAGATCGGCGGCCACCACCTCTTGCTGGACTGCGGACTGATCCAGGGCGGCACCCCCGGCCGAGCGCTGGTGGATGGCGCTCGACACCTTCGACTGTGGGGCGAGACCGTACGCGTCGCGGCGCAGGTCCATACTATCGGTGGGTTCTCGGCGCACGCAGGTCGCCAAGGACTGGTGGATTG
>CAZLYT010000431.1:0-1831 GCA_964563515.1 uncultured Candidatus Competibacteraceae bacterium | reverse complement strand
TTTTGCCATAAATGCCTTGATGAAGGCCGAACTGCTTTTCCGCCAGCGCATCGACTACGACGATGGTGCGATCGCGGAAATGGTTCTCTGGCGCGTGCCGTCATCGGTTCCGCCATCGAAACACAAGTTGAAATATTCTTTGTTCTACGGTCGTCCGGGGATGCGCGAAGGAAGTTGGCTATGACAATGAGCGCGGTAAGGGCGACCATCGGCACTTCCGGGGCGTTGAGACGGCTTACACGTTCAGCACCGTCGAGCAGTTGATGGCCGACTTCTGGTCCGATGTGCAGGTCTTGCGGGGTGACAAATGAGCAATGTGAAAATCACGGTCGGAGGCGCTGTGGAACAAGAAGCATCGCGTCGTTTCATCGATGCCTGGCATCGCGCCGAAAGTGGTGAGACCTTCCACGAGCGCCACCTGATATTCGAAAGCTGGGACGCCCTCGCCCGAGTCCTGACCGGCAAGCGAATGGAGCTGTTGCGCTACGCCCGCCGCCACAAGGTCACGAGCGTCCGCGCCTTGGCAAAGGCGCTCGGGCGTGACTACAGCAACGTCCATGCCGATGTCCAAGCTTTGACGGCTGCCGGGCTTCTCGAGGCGACGCACGGCGGCATCCGTGCGGACTACGACGCGATCGAAACCAAGATCGCGATTTGACCGGGTCGGTCGGGCGGGAGGATCGACCGCAAGCAGCTCGTCTCCTGCTGCTGTGATTGCAAGTGAAAGCGCCGGTCTTGAAAACCGGCAGGGGCAACTCCTCGTGGATTCGAATCCCACCCTCCGCCAAACACCGCCGCCTCGGCAGCAATCGCCGACTGCTTCAAGGCTCCAGCGTGCCAATGCAGGAACACTTAGCTAGTTGACGAAGTTTCTCTTGCGCGCCAGCGCGTCCGATGATAGTTAGCATTATGACTAAGCATTATCCAGAGCTCTCGCTGCTCTTCCATGCCCTGACCGATCCGACCCGTCGATCGATCCTGACCCGGCTGGCTGAAAGGCCCGCGCGGGTCACGGATTTGTCCGAACCCACCGGCCTGCGCCTTCCCACGGTGATGCGGCACATTTCGGTGCTTGAGGAGGCAGGGTTGATCGCCACCTCCAAGGATGGGCGGGTACGCACCTGCGCCATCGTACCCGAGGCCCTGGAACCGGTTCGGACATGGCTCGATGAACAGCAGGCCATATGGGAAGCCCGGCTCTGCCGGTTGGACGCATTTGCGATGAAGGCAATGAAGGAACGCACGGAATGATATCGAAGCTGAATCCGGACGGCATGCCTGCGGCGCGCGATCATGCGCAGGGCCGCTTTGCAACGCTCACCTTCGAGCGGGACGTGACCGCGCCATTGTCCGTGCTGTGGCAGGCATGGACGGCTCCGGCCGCGCGGGCGGTCTGGGCGGCGCCCACGCCCTCGGTCACCATGGAGTTTCTGGAGGCCGACACCAGGGTGGGTGGACGCGAAGTCTCGCTCTGCAAGGTTAAGGGCCAACCCGACATCCGCTGTGAGTGTGGCTGGCTGGCATTGCAGCCGGCGGCGCGCAGCGTGAGCTACGAGGTGGTCTCTTCCAGTGGCGTGACGCAATCGGCAGCGCTGGTGACGGCCGATTTCTCAGGCACGGACGAGCGCAGCCGGGTGGTCGTGACGGTGCAGCTCTCCGCGCTGACCGAGAATTTGGAGGCCGGCTACCGACAGGGCTTCGACGCGGGACTGGACAATCTCGCCGGCGCAGCCAAGCGAACAATGGTGCTGCAGCGGATGATACAGGCACCGCGAACCATCGTCTGGAATACCTGGATGAACCCTGAGACGCTGCCGCAATGGTGGGGTCC
>CAZLYT010000430.1:0-7309 GCA_964563515.1 uncultured Candidatus Competibacteraceae bacterium | reverse complement strand
GTGGATTCCGCCCACGCCGCTTTTCCTGGATGGGCGGGCCTGTTGCCGCAGCAGCGCTCGGTAATCATTCGCCGTTGGTTCGAGCTGATGATCGAGAGCAAGGAAGACTTCGCGCTGATCATGACGCTGGAACAAGGCAAGCCGGTCTCCGAATCTCGCGGTGAGATCGACTATGCCGCCTCCTTCGTCGAGTACTACGCGGAGGAGGCGAAGCGCCCCAATATCGAGAGTGTGACCTCGCATCTGCCAGACGCCGAGGTCGAGCTCTGGCGCGAGCCGGTGGGTGTGGCCGCCCTGATCACGCCCTGGAACTTCCCCTTGGCCATGATCACTCGCAAGGCGGCCGCCGCGCTGGCCGCGGGCTGCACCGTGGTGGTTCATCCTTCCCACGAAACGCCCTTCTCGGCGCTGGCCTTGGCCGAGCTCGCAGAGCGGGCAGGATTCCCGGCGGGGGTGTTCAACGTGGTGACGGGCCGCGCTACGACGGTGGTTCCTCCTTGGATGAAAGATACCCGCGTCCGCGCCCTTTCCTTCACCGGCTCGACCCAGGTCGGCAAGCTGCTCTACCGGCAATGCGCCGACACGGTGAAGCGCGTCGTCATGGAGCTTGGCGGCCATGCCCCATTTCTGCTCTTCGCCGACGGGAACATGAATCTCGCCGTGGACGAGGCCATCAAGGCGAAGTTCGCCACCTCGGGGCAGGACTGCCTCGGGGCCAATCGCTTCTTGGTCGAGCGCTCCGTCTACGACGAGTTCTGCCGACGATTCACCGAGCGCGCGGCAGCGCTGACCGTGGGGCCGGGTCTGGAAGATCCCGACATCGGTCCACTCATGAACCAAGGCGCCGTGGCCAAGCAGGAGGAGCACGTAGCGGACGCGGTCGAAAAAGGCGCCCGCTTGCTCACCGGCGGTAATCGCCACGAGGCCGGCCCGCTCTACTTCCAACCCACGGTACTGGCCGACGTGCCGGCGGACGCGCTGATCATGCACGAGGAAACCTTCGGACCGGTAGCCGCCATTGCGCCTTTCGACACCGAGGAAGAGGCGCTCACGCGAGCCAACGACACCGAGCATGGCCTGGTCGCGTACCTGCACACCCAAGATCCACGACGAATCTATCGCGCCAGCCGGGCTCTGCAGTACGGCATGGTGGCCGTCAATCGCACCAAGGTCACCGGTGCGCCAATTCCCTTCGGTGGCATGAAGCAATCTGGCGTGGGGCGAGAAGGCGCGCGGCTCGGCATGGAGGCCTTCATGGACGTCAAGTACGTGTGCCGCGACTGGGCCTGAGTCGACGCCGCGCCGACCCCTTTGGGAGATTGCGCCCCACCTCCGGCCGCGCCGCTGCTTCCGTGCGAGGGTGCATTAGCGAACGCCTTATGCGCCATCTCGTGGCTGGTGGACGGTGGGTTACGCTGCGGTATAACCCACCCGGCGGGCCCCGTTTGCTGGCGCGGCGGCGCACAGCTGGAGTCCGGGGGCAATCTGCTACAGCGAGAGAAATTGGGGTCGTTGGGAGAATCTGTGCAAGCGGCTGGCGAGCACGGGCTGTCGATTTCGCTGCTCCTTGTTCGACTGGTAGTCGAGCCACAATCCGAACATGGTGCTCGTCACCCAAATTGATGGGCGCGATCACCCCACACTTGCCTGCGAGGAGCGTCGAGAATGGCTAAGTACGTCGATGGCTTTATTGTGCCGGTACCCAAGGAAAATCTGGAGGCCTATCGAAAGCTTGCCGAGGACGCCGGAGCGATATGGCGCGAACACGGCGCGCTGGAGTATATGGAGTGCGTGGCAGATGACGTGAAGCCTGGCGAGATCACTTCCTTTCCTCAGAGCGTGGATCTCAAAGCAGACGAGTCGGTGATATTTGCCTGGATCGCCTACGAGTCCCGCGAACACCGCGACCGCGTCAATGAAAAGGTCATGAGCGACCCCCGCATTGCCAATATGGATCCCCAGTCGATGCCTTTCGACGCCAAGCGCATGATTTGGGGTGGCTTCAAAGTGCTCGTGGAGCGTTGATCCGAAGCACCAACGCCCGGCGCTAGGCGATTAACGCAAGTAACTATGGGGGAGGAATCCATTCCTCCCCCAAAGCCATTTAGCAGCAAACTCGCGCGATCATGCGAAGCCGGTCGACACGGAGTTGACTCGCACGCCGTCCACATAAACGGTGACTGGCTCGCCATCCGGCGACATCAATAGCCCACCGATGGCAGCACGTTGGAAGGGAAGCTTGAACCTCCCACCCGCCACTACCGCACATTCCTCGACGGACAATTCGCAGAGTTGCGCTCGATTCGGTCCCTGGTCCTTCAAACCGGACTTTGAGAGTTTGGTAGTCATAGCATCCTCCAAGACTACTTAATGACAAGGCGAACACGCGCTATGCGTATCCGGCATTACCAGACTCTCACCCTGAGACGGGAAATTCAGGGGCATTTGTCACAAGGCAAATGTGGCACTTGGGCTGCAGGGCAGCGATGTGCCGGGCGAGCGCTTCAGTTGCCGCTCGAGGTTCGATGACTTGTGATTTGGCGTCGAGAATTCAGCCCCAACTGTTAGCGAGTATCGTTCTGGGCCGCGGTCGCAAGGTGGAAAGGATAGGCACGCAATACGACCGAGCGATTCCGCCGCCACCCTCCACCGAGGCATAGACATGCGGAGTTGGATTGCGAGGCGAAACTGTCAAACCGCGATGCCGCAGGCAATCGCGCGCAGCCTGACCAGCGTCGCCCGGTGCGCCACCGGTACCCGGGGTCGGCGGACGCTAGCCCGATCGGTAGTTCGGGTCGAGCCAGCAGCGGGGCAACGGCTCGTCGGAAGGGAACAGCAGGTTGGCCTTGGCGAAAGTCTCGGGCTCCTGCAATTCCTCGCCCGCGTGCAGCCTTCCGGTCAGCTCTGCCTGGCAAGGATCGAACAGCGCGTCGGTGTCGAGCACCTCCACCAGATCCTGGCTATTTCGCTCCTTCAGAAACATAGACCACCTCGTGGCTCGCAGACTGGTGTTGGGCGTACTGCTCGGCGCCGGTGGCGCTCACTCCAAAGATAGTCGCCATGGCTCCACGCGCCACGCCTCGCGGCGCCGAAGCTGGTCCCCACCCCGCCGAGACGCTATCGCGCACCCGAGGAGCCAGCATATGTTCCGGTGCGGGCCCAGTCGCCTGAACCCGCAACAAGGAGCAGCGCGCTGTGAACGCGTTCAACTGATTTCTTTCACTGGGTTCCCGTGTGCGCGGCAACGACGAGACTTGGCTCCGGCGTTGTGCAGGAAAGCAGGTACCTAAGATCTGTCGAGGCCGAGATGCAGGTGAGGTCCGGCAGCTCTGCTTTGTAGCACCACACCCGGCCCCTCTTTACCGACCGACTCCCTCAACCAATTGAACCCATGGGTCCTGGATAGCTCACCTCCTGGAGCTTGCCGCTATCCACGTCGTAGACGAACCCACGTACGGCGATGGCATCGTCGCCGCTGGTCGGGATCCACGGGTGGTTCAGGACCGCGGACATGCCTCGTCGCACGTCGCAAGCCAGACGCTCCAAGCTCTGCTCGTCGGGCGGTCCGTCCAGGGGTTCGATGGGTCCGCGGAAGGAATGAAACGCCGCGGGTGTGGAGGCGCTATTTTGGCAACTGGTAAACGCCCTCCCAGTGGCTTGGGCCAGCATCTTCTCGGACGCCGGGTCGCCTTCCAGCCCGGCCTTCAGCAGATCGTCGGTGAAGGCCAGCATCCCACAGCGGGTGTGGTGCATCAGAATTACCTCGTTGGTGTCGAGCAGGTGGTGGGAGATGATGAGGCAACGGATGACATCGTCGCTCACCACGCCTCCGGCATTGCGGATGATGTGAGCATCTCCGGTCTCGAGACCCAGCAGATCCTCGACATCGAGCCGGGCGTCCATGCACGCCACCACGGCTACCCGCTTGGCTGGACGAATGGGTTGTTTCCCCGGGTGACCGGCGCTGTGCACCACTTGGCCGCCCGCGTACTGGCGGTTGTTCTCCAAAAGCGCATCGGTGTTTGAGCTCGCCATGGCTACTCCTCTTTGGGATCGTTGACGCCGGCAGCGTCGCTTCGCACGACGATCCTGGCGTCGGAATCGGTAGCGCAAAGGCTAGCCCGAGTTCGCCCGGTCGTCTCTGGACGAGCTGATTGACCCGCGCCGTAGCTGTGCCTGCCACTGTGGTGCGGGCGCCCGAGGCCACTGTCCGCGACCGGCGCCCGCGCGGGCGGCGGCGATTCCACGTAACATGCCGAGACCGTCATCAAGCGTCCTGACCGCAGGCCACCCTGCCGTTGGGCGACAACAGTCCTAGCCATTCGTGTCCACCGAACCCGACGACCTTCTCATTGCCGTCCACCTACCGCGGGAAGCCTGGCGGCTGCGGGCGCTGATCGCGGCTGCAACGCTTCTGCTCGGCGTTGGTCTGGTGGCGCCGGTCATCACCTTGGAAAAGTTCATTTTCGTGGAGAACACCTTCTCGGTGCTTTCCGGGGTGCTGCAGTTGCTGCAGCAGGGTCAGTACTTCCTGTTCATCCTCATCGCCGCATTCAGCATCGGCCTACCCGTGGTCAAGCTGGGCCTGCTGTTCCGTTTGGTGAGCACCCGGGTGGCGGACAAGGAACGACGTTACCTGCACTGGCTGCACGCCTACGGTCGCTGGTCCATGCTCGACGTGTTCGTGGTGGCGGTCCTGGTGGTCGCGGTCAAGCTCGGCGCCATTGCGGAAGTCCAGATGCGCTATGGCTTGTATGCATTCGCGGCCTCGGTGCTGCTGACCATGATGGTGACCACGCGAATCGCGGCGCTCAGCGCCCGGCACGGGAAGGCAGACGGCTAGGCACCCACCGTACCCAGTCCCGCGCTTGCGGGATCGGTACGACCGTGCAGGGCTACGGCCCCTGGAAGGCTCTGAACCCGTAAGCTATCTGCTGGATGGTGGTACTCATCGCGGCCATTCCCTACAACCCGTCGACGATTGGCTTGACGAACTCGTTTGCCAAGCTTCCTCGGTATTTGGCGTCGTTCTCCGGGCGCGCGATGCCACGATCGATCGCCGCACCGATCGCAAGCCGGAGAGACCTCGAAATCACCACGTTTACAATGTGTCCCCTGGTGGTTTCGCACGGTAGGCAATACCGCTCGGGGTCAAGGGGTGCGAGGCGGGCCCTTTCGTGCAACAAACGATACGCCGGGGCAGGCTCCGGACAAGCCGCAACGATCACGGCGTACCCAACAGCAGATAAAGCGAGCCGGGTTCGTCGTCGCTGAAGGCCTGCCCCCAGGCCAGGTAGGCTGGGCCGAGAAAGGTATCGGCACCTAGGAAGATGCTGGCCGAGGGTCGAATCTCCGCGTTGTCATCTGGATCAACCCCAAGCGAGGCGCGCGTTGCTTCAAGCGATCCGCCGACATAGATACCGCGGCCGAGGGGCGGGGGCAACGCGGCGAGCTGGTAGCTGTAAACCGCACGTACCAGTCCCACGTGCTCGCCAACGAGTTCGTCCATCCGATAACCCGAGCCGCGCAAGAAGCCGCCCAGCAAGAACGGATCATAGGGGGGAAGCTCGCCGCTCAACGTTCCGCCGGCATAGCCGGCGAGCTGTAGCGCGTGCTTGCCGACGCTCTTGGCGCCAAGGAGCAGGAGCTCGGTCTTGTTGTAGTCGTCGTCCGAACCCCAGCCGTCAACAGTTCCGAAAGTCTTGAGCATCGCGAGCAGACCATTGCGACCGAAATTCGGGCTGTCGATCTGATCGAAAGTGGCACTGGCGGTGTAGCCGACCTGGGTCAGGTCGAAGTCGGGGGCGAGTGGAAAGAAACCGAAATCCTCCTCGGCATCCAGCCGCCCGGCGAAGGCGCCGACCCGAATCTCGCCGTACTTGTCCTGCACACCCAAGTCCAGGTGCGCACGCGCGTGCCTCACCCGATACTCACCTACCCGCCGTCCTTCGAGGAAGAAAACGATCGGCTCGTCCTGGAGTTCGAATCGAGGCGCGACGAAGCCTCCGATCCTAAACGAGAGCGGCTGATAGAACTCGCTAGAAATGCGCTGCCGGTAGCCGACCTGGAAGTCGTTGCGCCACTCGGCGCCGAGCGCGTTTATCCAGGTGGTGCGGTGGCTCAGGCTAGCATCGAAGCGCGTCTGTTCTGAATCGGAAGCCAGCGCGAGCCCAAATTTCACGTAGTTCGGCCCCCACGATTTCTCCACGCCCTGGACCTCCACGGTTCGCGTTCCCTGGCGATCGATGGCCTGGTAATCCATGCGTTCGAAGTCGCCGCGACCATAGACCTGCTCCAGCCGGGCGTTGAGGTTTTCGAGGCTGAAATCGGTTTCCGGACGGCGACGCAGGTCGATACCGGGCACCTCCGCAAGCTCGCGCTCGATCAGCTCCGGGTTGACACGCCCGCCGGTGGTCGCCACTCGCACGTCGGTGACGGGCGGTACCACCGGCAACCGAGCCACCACGGAACCGCGCCAGGCCTGGTACTCCGATTCGGAGACAGAGAGCTTGCGGAGCGCGTCGGCCTGCTCTCGCGCCGCGGCCTCGCCCTTGGGAATGAGCGTGGTGGCTGCCGCAAAGTCCGCCGAGCTGAAGCTGCCGAGCTGTGGCTCGATCAGCACGTCTTCTGGGCCGAGGCTAGCAATCGATGCTCGTACGTTCTGCTCCATCAACACATTGATCATCTGCAACGAGATGCCAAGCGCCGTGTTGAGCTCGTCCCGGGGCAGCAGGCCACCACCGACGTTCACGGCAATTACCACGTCGGCGCAGGCCTCGCGAGCCGCCGCCACCGGCAGGTTCTGCAGCAGTCCGCCGTCTACGTACAGGACGCCTCCGATCTCGACTGGCGCGATCGCGCCGGGGACCGACATACTGGCGCGCATGGCCTTCACCAGATCGCCGCGGCGGAACTCCTTGATGGTGCCCTCCTCGATGTTGGTCGCCATTGCCCGGTAGGGAATCGGCAGCCGGTCGAAATCTTGGTCGGAGAAGTTACCCGCCCCGGCCACCATTTCGCGAAGCAGAAACTCCACCTTGTAGCCCGCGGTCGAGCCAGGCCTCAGCAGAAGCTCGGTGCCGCGTTGACCCAGCTCCAACCGAAACAGGTTTTCGTAGTCGTCACGCTTGGCGCGGAAGGGCTTCTCGGTTCGTGGCGGATCGTCGGTGAAGATCGCATCCCAGTTGATACGCCCCAGCCGTGTTGTGATCTCATCGACGGACACACCCGCCGCATAGACGCCACCCACCAGTGAGCCCATGCTCGTGCCGGAGATGCAGGCAATGGGAATCCGCATCTCCTCGAGCAC
>CAZLYT010000429.1:0-2373 GCA_964563515.1 uncultured Candidatus Competibacteraceae bacterium | reverse complement strand
TCCGGGGCCCAGCGCCGAGCGTCACTTGGCGGAGATGCACCGCATTTTGGAGCGGGAAGAGCCGGATTATCTCGAGTGAGCGCGGCAGTGCAGCTGTTGTCGAAGCCTCCCTCGCCGAGCTCGGCGATCCGCAGGCGGCCTGCGGGCGCGAGCCGGCGCCGGGAAAAGGCATCGCAGCCCGCGGCGCTGCTACGAAAGGGATAGCCAAAGGGCTAGCGCGTAGCATTCCTTGTTGGTAAAAAGCCGCAAGCGGCACCCGACCAGGCCTCGACCCTGGCGCAAGGCCGTGCGGGCGTCCGCCCTACCACTTTGGATACACTTCACGGTCGTGCATCGATGGGCTGGCGGCGCCACGCCCGCCAAGTTAGCCAGCTCGCGGCGGCCAGGCTTGCGGTCAAGCCCAGCCATAGCCAGGTCACCAGGGGAAATGTCTTCACCACCACCGTCATCTCCCCGGATATCGGGCCGCGGGCCAGGGGCTCCCGCGGCGACAGCGGCGGCGCCGGCACCCACACCTGTACGTCGCGCCACAAGCCGCGGTGGATCACCGGATCCAGGCGCCGGCTGGCGCTGCCCGCGGCCCGGGCGTAACGGTAGTCCAGGATCTCGCAGAGCTGCCGCATGGCGCCCAAGCTCACCAAGGGGGCGTCAGTGGCATCTCGGATCTGGGTCATCCCCTGCGTCAGAGGCTCCGCTTGACCGGCAACCTCCAGCGTCACACCCGTGCGCGCCAGGTAAGCGGAGGCTCGGGCACCGTCCTCGATCGGTCCGGCCAGCGGTTGCTCGGTGAGGGTCACCAGATAGCCATCGGCCAGCGGCTGCGGGCTGCCGAAGTCATTGGGGTATCGCAGGCTGCGCTGTGCGTAGCGGTCCAATACCGTCGCCGCGAGAAAGGCGGCCAATGCCACCGCAACCCCAAGATGCAGCAGCGAAAGCGCAGCCAGGTACGAATGCCCCCGGCGCAAGCCGCGCACGACGCTGAGACCCCCGCACACGACCAGCCACAACAGTGTGCCGGCGAGCAGATCCAGCCAGAAGAAGTTGCCCACCGTATGGCTCGACGTCATGCCACCGCCGTCGTAGTAGCGAGACAACGGCGCCCACAGCCACGCCGCCAACACCAGGCCGAAGGCGACCACCACCGTCAGCGCGCGGGCCTGGCGGCGGCTCAAGGCGCCGAGGAAGGCGTAGCCGGCGAGCAACGCGCCCAGTGCCGCCGGCCGGCGCCAGCCAGCGGTTCATGGTGTAGGGATCCACCTCCCAGCGGGCGAATGCCTTCAGGAGCTCACCGCTGCCCCAGCGCCGCACGGTGTCCAGGAATGGCTGCGTGTCTGGTGGTCGCGGCCATTCAAGCCACGCGGCCAGGTGCGCCTGGGCCACGGCGATTAGCGCCACCAAGGCCATGCCGCTGAACAGCAGCATGGCCAGGCGGCGTAGCCACAAGGTCTCCCCCCGCAGATATCGCACGGGTCGCCGGCGGCTGCGCCACCAGCCCCAGCCTGTCAGTAACAGCAGGATCACAGCGCCGGTCATGAAAAGGGGTTGGGCGGTGTCGCCGATGTAGCGGTGCGAGCTCGCCAGGGTCTGGCTGCGGGTCACCGCCATGGCCACGAAGGTTGAGGCCCCGGCCAGCAACACGGTCATCGGCACGCTGCGTGGGAACGGGCCGCGGGGACTGTAGACGCGCAGTCCATGAAGCGCCGCGGTGGCGAAGGCCCAGACCGCGAACACGCTGGTTTGGACCGGATCCCAATGCCAGAGCTGGCCGAAGGTGGCGTCCTCGTAGGCCCAGGCCATGCCGAAGGCAAAGCCGATGCTGAGCAATAGCCAGCCGAGACGCAGATGCCGGGCGGCGGCCTCGCGCAGTGCTCCGTCGCTCCGGACCAGTGCCTGCAGAGCGGCACCGGTGGGCAGCAGAATGGACACGTAAGCCAGCAACACGAAGGGCGGATGCAGCGCCATCCAGACACCGGCCAAGTGGGCATTCATCCCTCGCCCCGTAGGCTGTGCCGCGGCCTCTGGCGGGGCGGCAGCGAACGGCGACCAGACTAGGGTGCCAGCCACGAACAGCAGTGCCAACAGGGTCAGGGCCGGTGACTGCCAGCCGTCGTCCCGGCCTGCTCTCCGTGCCGCGAGCGCGGCACCCGCGGCCAGCAGCAGCAGCGTGCCCTCCTCGCTTGCCCAGAGGGTACTCGCCTTCAGCCAGGCCGGCAGCGCCTCGCCACTGTAGAGCCATACCACGCGGTAGCCGAACTCGTCCTGCAGCAGATGGGTAAGCAAGGCGAGCAGCAGGGCTACGAGCACAGCGGCTGAGGCCAACAGCAGCGGCGGCCGCCAGCGCGACGGCGGCACCGCCGCCGCCAAGGCCAAGGC
>CAZLYT010000428.1:0-3609 GCA_964563515.1 uncultured Candidatus Competibacteraceae bacterium | reverse complement strand
TACTGTCGAGTCCGTTCTCGTGGGGCAAATCGACACACCTACACCGGTACCAGCGCAGCGTACTCGGAATCCGTGAACAACCTCGATCGCGTTAGAAAGCGCCGGCCGCGACCATTCTCGAGCGAAAACATCCCGCCTTGGCCGTCGACCACGTCGATGATGAGCTGCGTGTGCTTCCAGTATTCGAACTGCGGGCCGCTGATGTAGAAGGGTGCCCCCGCAATATCGCCGAGCCGAACGTCGCCATCGCCAACCCTGAACTCGGACTGCGGATAGCACATGGGCGAGGAGCCATCGCAGCAGCCCCCGGACTGATGAAACAGTACGGGGCCGTAGTCCTGCCGTAGCTCTTCCACAAGGGCCGCCGCGGTCGGTGTGGCCACGACCCGGAGCACCGAATCCGATTCGCTCATGCAGCAATCTTCCTATTGGCGTAGGTGCCGCAGCCAACGCCGACCACGGCACCCAGAGTCCAACTGCGGGCTTAGAAGAAGCCCAGCTTCTTCGGGCTGTAGCTCACCAGCAAGTTCTTGGTCTGCTGGTAATGGTCCAGCATCATCTTGTGGTTCTCGCGACCGATACCGGACTGCTTGTAACCACCGAACGCCGCGTGGGCGGGATAGGCATGGTAGCAGTTGGTCCAGACGCGCCCCGCCTGAATGGCGCGGCCGAGGCGGTAGCAGGTGTCGGCATCACGACTCCAGACTCCAGCGCCCAGGCCATAGAGCGTGTCGTTGGCGATGGCTAGTGCCTCGTCGGCGTCCTTGAAGGTGGTCACCGAGACCACCGGACCGAAGATCTCTTCTTGGAAGACGCGCATCTTGTTGTGGCCGCGGAACACGGTAGGTTTGACGTAGTAGCCGCCCCCGAGCTCACCCTCCAACACGTTGCGCTCGCCGCCGATGAGCACCTCGGCGCCCTCCTGCTTGCCAATGTCGATGTAGGACAGAATCTTCTCCATCTGCTCGCTGGAGGCCTGGGCGCCGATCATGGTCTCCGGGTCCAGCGGGCTGCCCTGCTTGATAGCGGCGACCCGTTCCAGCGCGCGCTCCATGAATCGGTCGTAGATCGATTCCTGTATCAGGGCCCGGCTCGGGCAAGTGCAGACCTCGCCCTGATTGAGCGCGAACATCACGAAGCCTTCGATAGCCTTGTCGAAGAAATCATCGTCGGCGGCACAGACATCCTGGAAGAAGATATTCGGCGACTTGCCGCCGAGCTCCAGGGTCACCGGGATGAGGTTCTGGCTGGCGTACTGCATGATCATCCGGCCGGTGGTGGTCTCGCCGGTGAAAGCGATCTTGGCGATGCGGTTGCTGGAGGCCAGGGGCTTGCCGGCCTCCAAGCCGA
This sequence comes from uncultured Candidatus Competibacteraceae bacterium, assembly GCA_964563515.1. Classification (GTDB taxonomy): domain Bacteria; phylum Pseudomonadota; class Gammaproteobacteria; order Competibacterales; family JAHEDQ01; genus CAZLYT01. The sequence continues at coordinate 2,259 of CAZLYT010000428.1, read as the reverse complement.
AGCCGTTGACCACATTGAGGACGCCCGGTGGCAAGAGGTCGCCGATCAGATCCATTAGAACCAGCAGGCTGGCTGGGGTCTGCTCCGCGGGCTTGATGACCACGCAGTTGCCGGCCGCAAGCGCCGGCGCGAGCTTCCATGCCGCCATCAGAATGGGGAAGTTCCAGGGGATGATTTGACCGACGACCCCCAGCGGCTCGTGGAAGTGGTAGGCCACAGTGTCGTGGTCGATCTCGCCGATGGAGCCCTCCTGGGCGCGAATGCAGGAGGCAAAGTAGCGGAAGTGGTCGATGGCCAAGGGAATATCGGCCGCCGTGGTCTCCCGGATCGGCTTGCCGTTGTCCCAGGTCTCCGCCAACGCCAGCAACGGCAGATTGTCCTCCATGCGCTGGGCGACGCGATTCAGCACATTGGCGCGCTCGGCGGTGCTGGCGCGACCCCAAGCGGTCTTGGCTTCGTGGGCAGCGTCGAGGGCCCGCTCGACGTCGTCCTTTTCAGAACGCGCGATCTGGCATACGGGCTGCCCATTAACCGGCGAAATATTGTCGAAATAGCGGCCGCTGATCGGTTCGGCCCACTGGCCACCGATGAAATTGCCGTACCGGCTCTTGAAAGGAGCGTCGACGGCTAGGCTTACAGTCTCGGGCTTGTTCACGGGCGGTCTCCTCCGGAGTGCAGGGTAGGCGCGGATGCAGCGCTTCGCCCGTCGTTAGCGCAGAGCTCATGCCAGGGCGACCATCTACCAGGCAGTGCTGCGCTAAGGGACGATAATCTGTACGAATTTACCGGAATGGCCACTCTTGCCGCGGCGCCAATCCCATGCGGACACGCGTTGGATAGTCTCGATACCGGGACAAAGCGTTCGCCGGTCCGTCATTTGGACGGTACAGTTCAAAGCCGACGGGGATCACGCTGAAGGCAGCGATCGAAAGCCGCCGAGCTCACCTTCGACGACGCTGGCAATGGTGATGGTGGCGCCAGCTTCTAGGGAAAGGCCAATGATTTGCGTGCCGTTGGGTAGGCCGCCGGGCTTGACCTCGCCTTTTCAAATCTGATGGCTCGCGTGCGCGTATCAGGCCCGCTGGCCATAGCGCCAGCAGGGGCCACGGCTCACCGGCGGTTAGAATCCGAACTCGACCCAGAGTGGATAATGATCGGACACTCGATGTGAAATCGCTTGCTTGGAGAGGCCGGTATCGGTGTAGACGAAGGGCAAGAAGTCGAAGTGACCGCCGCAACAATAGTCTAGCGAAAGTCGCTTATTGCCCCGCGCGGTCTCGAACCAAGCGATCTGATCGTAGTATTTGTCGGTCGTCGGCTCACCCGGATTTGCAAAAATCGATCGTGGCACTGCCTGTAGTTCGGCTGGCACCGTGAGCCCCGTCGACATGAATGCCTGCCACAATGGGTCGTCTTGCCGATCGATGTTGAAGTCGCCCAAGGCAATCAGGTTCTGGGACCAGGCATTGGTTCGGTCCGCCCACTCTCGCATCCAGCGAGCAATGGTCCGAAGCTCCGGTATGCGGTTCGCGGCACTTTCCCCATAGGTCACGTGCAACGTCACCAAAATGAACGTTGCGGAGCCGGACTGGAAACTGACTGCATATGGCGTCCGCGCAAATTGACGCGTCAGCGCATCAGGCGCCACCTCCGCCAACGACTCCTCCGGCACGACCAGTTCGCATGCCAGGCCCGAGGGCTCAACCCGACGCCGGTCGAAGACAAAAGCCATGCGCTCGCTGTTGCCGGCGGCGCCCAACGTGATATCGGTCATCAGGAAGGCCCAATCGTGCCCCAGCCACTTCATCAGATCCCGTAGTGCCCGCAGGTCACCCTTGACTTCCTGCACTGCGATCACGTCGAAACGATGGATGATTTCGCCGATGGCGCGCAGACCGCGCAGATCCCGCTTCGGGGAGGCGGCGTCACCGGCCGTCCACTCGCGCGTGAGCGAGGCGAAGCTTCGGAGATTCCAGGTGGCGATGAGGAGATTCTCATCCAGGCGCTTGGATGGCAGGAGCTCACCAAGATGGCGCTGCAGCGCATCGATGTCCGCCTGGACTGCGGCCGGCGGTGTGTCGTGGAGTCTCGGCATCTCGCTTTCTCGTGGCCCGGGCTCTGCTCAACCATTAGATTGGCAGCGCCCATTGCGTGAGTCACTGCACAATTGCCCAGCGTACTGCAGCCTAGTTCGCAGCAGCCAATAGTGGCGGTCTTCCCTGATTGCCAGGCCTGCGCCCGTTTCACGAGGCGCAGGCC
>CAZLYT010000427.1:0-6349 GCA_964563515.1 uncultured Candidatus Competibacteraceae bacterium | reverse complement strand
GCCTACTACGCCGGCAGTCACGGCTTCGATCTGGCGGGGCCCGGCGGCTGGCGCCGGCGGCTCGGCCAAGCCGAGGCCTTCGTGCCCGATCTGGTCGCCGCGGAACAAGCCTTGCGGGAGCAACTGACGGACATAGCCGGGCACCAGGTGGAGCGCAAGTCCTTCACCATTGCCGTGCACTACCGGGGAGTCGCCAATGGCGATCTGCGCCGCCTCGAACAGGTCGTGGACCAGATCGTTGACGCTCATCACAAGCTTCGCAAGGGTCACGGCAAGAAAGTGCTCCAGATCCAGCCCGACACCCGATGGGACAAGGGCCAAGCGGTGGATTGGTTGCTGAAGCACCTGGATCTGGACCGCGCCGAGGTGCTGCCGATCTACCTTGGCGACGACATCACCGACGAGGATGCATTCCGCGCCCTGTCTGGTCGGGGACTCGGGGTCGCGCTGCTGGACGGCGAGCGCAACACCTCCGCCGACTACTCCCTTAACGGGCCGGAGCAGGTCCGCCGTTTCCTCGAGCTCCTGATGGCACCCGGAGATCGCTCCCCATGAACACCGCGTGGACCCTGATCTACGAGGGTTACGAGCCCGAGCAAGAGGGGCTGCGCGAGGCGCTTTGCACCCTCGGCAACGGCTACTTCGCCACCCGCGGGGCCGCGGCCAATGCCTTGGCCGACGGTGTCCATTACCCCGGCACCTACCTGGCTGGCGGCTACAACCGCCTGAAGAGCGAGGTGGCCGGGCATGAGGTCGAGAACGAAGACCTGGTCAACATTCCCAACTGGCTTCCGGTCGTACTTCGGATCGGCGACGGCCCATGGCTGCGCCCTGGGGAGCTCGACCATTCAGACTATCGGCAAGTGCTCGATCTGAAGCTGGGACTGCTGCATCGAAGCGCACACTGCCGCGATGCGGAGGGCCACGCCTTCCGTTGGGAGGAGAGACGGCTGGTTTCCATGGACGACCCGCACCTGGCCGCCGTAGAGGTGCGGTTCACGCCAGAGAATTGGTCGGGCACCATCACTATTCGATCCGCCCTCGACGGCACCGTGATCAATGCCGGCGTCGACCGCTACCGCGAGCTCAACAGCCGCCACCTGGAGCCCCTCGAGACCGCCCTGGTCCGGGACGACACAATCTTGCTACGCACCCGCTTAGTGCAGTGCCGACGCGAGATCGTCGAGGCGGCACGCACCCGGCTGTTCCTGCCGGGAGAGACCCTCAGCGTTGAGCGGGAGACGGAGCGCCTGCCCGACCTGGTGGCCCAGGACCTGACGGTGGAAGCACGGTCTGGCCAGGAGATCACCGTGGAAAAGGTGGTGGCACTGTTCAACTCCCGCGACACAGCGATCTCCGAACCTGCCACGGCTGCGCTGGAAAAGCTGGGTCACGCCGCGTCCTTCGAGGGCTTGCTCGAGGCACATGGCCGCGCCTGGGCCTACCTCTGGGACGAGTGCGGCATCGAGATCGAGACCAAAGCGGCGTCCCAGGCGCAGCTCAAGCTGCATCTACATATCTTCCACCTGCTGCAGACGGTCTCCACCCACTCCATTGATCTCGATATCGGCATGCCACCCCGTGGCTGGCATGGCGAGGCCTACCGCGGTCACATCATGTGGGACGAGCTCTTCATCTTCCCCTATCTCAACCTGCGCAAACCGGTGTTGACCCGGGCGCTGTTGCTCTACCGCTACCGGCGACTGGGGCAGGCTCGACGGGCCGCCCGCGAAGCGGGATTTCGCGGTGCCATGTTCCCGTGGCAGAGCGGCAGCAGCGGGCGCGAGGAAAGTCAGCGGGTGCACCTCAATCCGTTGTCGGGGCGCTGGATTCCCGACAACTCGCAGCGCCAGCGCCACATCAATGCAGCCATCGCATACAACATCTGGCAGTACCACGAGGTGACCGAGGACCGCGAGTTCATGCACGAGTACGGCGCCGAACTGATGCTAGAGATCGCCCGGTTTTGGGCCAGCCTCGCCAGCTACAACGAGCGCACCGAGCGCTACTCGATTCGCGGCGTCATGGGTCCGGACGAGTTCCATACCGCCTATCCCGACCGGGATCCCTCAGAGCAAGGGGGACTCGACAACAACGCCTACACCAACGTCATGGCGTCCTGGACCCTGACTCGGGCCCTCGACGTCCTCGAACTGTTGCCAGACATCCGCCGCCGAGAGCTGTGTGACAAGCTGGCCCTAGGCCACGACGAGCTCCGTCAATGGGACGACATCAGCCGCTGCCTGGTGGTGCCATTCCATGACGACGGCGTCATCAGCCAATTCGAGGGCTACCACGAGCTGGAAGAGTTCGATTGGGAGAGTTATCGAGAGAAATACGGCTCGATACAGCGCCTGGACCGGATCCTCGAGCAGGAAGGCCAGGACCCGGAACGCTACAAGATCTCCAAGCAGGCCGACGTGCTGATGCTGTTTTTCCTGTTCTCCACCGAGGAGCTGACCGAGCTGTTCGAGCGCCTGAGCTACAACTTCACCCCGGACACTGTCTCCAGGACGATCCACTACTACCTGCAGCGCACCTCCCACGGATCCACCCTGAGCTGGGTCACCCACGCCTGGGTGCTGACCCGCGCCGATCGCCCCCGCTCCTGGCAGCTTTTCTGTCAAGCGCTGGACAGTGATATCGCCGATCTGCAGGGAGGCACCACGGCCGAAGGGGTGCATCTGGGCGCCATGGCGGGAACCGTCGATTTGCTCCAGCGTTGCTACACCGGCATCGAGCCCCGCGGCAACATGCTGACCTTCAATCCGCGCTTGCCGGATGAGCTGGTCCGTCTCCACACCACAGTGCGTTACCGGGGGCAAACCCTCGATCTCCAGGTGACCCACGACTGTCTGCGGGTATCGAGCCGGCCGTTCACGGCCTATCCCATCACCATCGCCTACCGCGGTCGCGTCCGCCAGATCAGCCCGGGACAGAGCTACGAGTTCCGCCTCGTTCGCTGGAGCACCGACCACGGTGCCACCAAAGCGCGCGACCGGAGCGAGCTGCGGCGCCGGGCACGGTAGACCCCACCCAATCATCCGTTTCAGCGTCGTTAGTCACTCAACTTCTTGGCACCAGAGTCCAAGATTGCTGTTTGGAGTAGTGCCCGCCGCGATGGAGCGCAAAGCGCCCCCTTCTCTGGACGCGGAGAATACGGGCGCGCTCACACGCCCCAGCGCGACTGGAGAGGCGCCTACATCCCCCACACCCTTGGCTTGCACTACGGCCCCTGGTGCTCGGCACCCGCCCGACAATCGGTGTAGCGCTCACCGTCCGCCAGCTCGATGAGGGCGTTTTCACCCTTGCTCCAGAAGATGTAGCGGCCGTCGCTGTATTGGGCGCCGGAGGCAGCAGGCATATGCGGGAGCTCCCAGCTCTGATCCCCCAGGGTCAGCACCACGGCGTTGCGCAAGGGTACCGGCACCACGTCGAACTGCACATCGCCGGGACACTGATATCGAACCAGCACGGCCTGGTCCAGCGGTTGGGCACAGCTCGTCAATGCAGCGAGCAGCGCGGATCCGACCAGAATCCCTACACGTTGGAGCTTGAATGCAGTCATGGGAGTCCCTCACTAGGATCGCCAGCGAGCACGCCAACCTATTGGAGTCGAGGCTCCAGTACGGACCGGGCAGCCAGCTCGATCACCGGCCCGCCAGCGGCCTCGGCATCGTCCCGGTCGTGGGTCACGAGGACAGTCGGCAGCTCTCGTGACCGGGCATGGTCGAAGACGAAACGGCGGAAGTCCGCCCGCAGGCCTGCGTCCAGACGGCTGAAGGGCTCATCCAACAGCAGCGCCTGAGGCTCGGCGATTAGGGTGCGCATTAGCGCCACCCGGGCGCGCTGTCCCCCCGAGAGCGTGGCCGGATCGCGATCACCGAAGCCTGCCAGGTCAGCCTCCCGGAGCGCGGCCTCGACCCGCTCCCGACGCTCGATCCGCCCCCGCACGCTGGAAGGCAAGCCGAAGAGCAGATTTCCGGCAACGGAGAGGTGCGGGAACAGCAGCGCATCCTGGAATAGAACGCCCACGTTGCGCTGGTGGGGCGGCAGCTCGTGAATGGGCCGGTCGCCGATCAGCACCTGCCCGGTGGCCACGAAAGCCTCGTCCAGGTGGCCGCCAATGAAATCCAGCAGCGACGACTTACCGGAGCCGCTGGGCCCCATCACGGTGAGCACCTCGCCCGGCGCGACCACCGCCGACAGTCCCCGAAACAACTGTAGAGCTGGCAGCGATATGCACACCTCTCGTAGCCGAAGCGCTCGGGGTTCCAAGCTCATGGTGATCTGAACCAACGCCGACGACGGTAGACCACAAGCGGCAGGGCAATCGCCAGGGCATACACCACCAAAGGGATGGCAGCTTGCAGGAAAGTGTAGACACCCAATATCCGGCGATCGGCACCGGTGGATAGCGTGATCGCCTCGGTAGTGAGCGTCGCGACTCTACCGCCGCCAGCGAACAAGGTCGGCAAGTACTGGCCGACGCTGACCGCGCAGCCCACGGCGAAGGCGACCAGCAGGGGCTTCAGCAGCATCGGCAATCGAATTGTCCCCAGGGTGCGCAACGGCGAGGCTCCCAGGGCAGTCGCGGTGCGCGGATAGCGTTGGTCGAGGGCCCGCCAGGGATCGGCGAGTGACAGAAAGACATAGGGCAGCACGAACACCAGATGCGACCAGGCCACCGCCAGCCAGGCGCCGTCCAAACGCAGCCACACCAGCACCACCTGCACGCCGTAGAGGAAGGCAATCTGCGGCACCAACAGCGGCAAATACACTAGCCAAAGCACCCGCGCGGCAGGTGTGAAATGCCGACGCGACTCGTTCTCCAGGCATGCGATCGCCAGCAGCAGCGCCGCCAGCGCCGAACCCAGCGCCAAAGTAAGCGTGGTGACCACGGTATCCGCGACCCGCGGACCCTGGGCGATCCAGGTGCGCAGGCTGAGCTCTGCGGGCCAGGCCTGCGGATAACGCCAGCTATCGGCCAGAGACCAGATCCCCATGGCCGCCAAGGTTGCTACACCGAGACCAAACACCACCAGACTGGCAAGGCCGCACGCGGCGGCTACGGCATTCGCCGGGTCGCGGCGGTTGCCGATGGCACACCAGCGCCTGCCAAGGCGCGCCACCAGCTCCTCACCGCCGCGCCAGCAAAGGATCGCCAAGGCGACCATCACGAGCTGCAGGCAACTGGCTGCCGCCGCCGGGAAGTAGAGCTGCAGGTCGTAGCCCGAAAACCAGCGCAGCGCCAGCACCGCCAGCGGCGGGGGATTGCCGGGGGCCAGAATTAGTGCTACCTCAACGTTCGATAACGAGAACGCCAACACGGCATAGACCGGCAGGCGCAGCTGGGGATAGATCTGGGGCAGAACCAGCTTGATCCACGCCAGGAGGCGCGGATAGCCGAGGCTCGCGCCGGCCGACAGCAGCGCCCGCTGCGGCACCTGATTGAGCGCCGCCAGCGTCATCAAGATCAGATAGGGCACCTCTTTCAGCAACAGACCCGCCACCATTGCTAGACCCAGCGGGTCCTGTACCGTGACCAGGTCGGTGGGGGGCCGCTCCCAGCCGGTCAACCACGGTGACAGGGCGCGCACGATCCATCCGCTGGGCGCTGCCACGAAAGCGAAGCCCACCGCCATTGCCACATGAGGGGTCGCGAGCAGCGGTGGCACCAGAAGCTGCAGCCGGCGAAATCCACGGCTGTGGGCACCGAGCGCACAGAAACCGAGCGCCAACAGGAGCGACAGGATCGCGGCGAGCACGCCTGCGCTCAGCGTAAGCCGAAGGGAGGTCCACACTCCAGGCTGGGCGAACAAGTCGCGCCACGGCTGCATGGAGAGCTCATGTCCGCCGATGGCGGGCAGGTAGCCGAATGCCGGCAGCACGGTGCCAAGGAGGCCAGCCGCGATGGGCAGCAGAAACAGAGCCAGCGTCAGCGCCGGTGCGAAACCGAACCAGCCAGCGCCGACCCGGATCGGGTTCTTGGGGGCGTCGCGGAAGGCAGCCCTCAGCGTGCGTAACGCCGTTCCCACTCCGTCACGATGCGCGTCATCCAGGAGGGATGCGGCTCCAGCAGCGGCACGCTGAGCTCCTCGTTGCTAGGCAATCCGACGGCCCGCGTGCTGGTCTCGAACAGCTCCCGCTCGGCAGGCGTCATTTTGTCCAGATCGAGCACGGTGAAGTTGCCCATGCTCTCTGGATCCTGGGCCCGGGCTTGGGTGGCAGGCGCCAGCAGGAAGTTGGCGACCACCATGGCCCCTTCCTTATGGCTGGCGTTGTAGGGAATGGCGACGAAGCTGGTGTTGCCGATGGTGCCGCCATCCAGGACATAGACCCGGGCGCT
>CAZLYT010000426.1:0-2252 GCA_964563515.1 uncultured Candidatus Competibacteraceae bacterium | reverse complement strand
TTTGCTCGCGCTGTTGCTTGGCCCAGGTCAAGCATTTTCTTATGAGCGCATCGTGGTGTTCGGCGACAGCTCGAGCGGCCCGGGCAACCTCTATCTGCTGACCAGCCAACGACTCCCTGCGAGCCGTGAGTCGGCGCGACGTCATCGGGCCAGCACCGATTTCAATCACACGCTCAGGACGCGGCTCAACGCCTGGGTGCCAGGCCACCGTTGGATGGATGCTTTTGCCCTCGCCAGAGATCTGGTAGCGAACCCAGCTGCTATGGCTTCTCGAATAGCCGCTCTGCTTGTCTACAATCCTCCGCGTGCACCGATCCCAATCGCTACGACTTCTTCCACCACCGACATCCTTCCAGCGCGGCTCACGGCTTGATCGCGGGCGTTTTCTGGAGTGCGCTGAACCAGTAGACCACGGCATTGGCCAGCGGTAGCCGGGCCCACAGCAGCTCGGGTGGGCCTGGCACAGCGGCCAGCCGCTGAAGCGGTGAGCCGCCTGAAAGGGAACAGCTTCGCGCCGGGCCCGAGCGCCGAGCCCACCGCTAACCCTTCAGTCGCCGCGGGATCCGAATCTTCACCTCGAGGCGCACGGAGATCTCTGCCTTTGCTCAGCGTCCTTCCAGCCAGCCAACGCGGCCTTAGCCAGTCTGACGGCTTAGAGAGCCATCACAGGTTCTCCGGTGGCAACTTTCTGGACCCACGCGGCACCGGCATTTCGCTGCTTCAAGCCGTCAACGAGCATCTACTGGCCCCCGACGCCGAATTCGTCAGCGAGTCGGTGCAAGATGTGGAGATCGCTCGCTACGTCATCTCGGGCTCCTTGGATTTCCAGGATGATCTGGGTCATCGGGAGCCAAACGGTGCGGGTCACCTGCAGTTGGTGAGTTGCGGAACCGGAATCACGCAGCGAATCCGTAACCCTTCGTCGAAGACGCCGGTCCACTACCTGGAAGTCTGGCTGCGACCCGCTCGGCTAAAGGGCAGACCCAGGATCGACAGCCGCGTGGTCGATCCCCGTGCCATGCGGGAGCGCTTCTGTCTGCTGGTCTCTCCCGATGGTCGCGAGTTGTCGATGGCGGCGAACAGCGACGCACGACTGTATTTGGCCGAGTTGCCGGAAGGCGCCGCAATCGAGCACCGCCTACGGGTGGGATGGGTCGGCTTCTTGCACGTCATCAGCGGCCTCGCTTTGGTCGAAGGCGCCATGCTCAGCGGCGGCGATGGTGCCACGCTGCGCCAGTGCGCCCGGGCATCATTCCATGCCCGGCAACACTCCCTGCTATTGTTGTGCGAGCTCCCCTGATGGGGCCGGGGCGTAGGTCCGCGACTCGTGGAATTGATCGGGTTTCACATTGATCGAAAAGCAGGGTTGGGCCAGTTGAATGGGTATCTCTTACAGTCACGTAACGACATTATTTAACTTAATCTGTCAGCCCATCCGCAGCACGATTTTGCCAACGTTTTCGTTGGCCGCCATGGCCCGGTGAGCGTCGGCCACCTGCTCCAGTGGCAGCACCCGATCCACCACCGGCCGCAGCCGCCCGCTCGCCAACAGCGGCATGACCTGCTGCTCCAGGGCTCGCGCGAGTCGCGCTTTTTCGGCCACCGGCCGAGCCCGGAGCACCGATCCAATCACTCGCAACCTTCGCGTCAGTAGCCGTCCCAGGTCGATATCGCCACGCCGCCCGCCCAGAAGCCCAATCACCACCAACCGACCGGATACCGCCAGACAACGAAGGTTTCGCTCCAGATAGTCTGCGCCTATGTGGTCGAGGATCAGATCCACCCCCTCGCCGCCGGTGACCTGCAGGGTCCGTTCCGCGAAATCTTCCTGCTTGTAAAGCACTGTGTGGTCTGCCCCCAGCTCGCGGCATCGCGCGGCCTTGGCCTCGCTGCCAACCGTCACCAGCACCTCTGCACTCGCCAGTGCCTTGGCGAGCTGGATCGCCGTGGTCCCGATGCCTGAAGCACCGCCGTGTATCAAAAGGCGCTCGCCGTTCTGCAACCGACCTTCCTCGAACAGGTTCGAGTACGCCGTGGACCAAGCCTCCGGCAACGCCGCCGCGATAGCGAGATCGATGCCTGCGGGCACCCGCATCAGGGGCTCGGCGGGCGCCACCACGTATTCGGCCAGACCGCCCCCGGGCAAGATGGTCATGACCGCGTCTCCCAGCTTCCACCGGGTCACCCCATCGCCGATCCAGTCAATGGTCCCCGCGGCTTCGAGTCCCAGAATGTCGGAGGCGCCCGGTGGC
>CAZLYT010000425.1:0-9312 GCA_964563515.1 uncultured Candidatus Competibacteraceae bacterium | reverse complement strand
CCGCCGATTGTTTCTATATCATTTGCCGCCCTAGTCGATCATGCCCAGTGATGCGCGGGTGGTCCCCGTCGTAATGGATCACATCAGAAACTTCTCGATTATCGCCCATATCGACCACGGCAAGTCGACCCTCGCCGATCGCTTCATCCAGATATGCGGCGGCCTGACCGACCGTGAGATGGGTGCGCAGGTGCTCGACTCCATGGATCTCGAGCGCGAGCGCGGCATCACCATCAAGGCGCAAAGCGTAAGCCTGCTGTACCAGGCGCGCGACGGCGACAGCTATGAGCTGAACCTGATCGATACCCCCGGGCACGTAGACTTTGCCTACGAAGTCTCGCGCTCCCTGGCCGCCTGCGAAGGCGCCTTGCTAGTGGTCGATGCTGCTCAGGGCGTGGAGGCCCAGAGCGTGGCCAACTGCTACACGGCGATCGAGCAAGGCCTCGAGATACTACCGGTGCTAAACAAGATCGACCTGCCTTCGGCCGAACCCGATCGGGTGTGCAATGAGATCAATGAGATCATCGGCCTAGATGCCAGTCACGCATTGCGGGTCAGTGCCAAGACCGGGCTCGGGGTGGAAGACCTCCTGGAGGAGTTGGTCCGCGTGGTGCCGCCGCCCAAGGGGGATCCCAAGGCGCCGTTGAAAGCGCTGATCATCGATTCCTGGTTCGACAACTACGTGGGCGTGGTGTCCCTGGTGCGGGTGGTGGACGGGGAGCTGCGCCCCCGGCAACGCATTCGTACCATGTCCAGCGGGCGCAGCCACCAGGTCGAAAAGATCGGCGTCTTTGGACCCAAACCAACCGTGCGTGAGGTGCTTGCCACCGGTGAGGTCGGCTTCGTGGTCGCCGGCATCAAGGAGATCGACGGCGCACCGGTGGGTGACACCTTCACCGACGACACGCGGCCCGCCAACGCTCCGCTACCCGGCTTCAAGCGTGTGCAGCCGCGGGTGTTTGCCGGCTTGTTTCCAGTGAACTCGGAAGACTTTGGCGACTTGCGGGAAGCTCTGGAGCGACTGCGCCTGAACGACGCATCCCTCAGCTTCGAGCCTGAAACCTCCCAGGCATTGGGTTTCGGTTTCCGCTGTGGCTTTCTCGGGATGCTGCACATGGACATCGTGCAGGAACGCCTGGAGCGCGAGTACGACCTGGACCTGATCACCACCGCGCCCACGGTCATCTACGAAGTAGTCGACACCAACGGTGACGTTCTGCTGGTGGACAATCCCGCCAATCTGCCTGCCGCCAACGAGATCACCGAGATCCGGGAGCCGATCATCCTGGCTAACATTCTCGTGCCTCAGGACTACGTCGGCAACGTGATCGCACTCTGCATCGAGAAACGGGGCGTACAGAAGAACCTTCATTTCGCTGGGGGTCAGGTTGCTCTGAGCTTCGAGCTCCCCCTGAGCGAAGTCGTGCTCGATTTCTTCGACCGACTGAAATCCGTGAGCCGCGGTTTCGCTTCCTTCGACTACGAGCTGCGGTGCTTTCGGGCGGCACCGTTGTTGAAGCTGGACGTACTGATCAATGGTGAGCGGGTCGATGCACTGTCGGTAATTGCTCACCGAGAGCAAGCTCAATTCCGGGGTCGTGACTTAGTGGAGCGTATGAAAGATCTGATTCCGCGTCAGATGTTCGAGGTCGCCATTCAGGCGGCTGTAGGGAGCAAGATTCTTGCAAGGTCGACGGTGAAGGCCTTGCGCAAGAACGTGACCGCCAAGTGCTATGGAGGTGATGTCACTCGCAAGCGCAAGCTGCTGGAGAAGCAAAAGGCCGGAAAGAAGCGCATGAAGCAAGTCGGCAAAGTGGAGATCCCACAGGAAGCCTTCTTGGCAGTGCTGCAGGTCGATCGCAAGAGCTAGCAAGGGGAGCGGTCATGCATTTCGACTTCGCCACCGCTCTGGTCGTAGCAGCGTTGGTCACTGGGGGCGTATGGGCATTGGATGCGGCAGTGCTGGCGGGGCGACGGGAATCCGGAGCCACCCAAGGACAGCCGATGGCAATGCCCTGGTACGTGGAGTACAGCCGCTCGTTCTTTCCGGTCATTGTCGCAGTGTTGCTGCTGCGCTCGTTTGTGGTGGAGCCGTTCCGGATTCCCTCGGGATCGATGATGCCCACACTCTTGGCTGGCGATTTCATTCTGGTGAACAAGTTCTCCTACGGGCTGCGATTGCCCGTGGTGGACAAGAAGTTCCTCGGCAATGGTTCGCCGCAACGCGGTGACGTGGTGGTGTTCCGCTATCCGGAGGACCCCTCGGTCGCTTATATCAAGCGCATCGTGGGGTTGCCGGGCGACCGCCTCAGCTACGTCGACAAGGTGTTGTACGTAAACGGGGTGGCTGCGGAACAGCAACCGCTGCCGGGCGACGAGTGGGCGCGGGAAGGGCTCGAGCTGCGCCAAGAGCAGCTCGGTGATGTCGCGCACCGTATTCTGGTGAGCGACTACGCCCCGGCATGGGATTGGGAACGTGAGGTGCCTCCCGGGCAGTACTTTGCGCTCGGGGACAACCGCGACAATAGCCGCGACAGCCGCTTCTGGGGCTTCCTCCCAGACGAGAACCTGATTGGCAAGGCCTTCGTGATCTGGATGAACTGGGACTGTGTCACCGGCAATGGTCATTGCAACCGAATCGGTGACCAGATCAATGCGGACTCGGGATCCTAAGGGGGATCGATGGTCATGCCTAAATCGCAAAGGGGAATGAGCCTGATCGGAATGTTGTTGGTGGTGATGGTGGTGGTGGCAGGGGCGCTCACTGCCATGCGCGTCACACCCATGTACCTGGACAACATGGCGGTAAGAGGGGCTCTCAAGGGGCTGGTGTCCGATCCTTCGGCCGCCAGTGCAGTCACACCGGAACAGTTGCGCTCCTTGTTGCAGCGTCGCCTCGACGTGAACAGCATTTCCAGCATCGAGAGCAAGAACGTCAAGATCAAGCGAATAGAGGGCGGCGGCCGCGAGGTGCGCGCCAGCTACGAGGTGCGGGTACCGCTGGTGGGCAATCTGGACGTGGTCGGCCGCTTCAACGACGCCGTGGTAGTTCCAGGTGGCGGATGAGCGACCTCGCTCGGCTGGAGCAGGCCCTCGGTCACCGCTTCTCCGCCCCCCAGCTGCTGGATGAGGCGCTGACTCACCGCAGCGCCGGTAGTCGCCACAACGAGCGCCTCGAGTTCCTAGGGGACGCTGTCCTCGGCTTCGTCGTGGCCGAGCGCCTGTACCAGACGCGACCCGATGATCGCGAAGGCAGCCTGAGCCGTTTGCGGGCCCGCCTGGTGCGCAGGGAAACACTGGCTGAGCTTGCCCGAGAGCTGAATCTGGGGGAGCACTTGCGCATGGGTGCGGGGGAGCTGAGAAGTGGTGGATTCCAGCGCGACTCCATTCTGGCCGACGCCGTGGAGGCCATTATCGGCGCCGTCTATCTGGATGCGGGTGTAGGGGCCGCCCGGGAGCTCATCGAGAGTCTGCTCGGCAGTCGGATGGCAGTGTTGCCACCGGGCGACGATCTGCGTGACGCCAAGACCCGTCTGCAGGAATACTTGCAGGCGCGCCAGCTGCCCTTGCCGGAGTACCAGCTGCTGGAGGAAAGCGGCGCAGCTCATAAGCCCTGGTTCACCGTCGAATGCCGGGTCGCGGTAGAGGGTGTGCGCAGCACCGCCCGTGGTCGCAGCCGGCGGGCGACAGAACAGGCGGCTGCGAAGTTGGCGCTCCAACAGCTGCTAGCGGCGAATCACCAATGACCCGTTGTGCTTATGTGGCGTTGATTGGTCGACCCAACGTGGGCAAGTCCACGCTGTTGAATCGCCTGATCGGCCAGAAGATCAGCATCACTGCCCCCAAACCGCAAACCACCCGACACAATATCGTCGGTATCACCACCCATGACGACGTGCAACTGTTGTACGTGGACACCCCTGGCATCCACCACCGCACTCCCCGTGCACTCAATCGCTACCTGAATCGAACGGCTACCGGCGCGCTGGGCAACGTGGACCTGGCGGTACAACTAATCGAAGCCCGGCACTGGACCGAAGAGGACGTTGCAGTAGCGGCATTGCTGCAGCCGTTAGCGGTCGAGCAACGGATCCTGGTGGTGAACAAGGTCGATCAGGTGGCGGACAAGCGTCAACTGTTGCCCTTCATCGCCAGCTTGAGCCAGCACGGACCCTTTGCCGAGATCGTGCCACTGTCGGCGCGCAGCGGTGCCAACCTGGAGGCGCTGCAACGGGCTCTGGAGGTCCGCGCACCCGAACGTCCATTCCTCTACCCGGAGGATCAGGTCACCACCGTGAGCCAGCGTTTCCTTGCCGCCGAGTTGATCCGTGAGAAGCTCACTCGAATCTTGCGCCAAGAGTTGCCGTACTCGCTCACGGTGGAAGTCGAGCGATTCGAACAGGAGGGGGGGTTGCTGCGCATCGGCGCCGTCATCTGGGTGGAGCGTAGCGGCCAGAAGGCGATCGTCATCGGGGAGCAGGGCAAGCTGCTGCGTGAGATCGGCCGCCAAGCCCGGTTGGACATGGAAAAGATCTTTGAACAGCGGGTCTACCTGGAGACCTGGGTCAAGGTGCGCGAGGACTGGGTCGATGACGAGCGGGCTCTGCGCAGCTTCGGTTACCACGATTGACGGCAACTCGCAGCTTCGGGATATCGCCCCGAGTCGGAGCAACCAGAGGCCGGGCCAGTTGCGGCCATCGTTGCGAACCCGAGCGTCATGAGCGCTGCACTGACACCCGCCTTCGTGTTGCATCGTAGGCCCTATTGCAACACCAGCGCACTGCTCGAAGTTCTGACCGCCACCGAGGGCCGCGTGGGCCTGGTGGCTCGCGGTGTGACCCGCTCCAGGAGTCGGCTCGCCAGCACCTTGCAGCCCTTTCTGCCGCTGTTGCTGAGCTGGTCCGGGCGCGGTGAGCTCGGCACTCTGACCCGCGCCGAGGAGGTGGCTACCAGCTATCGCCTGCCGCCGCATCGCTTCGCCCTCGGTTTGTACCTGAACGAGCTGATCGTCCGATTACTGGGCCGTCACGAACCGGTGCCGGACTTGTTCGCGTGCTATCAAACCACCCTGCAGACCCTGGCGTCGGTTTCGTCGGCGGCAGCACCGCTGCGCCGCTTCGAGCGCCAGTTCCTAGCCACCCTCGGGCTTGACTTGGTGCTGGATCGAGACAGCTCCGGCGCCGCCCTTTCGACATCTTGTTGCTACCGCTACGATCCCGAGTCGGGTCCAGTGAAGCTGAACCAAAGCGAGACTGCACCCGATGTTGTGACGGGTGCCAGCCTGTTGGCATTCGCCAGGGACCAGCTCGATGATTCAGAGGTGCTTCGGGATGCCCTTTGCGTCACCCGCAGCGCATTGGATCACCAGCTCGGGGGGCGTCCGCTGAGAAGCCGGGAGCTGTTGCGTCGGGCGTCGCGACCACCCGTTCGAGCGCAGAGCTGAGGCTCGCCGCCGAAGCGAGCTGGAGACGCCCAAGGGAAGAATGTTCGCCAGCCGTCGGGGAGCCGAAGTCAATGACCATGCCGCAGGACCTACTTCTTGGAGTGAACATCGACCACGTGGCAACCCTGCGCCAGGTGCGGGGATCTCGCTATCCAGAGCCGGTCTACGCCGCTCTGGTGGCGGAGCAGGCTGGTGCCGATGCGATCACCGTCCACCTTCGGGAAGACCGGCGCCATATCCAAGATCGGGATGTGGAGCTTCTGGTTGGCTTGGTGCAGACGAGGTTGAACCTGGAGATGGCGGTCAGCGAGGAAATGATCGCGATCGGAGAGCGCTTACGGCCCAGCGATGTGTGTCTGGTCCCGGAACGCCGCGAGGAGGTGACCACCGAGGGTGGGCTGGATGTGGCGTCAGACCTGCAGCGGATACGGGCTGCGTGCGAGCGACTGCAAGCGCACGGCAGTGATGTCTCGCTGTTCATCGATCCGGACCCGGTTCAAATCCAGGCGGCAGCAGAGACCGGCGCTCGCAAGATTGAGTTGCACACAGGGCAGTACGCGGAGTCCGCGGAGGAGGAGACGCGAGCATCGGAGCTGCGGCGGCTGGCCTCGGCTGCCCGTCAGGGTGCATCGCTAGGCTTGCAGGTCAACGCTGGACACGGGCTGCATTATCACAATGTCCAAGCCGTTGCCGCCATCGGCGAAATCCGTGAACTGAACATCGGCCACGCGATTGTGGCTCGGGCGTTGTTTTCGGGCTTGGCAGCCGCCGTCGCCGAGATCAAGCGTTTGATGGTGGAGGCCCGGCTAGCCACGCCATAACGGCTGAAGGTGCCAGTTGGAGGCAAGCAGGCAGGCCCAGAGCTGCCATCAATCCAGGGCTTGCCGGTCGGCGAGCGCAAGGGCCGCGTCCACCTGCTCGATCAGAGCCGCCGACAACAGCGTTACGTCCTCCAGGGCCTGGTTTTGGACCGCCAGCTCGACCGATTGACAGGCGCGTTCGAGACGGGGCATGCCGCAACACGAGGCGGATCCTCGCAGACGGTGGGCGCGCCTGCGCAGCTCCTCGTGATCTCCCACTTCGAGCGCTGACAACAATGCCTGCCGCTGTTCCGGCAGGTCCTTGAGCATCAAGCTCAGGAGCTCATCGGCGATGGCCGGATTACCGCCGACGCGGCTCAACGCCAGCTCACGATCATAGATGTCGCCGGTGGCTTCCCTTGCGTCATCGTCACGGTCGCTCATGAGCTCGGGCCTCTAGCCAACCACCGTCGCACCACCCCTGCAAGATCCTCCATGCCGAATGGCTTTGCCAGATAGTCGTCCATACCGCAGCTCTGGTAGAGCCCTCGGTCGTCACGCATGGCATCCGCCGTCAGCGCCACGATGGGCACCCGTCGGCTAGCGGTGGCAGGACCCAACTGGCGTATTTGCCTGGTAGCCTCCAAACCATCCATTTCGGGCATGTGCACGTCCATCAAGATCAAGTCATACCGACCACGGCTATAGGCTTCAATGGCGGCCTTCCCATCCACCACCTCGTCAGCCTCGATCCCCAACTGCTCCAGAAACAGGCATGCGAGGCGCCGGTTTACCGGATTGTCGTCGGCGACCAGAACGCGGGGCCGCAGCGGGGGCGAGTGGCCGGCCGCCGGTGCCGGCTGGGCCGAGGCGTCTACGGACTGCATCGAAGACCCGGCAGCGGACCGGGCCAGCTCGGCACCGACGAGGGGCGCAAGCGCAGAAAGCAAGTCATTGGTCCGACAAGGCTTCTCAAGCTGTGCTAGCGACGCCAGCGGCGCGTCCTCGGACGCTCCCGTCAAGTCTCTGCCCAAGGTCACCAAGTGCAGCGGTGCCCGCGTTCCAAGATCCGACGCTACGCCTACGATTTCCCTCAGCTCGAACGATTGCCAGCAGCTCAAGTCAAGCAACACCTTGGGCTCGCAGCGACCTAGCTGACCAGCGACCGCATTGGCGAGGCCTCCGCCATCGCTTACCGCCACGAATTCTACGCCACTGGGCGCAAGCTGGTGGTTGGTTGCCTCGGTCAGGTCGGCATCCGCGCTCACCAGTACAACCCTCTGACCCTGCAGCGCGGCCGATCGCGGAGCACCAGCATCGGACTTGGCGTCGTAGTGCAGCGGAATCTGCACCCGAAACGTGGTGCCCTGACCGGGAACGCTGGACAGACCGATGCTTCCGTTCATGAGCTCGGTCAAGCGTTTGCTGATA
This sequence comes from uncultured Candidatus Competibacteraceae bacterium, assembly GCA_964563515.1. Lineage (GTDB taxonomy): Bacteria > Pseudomonadota > Gammaproteobacteria > Competibacterales > JAHEDQ01 > CAZLYT01. The sequence goes on along the minus strand of CAZLYT010000425.1, from coordinate 1,638 downwards.
GCTAGCCCGAGACCGGTGCCAGCGTGTTTGCGGGCTGCCGAGCTGTCAATCTGGCTGAAGACGTCGAACAGCCGGTCTCGGTCCGCCTCGCTGATGCCGATGCCGGTGTCCTGAACCACCAGGCCAAGGCCTATCCTGTCGCCGGTGGCGCTTTCTATTTCGGCACTCACCCGAATGCGCCCCTGCTCGGTGAACTTCACCGCGTTGCTCACCAGGTTGGCGACTACCTGGGTGATGCGTTGGGCGTCACCGATCAGGCAGGCAGGCAGGTCAGGGTGCAGGTCCAGGTTCAGCTGTAGCCTCTTGGCGTGGGCCAGGGGAGCGTACAGGATCACGCAGTCCTCCAGCACCGAGCGCACCAGGAACGGCTCCTGGCGAAGCTGCACTTTGCCGGCTTCGATCTTGGAGAGATCGAGTATGTCGTTGACCAGGGTGAGCAGTGTACGGGCGGAACTGCGGACGGTGTGGAGGTAGTTGAGCTGGGTGCGTTGGAGCGGCGTTCCTTCGAGCAGCTCGATGAAACCCAGGATGCCGTTCATCGGCGTGCGGATCTCATGGCTGACATTGGCGAGGAACTCGGACTTGACGCGACTGGCCTGCAACGCCCGTTTGCGCGCGATATCGAGTTCGGCATTCTTGATCTCGAGCTCCTCCATGGTCTCTCGCGCGTCGGAGGTAGCCTGGTATACCTGCTGCTGGAGCCGGTCCCGGGTAGCCCGCAGCTCCCGGGCCATCGCGTTGATGCCCCGTTCCAGGCTGCCAAGCTCGCCACCGGATGCTTCCCGCACTCGGGCTTTCATGTTGCCCCGACCGAGCTCGGCGACCGCTTTCTCCATGCGCAGCACTGGTTCCGAGATGCGGTGGCCGAGCAGGGCGCCAAATAGCAACCCCAGATTCAGGCACATCACAGACAAAGCAAGGCTGGTGGCGATGACCTCCCGTTGTCGCGCATTGGTGGCGATGCCGGACAGCATCACCTGGACTTCTCCGACTGGCCTGAGATCCGTCGACGACCATGGCATTTTGGCGGCCTCCAGGCGTGCCCCCTCGGTGTTCTTCGCCGTGCCGGCGCCACCGTAGATGCGTTCCTTGAAGGCAAACAACTGAGCGCTCGGCGGGGGTGTTATCGTGATCTGGTCGACGCGATCCACCAGAATCCCGCCGCGGTCGTCGAGAATCGTGACTCGGTAGACGTCCGGCTCCTCCAGTGCCAGCTGGGCTTGGCGAGCCAGATAGCTCCTGTCGCCGCTGTCGACGCCGTACTCGCTGGCCGCTGCCAGGTGGCGGGCAAGGGTCAGTCCTCTTTCCTGGAGCGCAAGCTCCAGATCTTGTATGCGAGTGTGGGTGAGATAGGCCACCAGAACGATGGCAATCAGTAGCGAGGGCACCAACCCCAGCATGAGCAGGCTCTGGCGAACGCCCAGACCCTTCACGCGATGGCCTTCAGCGGCCGAGCACTGGTGAGCGAAGCCGCGGTCGACACCGGCGTATTCACGCTCCATTGCACCCGGGTACCATCAGCAGCTGGCTTCTTTGGCAACAATGCAGCCGTCCTCGGCTACAGCCGCCCACATGCCGGCGGTTGTACCAACGAGGTTGCCCCGCCGCCGCTTTTCCGAAAATATACCGGCGCGATCC
>CAZLYT010000424.1:0-17734 GCA_964563515.1 uncultured Candidatus Competibacteraceae bacterium | reverse complement strand
GGAATCTCCCAGCGCGAGCTGGCGCGGCGCGCCGGTGTCACCAACGGGGCCATCTCGCTCATCGAGCAGAACAAGAGCAGCCCCTCGGTGGCGTCCCTCAAGAAGCTGCTGGACAGTCTGTCCATGAGCCTGGCCGAGTTTTTCACCCTGGAGCAGCCGCCCCAGGACCAGGTCTTTTTCTACGCCCAGGAGCTGCTGGTCCTTACCGATGACAAGGTCACCTTCCGCCAGGTCGGCGGCAACTTGAACGGGCGCATTCTGCAGATCCTACACGAGCGTTATGCGCCCGGTGCCGACACCGGCAAGGCGATGCTGCGCCACGACTCCGAAGAAGGCGGGATTGTGGTCAAAGGTCGAATCGAGGTCACGGTGGGGCAGCAGAAGCGGATCCTCGGGCCCGGTGACGCCTACCACTTCGACAGCCGCCTGCCCCACCGTTTTCGCAATCTGGGCGAGGAGCCCTGCGAAATCATCAGCGCATGTACCCCGCCCTATCTCTGATCTGAGACCGATGGACGCATAGGGGCTCTTGCCTCCGCTCCGCGACCAATCCCGACCCAAAGACGCCCTGGTTTATTCGTCCCTATCGCGCTTCCGGCCGATACATCAAAGCTTCCCTAAGCCGAACCGAGATGGCAGAAACCTCCCTTGCTTGCCGCCGTCCGAGCAGCTGCTCAGCTGCCAACTCCCACCGCACCCGTCGCCAAGCAGCACGCATTCAAGTTCGGGCACGAGGCCGCAATTTCGGGCGCTGGACAGAGCAAAGCATCCGCGTGCAGGTTGCGAGATTTCGTACTTGGCATGCTCTTCGCTCTTACTTCATCGCCGGATGCGAAACACCTGCGGGATCAGAATCAAGAACACCGCAACCCAGCATCCCGGTTTTTCATTTGCATAGTCAGACATCAAAAAGAAGGGAGTAATGGACATGAGCAACCTGACCAAGAAGCTTGTGAAGCTCATTAAAGATGAAGAAGGCCTGACCACTGTCGAGTACGCCATCGCCGGCACCCTGGTTGGCTTGGCCGTTGTAGGCGCTTTTACGGATCTCGGCGTCGCTGTCGGGGGTGCCATCACCCAGATGACTGGCGTCATCACTCCGTAGTCCGATTCGCCGGGAGTCGGGATCTCGATTCCCGATTCCCGGCGCACTACTTGGTTCAAGTCAAAACTATCGAATCAGGGAAGGATCGGCGCCATGCACATCATTCCACTCATCGTGCTTTGCGCACTTCTGGCGATTTCGGTGTTCACCGACCTAACTACTAACCGAATACCCAATGCCATCACCTTGCCGGCGATTGTGTTTGCCTTAACCTGGCAAGGCCTTCTCGCAGGTTGGGGTGGTTTGATTGGAGCGGGCGCCGGCTTTGGAATTGGAGTAGCGGCTTTTCTTCCAATGTACTTGCTTGGTGGTATGGGCGCCGGCGACGTGAAGCTAATGGCCGCCAGCGGCAGCCTGCTGGGCCCTGTCGGCGCTGTCGTAGCCGTCGGCGTGACGCTCATCGTTGGGGGATTTATTGGTGTTCTAGTTCTGCTTAAGAACCGCGGGCTTGGCGAGCACTTCATGCTGTGGATGCCACCGGCTCTGCACCGGTTTTTCAACCTACGCCCCTCGCCCCCTGGAGACACCTCTCTGAAGCTGCGATTTCCGTATGCCACAGCAATCGCGTTCGGTGCAGTGGTCGCTGCTCTGAGTGCCAACGGCGTCAGCTCTACTCCTGGCCTGGGGAACTAATACCATGGCGATGCAGCCTTCCATCAGCCATCCCCTCGGCGTGAACCAAGCACCGAGCGTGCAATCCCGCGCTGGGGCGATGGAAACACTACCCGCTCCGACCACCCTGCAAGAAACGGGTTTGCCGCAGGGTTTAGTGGAGGAACTGGTACTCAAACAACTGCACCAGTCTGGCGTAATCGATCTGACAGCATTGGTAGAGCACCTTGCGCTCCCGGGCGCGGTGCTAGAGCCAGTCCTGGCGCAACTGCGAAGGCAAGCTCAACTGGAGATCCGAGCAGAGTCCGAAAATAGGCGGGGATTGCGCTACGCCCTGACTGATCGTGGACACACCGCAGCGTTGGAGGCATTCGGCCGTAGCGGCTACGTGGGACCAGCACCGGTGCCCCTGGAGCTCTACTCGAAGACAGTGCAGCAACAGTCGGTCCGGCACCTGGGAATGGATCGGGTGCGCATGCGCGCAGCCTTCGCAGACGCGATCGTCGATGAGGAGCTGCTGGACCGAATCGGACCGGCGGTGCACTCCGGCAGACCACTGTTCCTATACGGTCCACCGGGCACGGGGAAAACCTTTCTGAGCCAGCGCCTGGTGCGGGCCCTCGGCGGTCGGATCAACGTTCCCCATGCCATCCTGGTGGCCGATCGGATCATTCGAATCTTCGATCCCGCTCTGCATCGCCAGGCCGAGAGGGCCGAGCACGCGACGGTGTTGTTCGCTCACAGGCGCGATACCCGCTTCGTGACCTGTTACCGCCCCCTGGTGGTGACCGGCGGCGAGTTGACCCTCGACATGCTCGAGGTTCGCTTCGACACGGCAACGCGCATCTATCGACCACCGGTCCAATTGCTGGCCGCCAATGGAGTGCTGCTGGTCGACGACCTGGGCCGTCAGCGATCTTCCACTGAGGACCTGCTCAACCGCTGGATCGTCCCGCTGGAGGAGCAACGTGATTATTTCGACCTAGAGGGAGGCGGGCGATTCTCGGTGCCCTTCGATACGGCGCTGGTGTTCTCCACCAATCTGAACCCACTCGAGCTGGCGGACGAGGCCTTCCTACGACGGCTCGGATACAAGATACGGCTCGAATACCTCACCCCCGAGAAGTACACCGCAGTCTGGCGATTGGTCTGCGACGCCCACGGCATCGAGCACGATCCCCAGGTTCTGCGCTACGTACTCGAGGAACTGCATGGCGATGCCGTGCCGCTCCTGCCTTGCCACCCCCGCGACCTGATCGGACTAGCTTTGGATCGCAGTCGTTACCTGGGTCTGCCCAATGCTCTGAGCCGCGAGGCCATGCACTGGGCTTGGCAGAACTACTTCGTGTCGTTCCCTGGCACAGGCCCGGTGGCGGCGGTCGCAAACTAAATCCCAACAAGGAAAGGAGACCATCATGGCCAAGAAACGAACGTTCTTGCTTCTACTGATCGCAGTGGCGCTGGGCTTGACTGCCGCCTGGCTCGCCAACGACTGGATTCTCAAGCGAACCCTGTCGCCGGCCGAAGCTTCAGACGATACCCAGCCAGTCGTGGTTGCGGCACTCGAGATCCCATTGGGCCACCAGATCGAGGGGGCCCACATCAAGACCGTCTCGATGCCCAGAAGCGTGATCCCAAAAGGAACCTTCGCGGATCCCCTCCAGGTCGAGGGTCGTATTGCCACTCAGCCCTTGTTCCCAGGAGAAATCTTGCTGGAAGGCCGCGTGGTCGAGCATCTCGGCGGCAGCACGCTGTCGTCCATCGTCAACCCGAAGATGCGCGCCGTGACCGTTCGGGTGAACGACGTCATCGGCGTGGCCGGCTTCTTGCTCCCCGGCAATCGGGTGGATGTCCTGGCCTCGCGCAAGGAAAACCGACGCGCGATGACCCGTACGTTGCTGCAGGACGTCAAGGTTCTGGCCGTAGATCAGACCGCATCCACCGACAAGAACGAGCCAGTGATCGTGCGGGCGGTAACCCTCGAGATGACCCCCAAGGAGGCCGAGAAGCTGGTGGGTGCTCGCGAGGAGGGCACCATCCAGTTGACCCTCCGCAATCCAGGCGACGACAGCCTGGTAACTGATCCTCAACCGAAGATGATCGCAAAGCGGAGTCCGCCGCCCGCGGCACCATCAGTGACCATCATTCGCGGTACCTCGGTTGACCGGACGCGGGTTCAATTCTGACTGGCCTCAGAAGGCCTGCAGCTGTGTCATGACTCAGCTGCGCTGTGCAGGGAGACGAAGGTGAAGACAAGAATACAGACAAGCCAGAAACCGGTTTGCAGCACTGTCCCAGGATTCCCCGCACTCCAGGGGGTGGCGGTAGGGGTTCTGCTCAGCTTGGGCTTGATAGCGGACCTGCCGTCGGCAGCCGCCCAGGGGCCGGCGCCAACGCCATCGTGGCGGCTGCAAACCACCAGCAATGGCCAAGTAGTCGTGCCGCTGTATAAGTCCCAGATCATCGACCTCAGTAAAGGCGCCAAGAAGGTTTCCGTGGGAAATCCTGAAATCGCGGACATCTTGATGCTGAACTCGCGGCAACTCTACGTGGTGGGTAAGGCACTCGGTACTACGAATGTCGTCATGTGGGACAGCAATGGACGAGTTAGCGACACCATTGACGTCGAAGTCTCTCACGACCTAACCAACCTCAAAGAGAAGCTATACATGCTGATGCCGCAGGAACGCATCAACGTGCACGCCTCACAAGGGTCGATCGTGCTCAGCGGCGAAGTCTCGAGCGTGGTGAAGATGCAAGCAGCGCTCGATCTGGCCCAAAGCTTCATGCCCCTCAGCCGAGGCCTCGGGGATACCCAGGGGGACGTAGAACTCAAAGGCAGCCAAGTGCTGAACCTGATGCAGGTCGGCGGCGCCCAGCAGATCATGTTGGAGGTGAAGGTCGCGGAAATGGCCCGCACCATCCTCAAGAAGTTGGACGTCAACTTCAACGCCTTCGACATTAACAACAAGTGGCGGCTCGGTGCGGTGAATGGGGGCGCAAGCTTTCCCGACGCCATTCTCGACGTGCCGCGAATCGATCCCGTGACCGGGGCGTTCGACAGCTTCGTGCAACGCCGAGTGCCAATCTTTGGCAATGGCACGCCGATCGGCCCCGCAGTTACCGAATTTCGGCCAGGCACGCCCACTATTAGCGACACCGGCATTTTTGCCAGCTACCTATCAGGGGACTTCTTGTTCAACCTGGTAGTCGATGCCGCACGGGAAGAAGGCCTGGCCAAGATTCTGGCCGAACCAACACTGACCACGCAAACCGGCCAGGAGGCCCGTTTCCTCTCGGGCGGTGAGTTCCCGATCCCGGTCCCTCAAGGCAGCGACACCGTCACCATCGAGTTCAAGGAATTCGGCGTTGGCCTGCAGTTCTTGCCGGTGGTGCTGGATTCGGGCCGCATCAGTCTGAAGCTCAATGTGGCTGTGAGCGAATTATCCAGCGTAAACCAGATCATTCTCGGGGTGACCAATTCGTCCGAGGCGTTTTTCGTCCCCTCTCTTACCAAACGCAGCGCCAGCTCCACGGTAGAGCTCAATGACGGACAGACCCTAGGCATTGCCGGCTTGATCAACGAGAACCTACGCGAAGCAGTCAACAAGTTCCCGGGTTTGGGTGACATGCCCGTGCTGGGTCCGCTGTTCCGCAGCCAGGAGTTTCGCAAGGGAATGACCGAGCTCGTGATCTTCGTCACCCCTCGTTTCGCGCGACCCATCACCACCCAGACGGTACGTCTTCCGACCGACAGCTTCGTCGAGCCATCGGATACCGAGTTCTACCTCATGGGCCGGCTCGAGGGTCGCAAGCAGACTGGGCCCACGACCCCCACGGGGGGTGGCGGCACCAGCGGAAGCTTTGGACACGGACTCTAGGAGTACAGGGATCATGAGCGAGCCTATAAACCTATCGACGTTGCGTTTGATCGTATTGAGTGCCCTAGCGGCGACAGCCGGCTGCGTCGCCCCGGAAAGCGCCGTGGAGGCCGACTTCGGCAACTCTGTGCGCGAGATGATTCGGGCGCAAACCTACGATCCCAGCACCCTGCATCGGCCCAGCCAGGTGCCGGTCATGGGCATCGACGGCGAGCACGCGGGCTATGTGCTGGATACCTACCGCACGGATCTCGGTAAGCCCGAGGCGATAAGCCAGCAGATAGAGATCAAGCTGGCCGAGTGACCAGGGCGCGGCCGCCGAGCAGAGGGACTTGAGCATGCATCGCAACATCGCGTCGAGACACCAGCAGCAGGGTGCCATCGTGGTGGTCACCGCCATCGCCTTGGTGGCGCTGATCGGAATTTCGGGGCTGGCCCTCGACATGGGCCACGCATTCGTGAACAAGACGCGGCTGCAGAACACGGTGGACGCCGTCGCCCTGGCGGCGGCCAAGGAGCTGGACGTGACCGGCAGCGTGGTGGCCGCGGATGCAGCGGCAAACCAAGTCTTTCAGGCCAACCTGGCCGCTGCCGGCAATGGCGAATTGGCCGCGGGCAGCTTGGCGATGGTGACCGAGTATTCCGACACGCTGTACCCCTTCGTGGCCGGGGGAGTCGATCCGCAGTATGTCCGGGCCCGCGTGGACAATCTCACCCTTGAAAGCTGGCTGGTGCAGATCCTTGGGATCGACAACAAGACCGTCTCCGCCCGGGCTGTGGCTGGGCCCAGCCCAACGCTGGAAGACGTCTGCAGCATCGCGCCGATGATGGTCTGTGGCGACGAGGCCGCCGGGCCACCGTTCTTCGGCTATACGGAAGAGGCCGTCGAGGTGCTCAAGACCAGCTCCGGCAGCGGCGGCAACTGGGAGGTCGGCCCCGGCAACTTCCAGCTCATCCGACTGGAGGATGCCGCGGGCGGCGCCGATATCCGCGAGGCAATGGCCGGCTCCTATGAGGCCTGCCTGTCGAGCAGCGACGACATCGAGACCGAGCCTGGCAATACCGTGGGACCGGTGGTGCAGGGGATCAACACCCGTCTCGGCATCTACAAGGGGCCCTACTCCAGCCATTCGCCGGCCTCATCCCCCTACAAGCCGGACCTGGTGATCACCCAGAACACGGTGCCGATCGTCGAAGATGTCACCACGGCGGCCGAGCTGGACTTTAACTTCGAAGACTACAAGAGCGATGTGGCGGCCTGTTCCGCCAGCGACTCCTGCGAGCCCCACGGTCTGCCGGAGCGGCGCATCCTGCCGGTGCCAATCGGTCGCTGCGACGGCACCACCAGCGGTCAAGGCAACGTGCCACTGCTCGGCTTCGCCTGTTTCTTCCTGCTCCAGGAGACCATTCAGCAAGGCAACGAGGCCAAGGTGTATGGGCAGTTCGTAGAGGACTGCAAGGTCAAGGGCGTGCCTGGGCCGAATCCCAACAACGGACCGGGCCCCTACGTCATCCAGCTCTACGAAGACGAGAGCACTCCGGACTCTTGAGGACGCTGGCCATGGGCACTGTGAAACCACTCACCACGCAACGCGGTGTAGCGACTCTGGAGCTCACCATAGTGCTACCGATTCTCTTGCTCCTGATGGTAACCACCTTCGAGATCGGCCGAGCGCTATTCCAATACAACACGCTCACTAAGGCGGTTCAGGATGGCGCCCGTTACATCGCCACGGAAGCCACTGCCGGCACCTTGGGCACAATAGACCTCACCGGCAAAATTGTACCGACCCAAAACCTGGTGGTGTTCGGCAACGCCAACGGCGTCGGCTCGACCATTTTGCCGAATCTGACGGTGGCAGATGTGACTGTCACCGCAGGTGCCAATCAAACCATCACCGTCTCGGCCAGCTACGGCTACACGCCGGCGCTGTTCAGTCAGGTTCCCAACTTCGGTGTCGGTGGCGGCCAGAATCTCGAGTTCACCTTGAACGCGACCACGGTGGTGAGGGCGTTGTGATGCGGCGTAAGCAAATGGGAGCTACCACCGTCGAATTCGCCATCGTGGGCGGATTGTTCTTCCTGGTGCTATTCGGAGTCGCCGAAATCGCGCGGGCAATCTACACCTGGAACGCCCTCACCGAGGCGACCCGTCGCGGGGCTCGGGTGGCTGCGATCTGCCCCATCAATCATTCGGCCATCAGTCGTGTGACGGTGTTCCAGGCGGGCGCCAGCGGTGCCCCCCAGGCGATCATACCCGGACTGTCGCCGGCCAACGTGGATCTAAGCTACCTGGACGCCGACGGACAGCCGCTGGCGGATCCCGTCGGCGACTTCGGCCTCATTCGTTACGTGCGGGTGGGCATCATCGGCTACCAGCACGACTTCGTGGTGTCGATGTTCGGTGCCAGCATCGACGCGCCCGCGTTTTTCTCCACGCTCCCCCGCGAGAGTCTAGGGATACCGCGGGAGGGCGCCGGAGCCCAGTGTTTTGGAACTGCGGTGTAAGGCCGACCAGCAGTCAGCGCCTAGCCAAAGGAAGCCTTTAAATGAACAGGAAACTCAAGGTCTTGATCGCGGGCCGCTCGGCTGACGGGCTCGCCGCACTGCAGACGGTGCTGAGCGCATGTCCGGACGTCGTTTGCTCCCTCAAGCACATTACCAACGGCCATGCCGATCCTCTGCACGGCGTCCCCGAGGTACCAGATGTGCTCATCTTCCACGCCGGGGAGTGCTGGGAGCACGAGCTGAGCGCCATCGGCGCGCGCAACCCAGGGTCGCGCCCGCCCTGCTTGGTAGTGGGGCCGGGCTCGGATGCCACTTTGTTGCGGGCTGCCATGAAGGCAGGTGCCCGAGACTTTCTGACTGAGCCAGTCGACGCGGCCGAGATGCTCACCACACTCACCCGGTTGGACCGGGAGCGAGCCTCCACATCTGGTACCGCCGAGTCCAGGATGACCGCCGTGATGAACACCAAAGGCGGCTCCGGGGCGACAATGCTGGCTTGCAATCTGGCCCATCTGCTGGCCACTCATCTACGGCTCAGAGTGGGATTGATGGACCTGGATCTGCAATTCGGGACGCTTCCCCTCTACTTGGATCTCGAGCGCAGTCAAGGTCTGATAAAGGCCTTGGCCGAGTCCCAAGATCTAGACGCAGTATCCCTCGACGCGATGGCGGCCAAGCATGACAGCGGAGTGCGGGTGTTCGGCGCCATGACGGATGAGGTGCTGTTGCCCAGCGAAATGGATACGCGCCAGCTCGACCGAGTCGTAAGGGTCGCACTCAGTCTGTACGATCACCTGGTCGTCGATCTGCCACGACAGATCGATACGATGACCAGCGCCGTCCTCGAGCGCGCCGATACCATCTTTCTCGTCACGCAACAGAGCGTGGCCCACCTGCGAGACACCAAGCGGCTGGTGTCCATCCTGGTGCGCGAGCTCCAGGTGGCGCCGCAACAGATTCATGTCCTGGTAAATCGCCATCAATCACGGTCCATGGTGGCTTTGGCCGATATCCAGAAAGCGCTGGGTGACTCCAAAGTTCACCTTGTCCCCAACGATTTCAAGCTAGTGGGCATGTGCGTCAACCTGGGCGTACCGCTGGGCGAGCGCAACCGCAAGTCCCCCCTGACCCAATCCTTGGCCCAGCTCGCAGAGATGATCAGCGGGAGAGCCCCACCGAGGAGGCGCGGCTTGTTCAGCTGGCGGCGGTCCCACCACCACGCGTCACAGGCCAACTAATAACAACAAGGAGCGCCGGAGATGAACCTTAAAGCCCGCATGCAGCGATTGAAGGGAGATCGCCCGCCCAAGGCAGACCCGAATACCACCGTGACGCGGATTCCAGTGCAGGTCCCCGATGCGATCGAAAGCCGTAGCTGGGAGCTGCCGGCGGAGCAGCGCCGCTGGAAAGAGCGGCTATACAAGCGCCTGCTCGAGATCATGGACCTCAGTCTCATCGGCACGCTGGAGGAGAAGGAGGCGCGGCGTCAGATACGCGACATCCTGCACGCGCAGATGGAGGAAATGCAGGCCCCGCTGAACGTGGAAGCCCGTCAGCGCGTGGTCGAACGTATCGAAGACGAAATTCTGGGCTTGGGTCCTCTGGAACCCCTGTTGGCGGATCCTTCGATCTCGGACATTCTCGTCAACGGACCCCGCAACATCTACGTCGAGCGGCGCGGCAAGCTGCAGCGCACCGACATTCACTTCGATGATGCCCAACATCTTCTGAAAATCATCGACCGCATCGTTTCGAATGTGGGACGACGTATCGACGAGTCATCACCCATGGTGGACGCTCGCCTGGCCGACGGCTCACGGGTGAACGCGATCATTCCGCCCCTGGCCATCGACGGCCCCTCCATGTCGATCCGCCGGTTCGGCGTCGAGACCCTCGAGATCGACGACCTGGTGGGTCTGGGCAGTCTTTCACCGCTGATGGCCGATCTACTCAAACAAGTAGTTCGAGCGGAGCTGAATATCGTGGTGTCGGGCGGCACCGGCTCAGGAAAAACAACGCTGCTCAACATCCTTTCCGGCTTCATCCCCCTCGATGAGCGCATTGTGACCATCGAGGATTCGGCGGAATTGCAGCTGCGCCAGCCGCATGTCGTCCGGTTGGAGACCCGCCCTCCGAACATCGAAGGCCGCGGCGAGGTGAGCCAACGGGAACTGGTCCGCAATAGCTTGCGCATGCGACCGGACAGAATCGTCGTAGGCGAGGTGCGCGGCGCCGAGGCTTTGGACATGCTCCAGGCCATGAATACCGGTCACGACGGCTCGCTTACGACCATACATGCCAACTCCCCAAGGGATGCGTTGGGTCGAATTGAGAACATGGTGGCCATGTCCGGCTTCGACCTCCCAGTGCGCTCGCTGCGTGCCCAAATGGCATCGGCCATCGACCTGGTCGTGCAGACCGAACGTCACGAGGACGGCCGGCGCCGAGTCGTCAGTATCCAAGAGATCAATGGCATGGAAGGCGATGTCATCACCATGTCGGAAATCATGTGCTTCGAGCGGCAAGGTGTAGCAGAGGATGGCAGCGTGCTAGGGGCCTTCCGAGCCACCGGGATAATGCCGAAGCTCCGTGAACACCTGGAGCGGCGCGGCATTTTGCTGGATGCCGCTCTGTTCGACCCCCATCACCGGCATGTCGCGGAGGTGGCATCGTGACCGACTGGACTGATTCGCAGCTGACTTTTGCGCTACTCGTTTTCGGCGCCATAGTGGCCCTTGCCTACGCCCTGTTCGTGCCCACCGTCGGTGTGGAACAGCAAGCACGCCGTCGGGTGCTCAAGCGCCTGCGCAACGCGACCACGCCAGGCGCCGGTGCACCAGATCGTTCGTTGTTGCGGGAGAAATACCTTAAACAGTTATCACCGCTCGAGCGCGCGCTAGAGTCACTGCCCGGTATGGAAGCGCTGGGACGGATCAGCGAGCAGGCGGGTCGCTCTGGACCCGCTTACCGGCTCCTAGTGGCGGCGGTTGCGTTGGGCGGGACTGCCTCCTTACTGGCACTTGCGGTGACCCACACGCCACTGATCGCTCTAGGCGTTGGTTTGGCGTCTTGCACGCTACCGATGCTCAAAGTGCAGTTCGACCGTAACCGGCGCATGTTGCAATTCGAAGAGCAGTTCCCCGAGGCGCTGGACACCATGACGAGAGCCCTGAAAGCCGGTCACCCATTCAGCGAGACCCTGCACCTGGTCGGTGTAGAAATGGATGCGCCGATTGGAAACGAGTTCGAATCTACATTCAATGACCTCAATTACGGCAGTGATGCGCGCACTGCATTGTTGAACCTATTGGATCGGATGCCCAGTGTAACCGTAATGGCTTTTGTCTCGTCGGTCCTAATACAGCGGGAGTCCGGAGGCAATCTTGCAGAGATACTGCAAAAGCTATCCGCAGTCATACGATCCCGTTTTCGTTTCCAGCGGCGTGTTCGAACGCTGTCCGCCGAGGGTCGCATGTCCGCTTGGATACTGGCGTTGGTGCCCTTCGCACTGTTCGCCGGGCTCTACATGACGACCCCCAGCTATCTCGAGATGCTCACCGGCGATCCGCTCGGGCGACAACTAATTTCGGGGGCTTTTGTAGTTCTGCTGATTGGCCTGTTCTGGATGCGCCGGGTCATTCGGATCCAAGCATAGGTGATGGGAAATGGAATACGTCATTGATCTACTCAAGGAAGTCGTCGGAGATCAGACCCGGGTCCGGGTCGCCTTCGTGGCACTCGCAGCCATGACTGCCTTCGTCGTGGGTCTAGCCATCACAGTGCTCGTGGCCAGCGCAACCAGCCCGCTGCGACGCCGTATGGGGGAGGTTGCGGGCCCAGCGCTAGCCGGTACCGGCGCCATGGCAGGCCTCAACCGGATGCTCGACAGCGCTGCCCCGATCGTCACCCCACGCAAGAATGGCGAGCAAAAACGGGTCCGTACTCGCATGATCCATGCGGGCTACCGCTCGCCGAACGCGGCAACAGCCTTCTTCACCGTAAAGCTGCTACTGGGAGTCACCGTTCCGGTCGCGGTGCTGCTAGGCGCCACACTGTTCCCCTACTACACCACCTATCAGGTAGGACTCGCGGCCCTGGCAGCCAGTTTTCTCGGAATGATGATTCCCAACCTGTACCTGAACAAACGTGTCGAGAAACGTCAGCGGGCTCTGCGCAATGCCTTTCCCGATGCGCTAGACATGCTCGTGGTATGTGTTGAGGCTGGCCTGGGGCTCAATGCCGCGATTCAGCGCGTTACCGACGAGCTCTCGGTAAGCCACCCTGAGCTCGCCTCGGAGCTGGGGCTGGTGAATGCGGAAATTCGAGCGGGCGTCGACCGGGTGCAAGCGCTCAGGAACTTGGCCGAGCGCACCGGGCTTGCCGATATCCGTGGTCTGGTTGTCTTGTTGGCACAAAGTCTGCGATTCGGAAGCAGCGTGGCGGAGACATTGCGGATCTACGCCGAGGAGTTCCGCGACAAACGGATGCAGCACGCCGAAGAGCAGGCTGCCAAAATAGGCACCAAGCTCCTGTTTCCACTAGTGTTCTGCCTGTTTCCGGGTTTCTTTCTGGTGGCAATCGGTCCGGCATTGCTTGGTGTCATGAACGCACTCGCATCACGCTGAGCGCAGAATAAAGAACAGGAGAGGGAGGCAGAATGAAAACAGGCATGCAGCGGACCGCGACAGGCGTTGCTGTGCTGGCGCTGGTGCTCACCGGATGCGCCAGCGTTCCGGACCAAGCTCCCACCGCCAGGGGTCAGTACGAGGAGCTCTACGACGGCAAATCCAAGGTTGCCTACGCCACCGAGTTCCCAGTGCTCAGTTTTGCGGAGGCCGAGAAGCGGGCAGACCAAGCCGCCCGTGCGGGAGATCTCGATCTCGCCCTCTATCATTACGTTCAGGCCTTGGAGCTAAATCCGGGGCATGCCAACACTCTATTCAAGGTCGGCTCGATACACCGGATCCGCAACAATGACCGATTGTCGGCCCTCGCCTTCCAGATGGCGCTCAACTCGGAGCCCAAACACACTGCAGCGCAGGAAGGACTCGGACTTCTGCTACTGGACGCCCGCCAGTACGCTGAAGCCAAGGAAGCCCTGCAAGCAGTCGTAAGGCAGGATCGCAATCGTTGGGCGGCGTATAATGGATTAGGCGTACTAGCCGACTTGGACGGTGTATACAGCGCCGCCGCTGAGTACTACCGCAAGGCGCAGAAGCTAAATCCAAACTCAGCGATGTTGGCCAACAATCTGGCGTATTCACTCTACCTCGGCGGCGAAGTCGATGCGGCCATTGACATGCTGCAGCATGCGCTCAATTTGGATGAGCACTTCGAACGGGCTTGGATGAACCTCGGCCTGATGCACACGCGCAAGGGCAACTATCAAGAGGCCTTGGCAGCTTTCAAGCATGTCATGGAGGAACCCAAGGCCTACAACAACATCGGCTACATCTGTCTGCTTGAAGGACGCAAGGACGATGCGGAGAAATTCCTTCGCAAGGCCCTAGAGCAGTCACCCACATTTTTTGTGGCCGCGAGTGAGAACTTGAAGCGGGTGACAGCAAAGGATTTCTGAAACCACTTCGTTTACGGTGACGGTTCCGGGCATCGCATCGGAACCGTCGCTCGGTGAACGGACCTCGCGGGCACCAAAGTGTGCCTATACCGTATTTCCCACGCCTAATTGGCGACCAGGCCCCAGGCTCACTTGCCACGCACGCTGATATGAGCCACGGGGTTGCGCCCGTCCCAGTCGGCAGGCGCGAGGCTACCGACACCATGGATGCCGGCGTGTACCTGTACATAGCCCTCGCCGTCCAGACCCGAGTCCGCAAACCGGTCATCGCAGGGCGGGCCCGGAATGGATGCGCTAAGCTCATCGTTGGGCTCCCACCGGCGCCCGCGGCACCAGCACCGGTCCCTGCCCGATGTGCAGCTCGACGAAGCAGTGCGCCTGCAGTTGCTAATCCGGGACACGGGATCTGACCTGATCGGCGCTCCAGCCGACGATCTCCTGATACAAGGCCGGGTCGGTGTCGCCCTCGGTGCCGAACAGCAGTACCCGGCTTTTGGGTCCCAGCTCCACGGCGCCTCGCCATTGCTCCCGGCCGGCCACCGCTAGCAAGCCCGCCAGCCCAACCACCGCCGACTCGCCCGCTACCAGCGGCGGATCGCCTTCGATACCCGCAGCCAGCAAACGCATACAGGAGCGGGCCAACGCGTCGGGCATCACCATGAAAGCGTCGGCCGCGGACTTGAGCACGTTCCAGGCGAGGCGTGAGACCTCGCCGCAAGCGAGCCCCGCCATGATGGTATCCAGCTCCCCGGACACCGCCACCGGATGCCCGGCCCGGGCGCTCTCATAGAGACAGGCGGCCCGATCGGGCTCACAGATGATGATCTTGGGTCGCTGCGCCCCCAGCTTCTCCCACAAGTGGCCGGCAACCGCGGCGGCCATACCGCCCACGCCGGCCTGCAGGAACACGTGGGTGGGCGGCGCCGGCAACACCGCCAGCACCTCCTCCGCCATCAACGCGTAGCCTTGCATCACGTACCGGGGTACCTCCATGTAGCCTTCGTAGGAGGTGTCGGAAACCACCAACCAACCATTACGCTGGGCATCCACCTGGGCCTGGCGCACGCTGTCGTCGTAGTTGCCGGCGGTCCGAACCACGGTGGCGCCATATGCCTCGATGGCCCGCTTGCGGGCCTCGCTCACCGTGGCATGGATGTAGACCACGCAGCGGCAGCCGAACATCTGCGCTCCCCAGGCCACGGACCGACCATGGTTGCCGTCTGTGGCGCAGGTGACGGTAACGTCTCGAACCTGCTCGTCCCGCCCCGCGAGCAGGTCTTCAAGACCGATATGGTCACCGCCGGTGCGCTCCCTGGCCTCCGCCTCCAGCACCCGGGACACGGCGTAGGCTCCACCCAGCGCCTTGAAACTGCCGAGCCCGAAACGGCCGGATTCGTCCTTGTAGTGCACTGCAGCCACGCCGCAGCCTCGAGCCACCCCGGCAAGGGCGATCAGGGGTGTCGGCCGGTAGTCTGGCCACGACCTAATGCGAGCCTCCGCTCGCAGCAAGCGCTCACGGTTGACCACGCCTCGGCACGCCTCCGGGTACACGGCAGCAGAGTCGCAATAGGGGTTCAGGAATAGCTCTACCCCCTCGAAAATACTGGGTTTCGCCAAGCGCCCCTCGACCATGTTGAAATCGGGACCGTGGGCGGGTCTTGCGCGCCCACGGTTGCGGGTGCTACTGGTTGATGCTACTGGGCGGCCTCGATCTGCTCCATCATCGCCGCCAGCATGGCAGTACCCGCTGCACCGTACTTCTCGGGGATCAGCGTCGCCACCGCTGATGGCCTCAGGGGTGGGCACCGGTCATGGTGCGTACCCGTAGGCCTTCCATATCGGCCAGTCCCGCCATGGGCCGCTTGGAGTTGCTGATGGCAAAGAAGTCGCCGCTGTCCGAGAGGCCGATGACCTCGAGCCCGGTCTTGGCTTCCATGTCGGTTGAGCGACGCGTTGATTCGGACCGCGGCTTGCGACACGGTTTTCAGAGTCAACCGTCCCTAGCCAAATTCGGGCGCTGCTGCCGTTCAGTATTCGGGGAGCAGCCAATATTGAACTGTTTTCAGTAGGTTATTGGATCTTGTAGGCCCGTGGACACTCGCAACCTGATTCCACGCCCGATGATGGTGCAGCTTGGCAGCCACACGCACTGCGAGCAACGGCCCCGCACCGGGCACCTGTTTGGTCCTTGGATGGGTTGCAGAAAAGAACGGGGCCGCGACACCAGCTGGCGCCGCGGCCCCCCCGAACGAGTTCGAGCTGGCGACTAGTCGACCAGCTTGAGATTCTCGGCGGCGGTCCTGCCGTCGCGCCCAGCCGAAACGTCGAACTCCACGCGCTGACCTTCAGCAACGTAGGAGATACCGGCGCGCTCCAGAGCCGAGATATGCACGAACACGTCCTTGCTGGAATCCGAGGGCTGGATGAAGCCGTAGCCCTTGCTGGGGTTGAACCACTTGACGGTTCCGGTAGCCATAGTCAATTCCTCACTTAACGAAAGTAGAAAGCCGGTGCGCCGGAGGGGCGGCACCGGCCTGTGCGCGGGTGGGGCCTAGCCATCAAACTAGGCGCGTCCGCGCTGTCGCTTAGGTACGGCGCGACGGTGCCGGCTGGACCGGTCCCCGCCCAATGGTGCGGGTGCCGGTTTGCTTCTACCGGGGCGGCGACCGCCGCCCCGGACAATCGGTTCCGGACGTATCCGGGAGTCGGGCTCGAAGCCTGGCAGGACCCGACTGGGAACGGCCCCACGCAGCAAGCGCTCGATATCCCGCCATAACTTGTCCTCGTCTACACACACCAAGGACACGGCCTCGCCACTGGCCCCGGCCCGCGCGGTGCGGCCGATGCGATGAATGTAGTCTTCGGGAACGAAGGGGAGCTCGAAGTTCACCACGTGCGGCAAACCATCGATATCCAAACCACGAGCGGCAATCTCGGTGGCCACCAATACCCGCATGCTTCCCGCCTTGAAGTCCGAAAGCGCCCGGGTGCGTGCCGACTGGCTCTTGTTGCCGTGGATCGCACCGGCGCTCACACCGGCTCGTACCAGTTTGTCGGCCAATCGATTGGCGCCGTGCTTGGTGCGGGTGAATACCAGCACCTGTGACCATCCGCCGCGGTGAATAAGCTCGGCCAGGAGATCGGCCTTGCGCTCCCGGTCGACGCGGTAGACCACCTGCTCGACCCGCTCGGCGGTGCTGTTGCGGGGTGCGACGTCGATGCGCTCCGGGCGATTCAGCAAAGCCTGGGCGAGCTCGACGATATCGTCGGCAAAGGTGGCGCTGAAAAGTAGATTCTGGCGCCGAGCCGGGAGCAGGGCGAGAACTCGCTTGATGTCACGCAGGAAGCCCATGTCCAGCATGCGATCGGCTTCGTCCAGCACCAGGATCTCGACCCGTGACAAGTTCACGGTCCGCTGGCCCACATGATCCAGCAGCCGGCCCGGCGTTGCGACCACGATGTCCACGCCGCGGCGCAGCGCATCCACCTGGGGCTGCATGCCAACGCCGCCGAATATCACCGCGCTGCGCAGCCCGCTATGGGCACCGTAGGCGCGCACGCTCTGGTCGACCTGGGCCGCGAGCTCGCGAGTGGGTACGACAATAAGAGCGCGTACGACGCGCCGGCCGGTGCTCGGCACCTCCATGAGCCGCTGCAGCAGCGGCAGCGTGAAGCCGGCGGTCTTGCCAGTGCCGGTCTGAGCGGCGGCCATCAAGTCGCGGCCGGTGAGGATGATGGGAATAGCCCGCTTTTGGACAGGCGTAGGTACAGAGTATCCCTGCTCACGCGCGGCGCGCAGCAGTTCGGCCCGCAGGCCAAGTGAATCGAAAGACAGTGGAGTCGCTCCTGGTTACGGCCTGGCAGGCTGCGCCTGCGCCGGTCCAGGCAGTGTGTATCGTGATTGGAAGGAGAGCCGAGGAAGGTACGCCGTCCGCGCCCCGCGCACAGACCAGCAACAGCGCGAGACCGCGGCACTATACGCGGGTCGTGGGCAAATTCCTAGCGCCGCTGACGCAGAAACCGGGGGAGCACATCAGCCACCCTGGTCCA
>CAZLYT010000423.1:0-2344 GCA_964563515.1 uncultured Candidatus Competibacteraceae bacterium | reverse complement strand
GGGCTCCCAGGAATCGTAAGTAGGTGGGGGTGCGAGAGGAGAAGCCCCCCTTCTGAAGTCGGCACCAAAGATCAGGCGTTCTAACCCGCATTTCTCACACTGAGTAGGCGCATCGGGGCTCCGAATCAGCGAAAGTTGTTTTGTGACAACAGCTTGATCTGGGACGGAGGAACTCCCCGATGCCGACACAGTGTAACCAGGATTCATTTGCTTTTGCCAGTGTCGAGGGCCGCCGCGTGGAAGCGGGTTTTGATGGCGGCAAGGTCACGTCCGATGCCGGCGCGCTGCTCCTGGGCGCCGCGGATCGGGCGGTGCGGCTGATGGATCGCTTCGCCGCCTGCTTCCATGACGCGCGCCGGCCCGAGCTGATCGAGCACGAGGTGAGGACGCTGGTCGGCCAGCGGGTCATGGGCATTGCCCTTGGTTACGAGGACCTGATCGACCATGACGAGCTGCGCCACGATCCGGTGCTGGCGGTCGTGGCCGGCAAGCTCGCCGCCCGCCGCAGCGATTGCGCACCGCTCGCCGGCAAGTCGACGCTGAACCGGGTGGAGCTCTCCCGCCATGAGCCGACCCGCTATCACCGGATCAGCCATGAGCCTGAGGCCATCGAGGGGCTGTTCGTCGACCTGTTCATGGAGGCCCACAAGAGGCCGCCGAAACAGATCGTGCTCGACCTCGACGCCACCGATGATCCCTTGCACGGCCACCAGGAGGGGCGGTTCTTCCATGGCTACTACGACTGCTACTGCTATCTGCCACTCTATGTGTTCTGCGGCCGGCATCTGCTGGCGGCCAGGCTGCGGCGGTCGAACATCGACGCCAGTGCCGGGGCGGTGGAGGAGGTGGCGCGCATTGTCGGGCAGATACGCGCCCGCTGGCCCAGGGTGAAGATCTTCCTGCGGGCCGACTCCGGCTTTGCCCGCGAGGCGCTGATGACCTGGTGCGAGGCCAGCCGGGTCGACTACATCTTCGGGCTTGCCCGCAACGCCCGCCTCGTGGCCGAGATCGAGACGGAGTTGGCATGGGCCGAGGACGAGGCGCTGGCGACCGGCCGGGCGGCGCGCCGGTTCAGGGACTTCCGCTGGTCGACGCTGGACAGCTGGAGCCGGCGCCGCCGGGTGGTGGCCAAGGCGGAATGGACGCAAGGCCAGGCCAATCCCCGCTTCGTGGTGACCTCGCTCAAGGCTGACGCCTGGGGCGCGCGGGCCCTTTACGAGGACCTCTACTGCGCCCGCGGCGACATGGAGAACCGCATCAAGGAATGCCAGCTCGACCTCTATGCCGACCGCACCAGTGCGGCCACCATGCGCGCCAACCAGCTACGCTTGTGGTTCGCCTCGATGGCCTATGTTCTCATGTGTGCGCTGAGGCGCATCGGGCTCGCCCACACCGAACTCGCCCACGCCACCTGCGGCAGCATCCGCCTGAAGCTGTTGAAGATCGGCGCCCTGGTGCGCGTCTCGGTACGCCGCATCAAGGTCGCCATAGCCTCGGCCCATCCCTGCCAGCACGCCTTCGCGCTCGCCCACGCCCGATTATGCATCGCGGCCCGCTGACGCCGCCGGACCCCACCCCGAACCCCACCACAACAGAGGAAACATCGCCAGGCCGACCCAACGCCAAACCGGCGAACGCCTCCGCTCGCGCCCCGCTTCGCCGTCATCAACCCAGCCGTCGCCACCCGCCCAGCATCAGTCAAACATCGCTACGGTGAGAAATTCCGGCTAGCCGGAGAGAAGACTATCTGCGGTTAGGAGTTGATAACTAGGATTAATCCGCACAGTGCCAAAGACCCGACGGCCACCCTATGCGAAAACCAATGACCTAGGGTAAGCCAAAGCCGGACAGTGCTTCGGCGAAGGTGTTTCGAACCTCGAGCGCATGGTCCGCAATTCTGTCGCTGCCCCCCATCTCGTCGCCGTCGAGATCGGTCCCCGAAAAAGCTCTGGGGTTGCCGAGTGTTACCTATATGTTTTCTAACTCCGCTCGTTAAAGATTGATTCTAACCGCATCTGCGGCCTAACCGTCTGCATTAATTCGCCAAACCGTCTGGAAATTTTCGGGAAAAGGTCGGTCAGCCGCTTCCCACGTGATCCAGGCGGTCTCGAGCACGCCCCCTCGGGGGAAGGGATGGCGGGGAGTATAAGGGAGGGTCGGAGGGGGTGGATGAAAAAGGGGGGATAATATTGGGCGATTGTATACTTGACAAAAGTACACCATGAGCAAATCAAGGTCGAGTCCGGGCGCTGAGATTGAGATCACGCCCGAGATGATTTCCGCTGGGCAGGCCGCGCTCGTTAAATGGGAGCGCGGCGAAACTGATCCGTATTCGGCAACGAGC
>CAZLYT010000422.1:0-7676 GCA_964563515.1 uncultured Candidatus Competibacteraceae bacterium | reverse complement strand
CAAATGGCACAGGCGAATCACTACCCGGGGCTGACGCTGGCCGAGGTCGCGCTGCCGGAGGCAATGTCGAAGCTCTACGTCCAGGTCCTCGCTGTCCTGCTTGGCACGGCCGCGCTGACCCTGTCGGCGAAGATCCAGATTCCTTTCTATCCGGTGCCGATGACCTTCCAGAGCATGGTGGCGGTGCTGATCGGAGCCTGGTTCGGACCACGGCTTGGCGGTATCACCCTGCTGGCCTATCTGGCCGAAGGTGCCATCGGCCTGCCCGTCTTCGCCGGCACGCCGGAGAAGGGAATCGGCCTCGCTTACATGGTGGGGCCCACCGGTGGTTACCTGATGGGCTTTCTGGTGGCCGCGGTGGCAGTGGGCTGGTTGGCCCGGCGCGGCTGGGACCGCAGCATCCTCACCATGGCCGCGGCCATGCTGGTGGGCAACGTCATCATCTACGGCCTGGGTCTGGCTTGGCTCGGCAGCGTGGTGGGCTGGGACAAGCCGGTGCTGCAGTTTGGCTTCTGGCCCTTCGTACTGGGCGACTTGTTCGAGCTCATCCTGGCGGCACTGATCGCCCCCCAGTTGTGGCGCCTGGTGGCCTCACGAGGCAGCGGTGCCTGAGCACGTTCAGATCTTCGAGGTCGGTCCGCGGGACGGGCTGCAGCATGAGCAGCGACTGATTCCCGCGGCGGACAAGATCCAACTCGTGGACCTGCTCTCGGAGTGTGGCCTCGAGAAGATCGAGGTCACCAGCTTCGTCAGCCCCAAGTGGGTGCCGCAGATGGCGGATGCCGCCGAAGTGATGGCAGGCATTCATCGCCATTCCGGCATCCGCTACACAGCGTTGACCCCCAACCTGAAGGGCTATGAGGGCGCGCGTGCCGCCGGCGCCGACGAGGTGGCAATCTTCGGCGCCGCCTCTGAGGGCTTCTCGCAGAAGAACATCAACTGCTCCATCGCCGAGAGCTTGGAGCGCTTTGCGCCAGTGGCGGAAGCGGCCCGCGCCGATGGCATTCCGGTGCGCGGCTACGTCAGCTGCGTCACCGATTGCCCCTACGACGGTCCCACGCCACCCTCCCAGGTGGCCTGGGTCACCGAGCGGCTGCTCGCCATGGGCTGCTACGCGGTCAGCCTGGGGGACACCATCGGCGCGGGCACGCCGGATCAAGTGGCGGCGATGCTGAATGCGGTGCTGGGAGTCGCTTCCGCGGATCAGCTCGCCGGCCACTACCACGATACCCGCGGGCGGGCCCTGGAGAACATTCGGGTCAGCCTGGAGCAGGGATTGCGGGTTTTCGACTCGGCGGTAGGGGGCCTTGGCGGTTGCCCCTTCGCACCCGGCGCCAAGGGCAATGTGGACACACTGAAGGTGGCGGCAATGCTGGCCCAACAAGGCTACGACACCGGCCTCGATCTGGCCCGCCTACAGCAGGCGGCGGAGTTCGCGCGCAGCCTGCGGAAGGCCTGACATGGGCGCAGCGAGCGTGCGCCTGAAAAAAGACGAGCGCGGGGTCGCCACCCTAAGCCTTGCCCGGGCCGACAAGCACAATGCGTTGTCTGCGGCCATGATCACCGAGCTCGGCGACTTCGCAGCGGCGCTTGCCGCTGACGCTGCCACGAGGGTCGTGGTGCTAACTGGAGCGGGGACCAGCTTCTGTGCCGGCGGCGACCTCGGCTGGATGCGCGAGCAATTCTCCGCTAGCCGCGAACAGCGCATGGCCGAAGCAGGCCGCCTCGCCGGTATGTTGCGAGCGCTAAACGAGCTACCCCAGCCCCTCATTGGCCGAGTGCAAGGGCAGGCCTTCGGCGGCGGCGTCGGCTTGATGAGCGTCTGCGACGTGGTGGTGGCGGTGGACAGCGCACGCTTCGGCCTCACCGAAACCCGCCTCGGCCTCATTCCCGCCACCATCTCTCCCTACGTGGTGGCGCGCATGGGAGAAGGGATGGCGCGACGAGTGTTCATGTCGGCTCGCCTCTTCTCGGCCGAGGAGGCCAGGGTTTTGGGGCTGGTGGCTCGCGTGGTGACGGCGGACGCCCTGGACGAGGCCGTGGAGCAGGAGACCAAGCCCTACCTGGCGGCGGCCCCGGGCGCAGTGGCCGCGGCCAAGGCGCTCGCCCGGGCACTGGGCCCGCGCATCGATGATGCCGTGATCGAAGACACCATCCGGCGCCTGGCCGACGCCTGGGAACAACCCGAGGCCCGCGAAGGCGTCGCCGCCTTCTTCGAGAAGCGCAAGCCTAACTGGGCGCGTTGACAAGCCACTTCAAGCAGCTTCAAGCGTAGGGTGGTTTAGCGTAGCGTAACCCACCGTCCTTCTGCGGCCGAGGACGGTGCATTACGCGTTCGCTAATGCAACCTCATAGCCAGTCGGGGTGACAGCTCCTAGCTAGTCCACGCTGGAATTGCCGGCCTCCAGGTAGTAATGGCGCTGCGGCTGCAGCGAGTCCTCCAGCTCATACACCAGGGGAGCGCCGGTGGGGATCTCGACGCTCGGGATGTCGTCGTCGGGGATGTTGTCCAGGTGCTTGATCAAAGCCCTTAAGCTGTTGCCGTGGGCGGCGATCAGCACCTTTATGCCCGGCTCCAGCGAGGGTGCGATGACCTCTTCCCAGTACGGCAGCACGCGTTGCAGCGTGATCTCCAGCGACTCGGTGGCAGGGAGCTGGGCCGGCGTCAGCTTCTTATAGCGTGGATCGAGACGCGGGTGGCGGGGATCGTCGGGCTCCAGGGCCGGTGGTGCCGTGGCGTAGCTGCGGCGCCAGACGTGGACCTGCTCATCGCCGAACTTCTCGGCAGTCTCGGCCTTGTTCAGCCCCTGCAGCGCGCCGTAGTGGCGCTCGTTGAGCTCCCAGGCGTTGGTGATCGGCACCCACACCTGATCCATGGCCTCGAGCGCCAGCCACAGCGTCCGAATCGCCCGCTTCAACACCGAGGTGTAGGCCAGGTCGAAGCGCATGCCTGCCCCGTGCATCAGCAGTCCTGCATTCTTCGCTTCGCGTACCCCCTTCTCGCTCAAGTCGACGTCGGTCCATCCGGTGAAGCGGTTCTCGAGGTTCCAGATGCTCTGCCCATGACGGAGCAGTACCAGCTGAATCATCGTGATTCTCCTGTATTGGGCCTGTATTGGGCCTGGGTTGAAGCGCACGGGCGGGTCGCCGACAAGTTTGTCGCCTACGCTCGCAACGCCGTTCAGGTACAGATAGGGTGGCGGGTGCGCGCCACTTTATCCACCCGGAGAGCGTGGTCGGCGGTTCGGCAGGCGGTCAGTCTGGCACGGCGAAGGGGATCCGCTGCAGCTTGGCAGCCGCGTGGCGCAACAGATCCAGGTGACCAACCGCATCCTGCAGCGAGATGCGTGACACTGGTCTGGACGACGGAGGGCGCGCTCCCGCGCGCCATCGCGACTAGCATCGCTCCGACACTTGAACGCCGTGAGCTGCGCGAAAGGGCGCGGCCGGAAGTGGGGCAGAATGTCCTAGCTGCCGCCGGCAATGGCAGATCCGTACCCGAGGACCCCATGCGACATGAACCCCGCGTTCTTGTAGACTCGATTCACTTTTCAACCCACGATTTACTCTACCGTGGCCGTTTGAGCATCTTGGGCGCCAGGTGATGGAGCGCTGATGAGGGAAACACGCTGCGCGGTCATCGGCGTGGGCTACCTGGGAAGCTTCCACGCGGAGAAGTACGCCAAGCTACCGGGCTGCCGACTGGTGGGCATCGCCGACAGCGATCCGACCGCGGTCCGGCGCGCTGCCGACAAACACCGGGTGCCGGGTGTGCTCGACTACCGCGATCTTCTCTCACAGGTGGATGCGGTCAGCGTGGTGGTGCCCACCGCACAGCACTTCGAGATCGCCTCGGCATTCTTGCACGCGGGCGCCCACGTGCTGGTGGAGAAGCCCATCACCTCGACGGTGGAGGAAGCCGATATCCTGACCGCGCTGGCCGAAGGCGCAAGCCGCGTCTTGCAGGTGGGCCATCTGGAGCGCTTCAACGCGGCGCTGCTGGATCTCGGCCAGATTCTTCACCAGCCCTTGTTCATCGAGTCACACCGGATCGCACCGTTCAAAGCCCGATCCACCGACGTGTCCGTGGTGTTGGATCTGATGATCCACGACATCGACCTGGTGCTCAGCATCGTCAACTCTCCGGTGGAGAGAGTGGAGGCCAGCGGCGCTCCGGTGCTGACTTCCGATACCGACATTGCCAATGCCCGGCTGGTGTTCAGCAATGGCTGTGTCGCCAACCTCACCGCGAGCCGCATAAGCCTGAAGAGTGAGCGCAGGATGCGCATTTTCCAGAAGGACTGCTACATCTCCCTGGATCTTCAAAACCGCACTTTGAAGATTCAACGCAAAGGGTCCCGCGAGTTGTTTCCAGGCATACCCGAGATCGAAAGCGAAGAGATGGCCTACCAGGAATCGGACGCGCTGCTGGAAGAGATTCGCCACTTTCTCCACTGCATCGACACTGGTGCCGCGCCCTTGGTGGGGGGCAAAGCGGGTAAACAGGCTTTAGAGACGGCGGTGCGTATCAATGAGCTACTGGGGAGGCGCGACGAGAGACCGACATGATTCCGATGGTGGATTTGAAGGGGCAGTACAACGCGCTGCGGGGTGAGCTCGACGCAGCGATTCAGGCGGTCGTGGAATCCACGAGCTACATACTCGGGCCCAATGTGGTGGCCTTCGAGAAGGAGGTGGCAGCCTACCTGGGTGTCGCGCATGCGGTCAGCGTGTCATCGGGCACCGACGCGTTGCATCTGGCGCTGCGGGCCGCCGGCATCGGCCCCGGCGATCAAGTGGTGGTGCCGGCATTTACCTTCATCGCCACCGCTGAGGCGGTGTGTCACGCGGGCGCCGAGCCGGTGTTCGCCGATGTGGATAGCGAAAGCTTCAATCTCTGCCCCAAGAGCCTGGAAGCGGTCATTGGCGAGCGCACCCGCGCCGTCATTCCGGTGCATCTTTTTGGGCTACCCGCCGACATGGATGCCATTCTGGAGATCGCCCGGCGCCACCAACTGCTAGTCGTCGAGGATTGCGCCCAATCCTTCGGTGCGACATTTCAAGGCCGACAAACCGGCACCCTCGGCAGCGCCGGTTGCTTCAGCTTCTTCCCCAGCAAGAACCTGGGCGCATTCGGCGACGGGGGACTGGTCACCACCAACTCCGACACCATGGCAGAGGTGCTGCACGCGCTACGCAATCACGG
This sequence comes from uncultured Candidatus Competibacteraceae bacterium, assembly GCA_964563515.1. Taxonomy (GTDB): domain Bacteria; phylum Pseudomonadota; class Gammaproteobacteria; order Competibacterales; family JAHEDQ01; genus CAZLYT01. Next base: position 2,470 of record CAZLYT010000422.1, on the reverse strand, counting down.
CAGCCGCACGCGCTATTACCACGACCTGATCGGATACAACAGTCGTCTGGACGAGCTGCAAGCCGCGGTGCTTCGGGTCAAGCTCCGCTATGTCGAGGCGTTAAACAGCGGCCGCCGCCGAGCGGCGCAAAGCTATGGACAATGCCTTGCAGGAGCCCCCCTTCAGTGTCCGGTGGAAATGCCGGCCAGCGGCCACGTGTTTCATCAATACACCTTGCTCAGCGAACACCGAGACCGAATCATGACCCGGCTCAGCGAGGCCGGAATCGCAAGCGCCATCTACTACCCCGTGCCTTTGCACCGGCAGAAGGCCTTCGCGGAGCACGACACCCACCCGCCCCTCCCGGTCGCGGAATCCCTTAGCCGCCGTTGCCTGTCCTTACCCATGTTTCCGGAGCTGGACGACGTGCGTATCGCAAGAATCGCCGAGGTCGTCCGAGCCGCTGCTTGAGTGTCCCGCCTAGCGCGCGCCATCGCGACTGGCGTCGCCCCTACCTCAAGTACGCTATTGGCTGCGCGGCAGCGCGCGGCCGGAGCTTGGGCGGATTCTCGTACAATCCCTGGGGCGCAAGCTGCGGTTCCGCCCTTCTCGGTCGGACTTGCCATTTGGGAACTCTGCTGAGGTGCCGATAGGCCGGAACCGAATCGGCAGTGTTACTTCCAAAGGGCAAGCAGTCGGCTGTCGGGGAGTGTGTGTACCGTGAGGAAGCCAAGTAGCCCAATCGAACGCGGTCGCTACTTGTGTGCGCTACTGTGGATGCTGTTGATGCTGCCGGCGTTGGCCCAGCAGGAGTCGCTTTCCGGCGTGCCGCTGGTCGAGGCGCTGCGGGGTGGCGGCTACAACATCTACTTCAGACATGCCGCCACCGACTGGTCCCAAGGCGATCGCATTCAGGCGGCCGGTGACTGGGAGACCTGCGACCCGAATCGGGTGCGCCAGCTTTCCGACGCCGGGCGAGCGGATGCGCGGATGGTGGGCGAGGCCATGCGGGCGCTGAAGATTCCCATCGGCCGCGTGCGGGCGAGCCCCTACTGCCGCACGGTAGAGACGGCGGAACTCATGGGCGTGGGCACCGTTGAGCCCAGTACCGAAATCATCAACATGCGGGCGGCCAGTTTCGTCGGGGGCCGCGATGCGGTCATCCGCAGCGCCCGGGCGTTGCTCTCGATAGAGCCGGAGCCTGGCACCAACACGGTGTTGGTGGCCCACGGCAATGTGGCAACGGCGGCTACGCCGGTGTATCCGGGCGAGGGGGAGGGGGTCATCTTCCGACCCGATGGCGAGGGTGGCTTCCAGTTCGTCGGCCGGCTGACACCCGCACAGTGGGCCGAGCTGGCGGGAACCACCGGGATGCCCGGGCACTAAGTCCAATCCTCGCCGCCCCGCTCGTCGGTACGGGACGCCGACCCGAGTTCAATAGCACCGCCGCCTCGCGTCCCCGCGGGCGGCTGAGGAGCAAGTCAGCATGCACCACCGTCACCTGGGTTCATCCGGCCTCAAGGTCTCCGCCCTATCTTTCGGGAGCTGGGTCACTTTCGGTAACCAGTCCGACCAGGACATGGCCTACGACTGCATGGTCGCCGCCTACGATGCCGGAGTGAACTTCTTCGACAACGCCGAGGCCTATGCCGGTGGTGAGGCTGAGGTCATCATGGGCAAGGTCTTCAGGAGAGCCGGCTGGAAGCGCTCCGACCTGGTCGTTTCCACCAAGCTGTTCTGGGGCGGGCAGGGGCCCAATGACCGTGGCCTGTCCCGCAAGCACATTCTCGAAGGTGCCGAAACTTCTCTGGATCGGCTGCAGCTGAGCTACGTGGATCTCATCTACTGCCACCGCCCCGACCGCGAGACCCCCATCGAGGAGACCGTGCGCGCCATGAGTTATCTGGTGAACCAGGGCAAGGCGCTGTACTGGGGCACCAGCGAATGGAGCAGCGAGGAGATTCGCGAGGCCTACCACGTCGCCCGACGCGAGCATCTGGTGCCGCCGACCATGGAGCAGCCCGAGTACAACATGTTCCACCGGGATCGGGTGGAGCGCGAATACGCCGGTCTCTACACCGAGATTGGCCTCGGCACCACTATTTGGAGCCCGCTGGCGAGCGGCGTGCTCAGCGGCAAGTACAACGACGGTATCCCCGATGACAGCCGCCTGAAGCTCGAGGGCTATGATTGGCTGCGGGAACGCTACGAGTCCGAAGAGGGCCGGCTGCGAATCGACAAGACCCGTCGCTTGACTCCTATCGCCGATGAGCTCGGCTGCTCAATGGCGCAGCTGGCGCTGGCTTGGTGTCTCCACAACCCGAATGTGAGCTCGGTGATCACTGGCGCCTCGCGGCCACAGCAGGTCACCGAGAACATGAAAGCGCTGGAGGTTCTGGAACGGCTGACGCCGGACATCATGGAGCGTATCGAGGATATTCTGGACAACCGGCCGGAGCCGCCAACGGGATATCGATAGTCCGGGCCGGG
>CAZLYT010000421.1:0-10524 GCA_964563515.1 uncultured Candidatus Competibacteraceae bacterium | reverse complement strand
AAGTTTGTCTAGTATCCGCTGCTCAGCTCCGACTGCCGGAGGACGACCATAACGACCGGGTGTCGAGCCAATGCACGCGCCCCGAGTGCTCGCGAACTTCCTGCATCATGTGTTGGGTCCCGCCGGGGCCGTCGCCGCCCTGGCCGTTCCAAAGGCACACGAAGTCCACCTTCTCGCTACCGTAGCCGAGCGCGCTATCCAGCATCCACACGTTGTTGCGCTCGTAGGGGTCTGCGCCCTCGGGGAGCGATCCCAGCAGCTCCGGCGCCAGGCGCACGCGGGTGAGGGGATCGGAGCGCGCGGCGAGATAGCGTTCCCGCCAACGAGCATTGGCGAACTCCACCGATTCCCGCAGGAAGGTGGCCTCGTCGAAGGGCAGGTGGAGCTGCAGCCGCGTGCGCCGCGCCAGGCACGCTTCCACGAACAGCAGATCGCCCCCGCAGGCGCCGCTGGATATGGCGAGATCGCTTTCGCCCAGCGCCAGTTGGGTCAGGGTCTCCACGATTGCCCTCGCTGCCACCGACTCCTTGTCGGGCGGGAAGCGGGGCTCGGCTCGCTCCGGGCGGTCAATCATGTGACCGCTGAAGAGCACGACTCGACGTGGCTGATTCATGAAGGTGGGATCCTTGTGGTGGTGTTCACGGGATACCAGCAACGCCGTGACTCGGCTGCATCAGCTCAGAGCATAGCTTCGGAGTCGTGATCGTGATCACTTGCCTGCGGAGATCGGGGCCGGGGGGAGATATCGTCTCGCCCGCGGCACTGGGAGATGGTGCATTGCGCTGACGAGTGAGAGCGCTTGCAAGGCGGAGGCCCCGCGCGGGGCGTGCCGCCAAGAGCCCAAGGTCCGGCCATCGGCGGACGCTACTGGTAGAAGGCAGGCGTGCAAAAAGGCGGCGGAACACCCCTTCAGCGCTTCCGCCCGCGGTGAATCGGCAGCGACTGTCGCCGGTCCGCGCCGGCTTCGCCTCCGGTTCGAGACGATTCGCGACGCTGCTACCGCATGCCGCCGAGCTCAGGCCCAGCTTGGCGACGCACCGCCCGGTGCAAGGCGCGGGGCAGCACGTCGGCGTATTCTGTGCGGCGCGTTTGGCTTAGCTGTGCTGGTGGCCCTCGACGCCATGCACGTGGCCGTGCTCGAGTTCCTCGTGGTTGGCTTCGCGCACCTCGACGACCTCGACATCGAAGCTCAAGGTGACACCCGCCAGGGGATGGTTGGCATCTACGGTCACCTGGTCTTCTTCCACCTTGGCGACGGTGATGATGCGGGCCCCGTCGGGACCCTCGGCGCGAAAGCGCATGCCGGGCTGCACCTGGCCGACACCTTGGAAGGCCGACATCGGCACCTCCTGCATCAGGCCCTCCTGGCGATCGCCGTAGGCATCTGCCGGCGGAACGTCCACATTCAGTCGATCGCCGGCTTCCTTGCCTGTGAGAGCCTGCTCCAGGCCAGGAACGATGTTGCCGGCGCCGTGCAGATACTCGAGCGGTTCGCCGCCTCGGGAGCTGTCGATGGTGGTGCCAGACTCGTCGGTCAGGGTGTAGTGGATAGAAACGACCTTCTCGTCAGCTACTTGCATGAGTTACCTCGAACTAGAGATAAGCTGCCGTCGGTACCAACGACCGGTACCGATGGCCAGAGGGATTGGGGGATTTCGAGCGGGACGGCGACGCGCGTAGATGGTGTTCGCGTACCTGGGCTGGAGTGCCCGACTGTGGGATGGCACGCCGATGACGACCCACGTGGACGCTATGGTGGCCCTTGTGGCTCCCGATGTCGAGGTTTGGGGTCTCCCTAGCTCTTGACGCGTACCATCGCCGGATCGTAGAGCGGCTCCAAGTGGATCTCGCAGGGGACCCGGTTGGTGGCCACCTCCAGCTCGTAGCAGCCACCGCGCAGGTAGTCGGTGTCTACGCCCGATGGGTTGCGGACGTAGCCGTAGCCGATGTTCCGCTGCACCGTGTAGCCCCAGCCGCCGCTGGTCAGCCATCCCACACGGGCCCCATTGCGATAGATGGTCTCCCGACCCAACAGGGTGATGGCCGGATCGGCCACTGTGAAGCAGGCGAGCTGCTTGGTCAGGGCCGAGTCACGTTGACTCAGTAGCGCAGGGCGCCCCTTGAAGCCCGTGTCCCCGCCGAGCTTGACGGCCCAGCCGAGTCCGGCTTCCAGCGGGGTGTGGTCGGGTCCGATGTCGGCGCCCCAGGCGCGGTAAGCCTTCTCCAAGCGCAAGGACTCGATAGCCCGGTAGCCCGCATTGCGCAGCCCCAATGGCTGCCCGACCTCCACCAGGGCGTCGTAGAGGGCGCCGCAATGGGTCCGTTCCAGATGCAGCTCCCAGCCGAGCTCGCCCACGTAGGTCACCCTTAGCGCCCATACCGGATGCCCCGCCACGCGAAGCTTGCGACAGGTGGCGAAGGGAAAGCCTTGGTGGCTCACGTCGTCGGTTGTGAGCTGGGCCAAGATAACCCGCGCCTGGGGACCCATCAGCGACAACACCGCCAGCTCCTCGGTTACGTCCCGGAGCCGGACCTCCAGGTGCACGGGCAGGTTGCGAACGATCCAATCCGCGTCGTGGGTGCGGAAGCCGGTGCCGGTGACAACATAGAAGCGGTCGGACGCCTGTCGCGACACAGTCAGGTCGCACTCGATGCCGCCGTGGTCATTGAGCATCTGAGTGTAGGTGAGTCGGCCCGGTGGCTTGGCCATGTCGTTGGCGCAGATCCACTGCAGCGCAGCTTCGGCATCGGCGCCCTCGATAACAAACTTGGCAAATGAGCTCTGATCGAAGAGCGCGGCCGTCTCCCGCGCTGCCCGATGCTCCTCGCCCACCGCTTGGAACCAGTTCTGGCGGTCGAAGGAGTAGCGGTCCTCTGCCGCCTCGCCGGCGCGGGCAAACCAATTCGGTCTTTCCCAGCCCTGCTTGGAGCCGAAGCAGGCGCCGGCTGCCTGCAGCCGCTGGTAAAGGGGCGAGGTCAGCCGGGGCCGGCCACTGGCGTGTTCCTCGTGGGGCCAGGCGATGGTGTAATGCTTGCCGTAAAGCTCTAGGGTGCGGGTGCGCACCCAGTCCAGGTCCCGGTGCACTGCGCCGAATCGGCGGATATCAACGGCCCACAGGTCCATGGGCGGCTCACCGGCCAGCACCCATTCCGCTAGCGCCCGACCGGCGCCGCCTGCGGAGGCAATGCCGAAGGCATTGAAGCCGGCCCCGACATAGAAGCCCCGGACCTCAGGGGCCTGACCGAGGATGAAGTTGCCGTCTGGGGTGAAGCTCTCCGGCCCGTTGATGAGCTCCTTCACGCCGGTTTCCGCCAACGCCGGCACGCGGGCGATCGCTTGTGCCATCAACGGCTCGAAGTGCTCCCAGTCCGGGTTGAGCAAGGTGAAATGGAAGCCCTCGGGGATGCCGTCCATGGCCCAGGGAATGGGGTCCGGCTCGTAGCCACCCAGCACCAGGCCGCCCACCTCCTCCTTGAAGTAGGTGAGCCGATCCGGATCACGCAGCGTTGGCAACCCCGAGTCGATCCCCGGGATCTGCTCGGTGACCAGATACTGGTGCTGCACCGAGACCAGTGGCACCGATACACCGGCCATGGCTCCAACCTCACGGGCCCATTGACCCGCACAGTTCACCAGCTTCTCGCAGGCGATAAAGCCGTGAGCGGTCTCCACCCCGGTCACGCGACCGCGCTCCACCCGGACACTGGAAATCGGTGCGTCCTCGACGATGCGCACACCTAGCTGGCGCGCCCCCCTGGCCAGGGCCTGGGTGATGTCGGAGGGGTTGGCCTGGCCGTCGCCGGGTAGAAAGACAGCGCCCACCAGATCTGAGATGTCCATCAGCGGCCAAATTTCCAGCGCCTCCCGGGGCGTCAGCAGCTCCAGATCCAGCCCGAACGAGCGGCCGGTGGTGGCTTGGCGCTTGAGCTCGGTCATGCGGGCTTGATTGCAGGCGAGGCGAAGGCCGCCATTCTGCTTCCAGCCGGTGGCGAGCCCGGTTTCGGACTCCAGGCGCTGGTAGAGCTCTACAGAGTACCTAAGCAACTGGGTGACGTTGGCCGAGGCGCGTAGCTGTCCGACCAGACCAGCGGCGTGGAAGGTGGACCCGGAGGTGAGCTTGGCTCGCTCCAGCAGCACCACGTCCCTGGCCCCCTCCCGGGCCAGGTGGTAGGCGGTGGAGCAGCCGATGATGCCGCCGCCGACGATGACGTACTGGGCCGCGCTCGGTAACGCAGAGCTCATAGGGTCTCCTGGAAGGCGGCATGGGCCCGCTCCAGGCGGGCAAGATTTTCGTTGGTGTATTGCAAATAGTCGAAGTCGAGGCTGGAGTGCAGCTCCTGCACCACGCTCCACAGGGTCTCCCGTAGTAGCGAGGCGCACTGCATGGCGCGAAAGCGTCGCCACAGGCTGGGTTCGGGTGGCTGCTCGAAATAGCCCTGTAGCAGCAGTGCCTCCTGCACCGGCAGCAGCTTGTTGTTGGAGGCCAGGTTCGCCAGATCGAACAGCGGCGAGTTCCAGCCGGCGTACTCCCAGTCCAGCAGCCAGAGGCGGTGGCCGTCGTCCACAAAGTTGGCGGCCAACAGGTCGTTGTGCCCAAACACCGGCTTGACCGGACCAACCGCCTCCTCCAAGGCTAAGTTCATGGCCTCGAAACGGGGCAGCTCTGAGAGCATGCGACTGCCACCTTCGCGGGCGGAGGCCAGGTAGTCCCGGTTGACGTGAAACACCCAGAACATTAGGGTCGGCCCGCGCACTTGCAGCGAGACCTCCCGATGCACCCGCTGCAACAGCTCCAGGATGCGGCGCAGGTTGCCATTGTCCCGCACATCGTCGGGACCATAGGTGCGCCCTTGCACATGGCGCATCACCAGCGCCCCGGGCTCGGCATGGACAATTTCCGGCGCCAGCCCGCAGGCGTGGGCGGCGCGCTGGGCGGCCACCTCGTTGAAGCGCATGACCCCGTGCAGCGGGATGTCCGCGCCTATCCGCACCACGAAACGCTCGCCTCGGTCCTCCACCAGATAGTTGTGGTTGGTGATGCCACCGCTCAGGGGTTCGGGGCGGACCGGTCCGGACCAGAAGTCGAGGGAAGCGGCGCGGTCAGCCGGGTGCATGGTCATTGCAGTCCCAGCTCCTGCTTGCGCCGCCGCGCCCAGGCAGCGATCAGCCGGTCGGCGATGATGGCGATGAAGGCCACCGAGAGTCCGGCTACCAGGCCACGTCCAGTGTCTGCCTTGGTGAGGGCGATGTAGACCTCCTGGCCGAGATCCCGGGTGCCGACCAGCGCGGTGATTACCAGCATCGACAGCGCCATCATGATGGTTTGATTGACCCCCAACATGATCTCGGGCAGCGCCAGCTTTAGCTGCACCTTGAACAGCAGCTGTCGCGGCGTGCAGCCGGAGACCTTGGCGGCCTCGATCAACGCCGGCGGCACCCGGCGGATGCCGTGGTCGGTGTAGCGGATGGCCGGCGCGATGGCATAGGCCACCACCGCCACCATGGCGGAGAAGTCCCCCACTCGGAACAACATCACCACCGGCATCAAATAGACGAAGGAGGGAAGTGTCTGGAGCGTGTCTATAACTGCCTGCACCACCCGATGCACCCCCTCGCTGCGGGCCGCCCAGATGCCGACGGGGATGCCGATGGCACAGGCGAAGATTACCGAGATCCCACACAAGTAGACCGAGACCATCGCCTTCGACCACTGGCCGGTTACGGCAATGAAAAGCGCCAGCGAGGCCAGCAGCAGCGCCAAGCGCCAGCCGCCGAGGCGCAGTCCACCGAGTCCAACTGCCGCGATCACCACGATCCACGGTAGCTCCAGCAGGAAACGCTTCACCGGTATCAGCAGGTTGAGTAGCAGGAAAGTCTTGATGGCCTCGAGCTGGTCGAAGAAGTTGACGTTGATCCAGCGCACCAGCTCGTCCCAGAGTGATCCTGTGGTGACCTGCAAGCTCGCGGGATAGCTGTGGAAGAAGGGGCTCACGAGCCCCAGCAGGGTAGTACCGGCGATGAGCGCCAAGGCGAGCGCCAGATGCGGATGCCGGAGCAGGAGAGCATTCTCCCGGTGACCGCTCAGGTGTGCGGGCTGGCGCCGGGCGAAGGCCTGGCTCAGCCGGTCCAGCGCTATGGCAAGGACGGTGATGGCGATACCGGCTTCGAAGCCCTGGCCGATAGCGAGCTTGCGCAACGAGGTCAGGACATCGTAGCCGAGGCCGCCCGCTCCGATCATGGAGGCGATGATGACCATGTTCAGCGACAGCATGATCACCTGGTTGACCCCGACCATCAGACTCGGCCCTGCCGCCGGCACCAGCACCTTCCAGGTCAGCTGACTGCGGTTGCAGCCGGCCATGCGGCCGAACTCCACCACCTCGTCAGGCACCTGCTTCAGCGCCAGCATCGTCACCCGCACCATGGGGGGCATGGCGTAGATGATGGTCGCGATCATCGCGGCCACCGGTCCGAAGCCAAACAGAAACAGGACGGGAATTAGATAGGCGAATACTGGCACCGTCTGCATCAGGTCCAGGAGGGGGGTGATGGCCCGTTCGAAGCGTTCGCTGCGGTAACCCAGGATGCCCAGCAGCAGCCCGCCGACAACCCCCAGGGGCACTGCAATGGCGATCGATGACAAGGTGATCATCGCGCTGTGCCACTGGCCGAAGAGCGCCAGATATCCGAAGCACACGCCAACCAGCAGGGCGAGGCCGCGGTCGCCGACCCGGCGCGCCAACAGCACGCATGCCACCAGCAGACCGAGCCAGGACAAGGGCGGTATCCGTAGCAATTGATCGCCGCCCAGGGGTATGCGAAAGCCTTCGGCGAGGATACCGCGTGCCGCCTCCAGCGGGAGTTCCAGCAGCCAGGCGATGGAGCGGGTGAGCTCTTTGAAGGTGAAGAGCCCCAGACTCGCCTCGTTCACCAACCACTTCATGATGGCGCTGATCCAGGTCTTGAGCGGCACCTCCCACGAGCCGGGGTAGTCCACCGCCCATGGCCAGAGCGGCTCCCCATAGCGCAGACCGAAGGCGAGCGCGATTAGGCCGAGCCAAGCCAGCAACCAGGTGCTGGGGCGCCGGCGGACGGTGGGTGTGGCGGTGGCGGTGGTGAGACTCACGGTGGCCTCGTCTCCCGCCCCACCAGCACGTCGATCACGGCATCGCGACCGAGTTTGCCGAGGACTCGGCCATTGTCGTCGATCACCGCGTAGGGCTTGGCGGCGTCCACCACCTGGGCAGCGAGCTGGACGATGGGAGTCTCGGCCGCGACCTGGCCTGCGAAGTCCTGGCTGCCATTCAGGGGGCTCATGACGGCCCGGGCGCTCAGCACCTTGGCGCGTGGAATGTCTTTGGTGAACTCCGCTACGTAACCGTCGGCCGGGCAGGTCACCAGCTCCTCGGGCGTGCCCACCTGGATGATGCGGCCATCCTTCATGATGGCGACACGATCGGCGAGCCGGATGGCCTCATCAAAGTCGTGGGTGATGAAGACGATGGTCTTGTGCAGCAAGGCCTGCAGACGCAGGAACTCGTCCTGCATCTCCCGGCGGATCAAGGGATCCAGGGCCGAGAACGGCTCGTCCAGAAACCAGATCTCGGGCTCGACCGCCAGCGAGCGAGCGATGCCGACCCGCTGCTGCTGCCCCCCGGAAAGCTCTCGCGGGTAGTAGTCCTCCCGGCCTTCCAGTCCCACTAGAGAGATAATCTCCCGAGCGCGCTGCTCGCGGCTGTGGCGGTCGACACCCTGCACTTCCAGCGGGAATGCGACATTGCCTAGCACCGACAGGTGCGGCAGCAGCGCAAAATGCTGGAACACCATTCCCATCTTGTGGCGGCGGATGTCGATGAGCTCGCGCTCGGTGGCGGTGAGGAGGTCGCGGCCCTCGAACAGGACTTGGCCCCCCGTGGGCTCCACCAGCCGGGACATGCAGCGAACCAAGGTCGACTTGCCGGAGCCGCTGAGCCCCATGATGACGAAGATCTCGCCCTCGGCCACGTCGATGTTCACGTCCCGCACGGCCGCGATGATGTCGGCCGCGCGCAGCGCCGCGTCGCTAGGATCGGTGTGGTGGGCTCGCAAAAACGCACGCGTCTCGGTGCCAAACAACTTCCACACCGCGCGGCAGGCGAGCTTGGTTGCCCGTGCCTCTCGAGGTGCCGGTGCGACAGTCATTGAGCGGCGTGGCAGATATCAGCCAAGCGCGCGCCCGGCAGCCTAGCCGCTGCAGCGGATGGCCGCGAGGCGCACCCGCCGGTCACCACCGGGGTCATTCGGTCCAGGGCTTCCACACCGCCTCGTTTTGCACCAGCCACTCATTCACCACCTCATCGACTGGACGGTTCTCCAGGTCCACCTGGACGATCAGGCCACCCATGGTTTCGTTATCCATGGTGAAGCGGCGAATGGCCTCGTACGCCTGGGGCCATTTCTCCTCGCCGCCGGCCCAGCCCACGGCCTTGATCCAGCCGCGGGGCTTGCCGCAGTCATAGGCCATGTCCGGATTGCTGCCCCAAGCCGGGTCGCTGTAGCACTCGTCGGTGTAGGCGGGGAACTCCACCCACTCGCCCTCGAACTTCACGGTCGCCCAATGGGGCGTGTAGACCCAGGCGAGGACGGGCGCTTGACGCTGGTAGGCCGACTCGATTTCGGCAAACAGCGCGGCATCGGTGCCGGCATGGACTACCTCGTAGTCGAGGTCCAGAGCTTCCACTCGCTCGTCGTCGTAGCCGCCCCAGGTGACGGGCGCTCCCAGGTATCGACCTTTGGGCGCGGTCTCGGGCGTCGCGAAAGCCTCCGCGCAGTCGTTGAGAGCTTTCCAGTCCGGCAGGCCGGGGCACTGCTCCTTCATGTAAAGCGGATACCACCATTCCTCGATAGCGTGCATGCCGGTCTCGCCCAGATCCACCGTATTCCCCGTGGCAAGAGAGGCTTCCAGCGCATCCTTACCGGTGGTCTCCCAGATCTCCATTGCGACGTGCAGATCGCCGGATTCCAGGCCAGCGAATTGAGCCAGGTAGTCAGCCTGCACGTACTCCACGTTGTAACCCATGGAATTCAGCATCTCACCCATGATGGTGGTGGTGAGGTATTGGCCGGTCCAGTCGTTGAGGGTCAGCTTGATGGGGTCGGTAGACTCCGGCACCGCCGCCTGGGAGGTGCCCACCGCGCTGGCTATCGCCAAGGTCAAGATCTGCAAGGATTTCCGCATGCTGTGGTTCTCCACGGAGTGCCCAGGGCCAAATGTCGGTCTGAAAGTCCGTTGCAAGCCCGTCGCCGGCAGGTGCCGTGGCCTACCGCCGGATACGCACTGCGAGTCCATGGAAGTTTGTGCCAAAGTTCCACAGAAATCCACGGACTTCTGGACTAATATCCAAGCAAATCCACCAACTACCTTCGGACCCGGAGCTCGGACAATGCACCGCAGCGCGCGCCAGACCGCCATACTCAAAGATGTCACCGAGCGGGGATCATGCTTGGTGAATGAGCTGGCGGATCGGCTTGGGGTGTCGGACGAAACCGTGCGGCGCGATCTCAAACCGCTCATCCGCGATGGCGTGCTGCGCAAGGTGCACGGGGGGGTGACGCTGCCGGATCTATACCGCGAGCCGGGTTTCCTCAACCGGATGCTGAGCCAGTCAATTGAGAAGCAGGCGATCGCTCGGGTGGCCGCGGGTTTGATCAGCGACGGCGAGGCGGTAATGCTCGATACCGGCAGCACTACTGCCTATGTGGCGCGTGCGCTCCAGGGGCACCGCGATCTGCTGGTGGTGACCAACTCGGTGGATATAGCGCGCAGCCTCGCGACCCGGAACGGGAATCGAGTCTTCATGGCAGGTGGCTTATTGCGCGCCGATGACGGTGCCGCCCTCGGGCCCTCGGCCCTGGAGTTCATCCAGCAGTTCAGCGTCAAGACGGCGATTCTTTCCATTGCCGCCATCGACTTGGATGAAGGCTTGATGAACCACTATTTGGAAGAGGCGGAGTTCACCCGAGTAGTGGTGGAGCGCGCTGAGCGGGTCATCGTGGTTGCCGATCATTCCAAGTTCGGCCGTCGGGCTTTGATACACGTGATGCCGATGGAGCGAATCGACGTGCTGGTCACCGACCGAACGCCAACGGCAGCATTCGAGCAGATGCTGACGGAGGCCGGAGTCGAGCTCGTGGTGAGCCCGGCCCAGTGAGGCTCACGCTTACCCCAGCCTTCGGAGGTGCCTGCACTTTCATTGCGACACGACCTTGCGTGTGACCGATACGCCGGCGAGCGTCGATCGGAAAGGAAATCGAGTCTGGAGGTTGGCTCGTTGGGGGGCAAGCGGTGGATGTGCTGGATTGTGTAGCGCCGACGAACACCACTTGCTTAGAGGCGCAGTTTTCTTGCTGGGAGTGTCCGATTGTTGCTCATGTCCAGGTAGGGCAGAACCTGCGCAACCGGGTCAGACCTTGCGTCCTGGCCGTTTCTCTATTATTTTTTAAAGTACTGAAATACATAGACAAACTAAGTTTGGCACGAGTGT
>CAZLYT010000420.1:0-4757 GCA_964563515.1 uncultured Candidatus Competibacteraceae bacterium | reverse complement strand
AAGATTTGCATACTCGTCCTCGAGCCGTGGGTCCTCGAGCCTAAGTGCCTGAATTTTACGTACCGCGTGAATCACTGTGGTGTGATCGCGGCCGCCGAAGGAGTCACCGATCTCTGGCAGGCTATGGCTGGTTAGCTCTTTGGCCAGCGCCATCGCGATCTGCCGCGGCCGGGTGATGGAACGGCTACGGCGCGCTGAATGTAGTTCGGCGACTCGAATCTTGTAGAAATCGGCCACGGTCTTTTGAATGTTGTCCAAGCTGACTAGCTTGTCCTGCAACGAGAGCAGATCGTGCAGGGTCTCGCGCACGAATTCGACGGTAATCGGGCCCCCCGTGAGCTGCGCGTTAGCCATAACCCTGCGCAGTGCGCCTTCGAGCTCTCGCACGTTGGACCGAATGCGCTTGGCGATGAAGAAAGCCACGTCATCGGGCAACGTGGCGTCGAACAACAGCTGCGCCTTACTCATCAAGATGGCCACACGGGTTTCCATGTCCGGCGGATCGATGGCCACGGTCAAACCCCAGCCGAAGCGCGACTTGAGACGGTCCTCGAGCCCATCCACTTCCTTGGGATAGCGATCGCAGCTCAAGATCACTTGCTGCCGACCTTCTAGCAAGGCGTTGAAAGTATGGAAAAATTCCTCTTGGGAGCGTTCTTTTCCGGCAAAGAACTGAATGTCGTCGATCAGGAGTGCGTCCAGGGAGCGATAGTGCCGCTTGAACTCATTGATCGCTCCGTGCTGCAGCGCTCGCACCATGTCGCCAATGAATCGCTCCGAATGCAGATAGGTCACCCTTGCATCGGTGTGATGCTGCTTCAATAGGTGCCCCATGGCATGCATCAGGTGAGTCTTACCCAAGCCCGTACCACCATAAATGAACATGGGGTTATAGGTCTTGCCCGGATTCTGGGCGACCTGCTTGGCGGCGGCGGTGGCCAGCTGGTTCGATTTGCCTTCTACAAAGGCTTCGAAGGTGTACTCGGGTTCCAGGTTGCCATCGGAGACGTCCACTTCCACCGTCGAGCTTGCGGTGCCCTGATGGAGACTCGATGAGGTTCGGCGCGGCGCCGGCACTTCACCCGGCCCGGGAGCGCCCAGGGGGATTCGGCTGGTGCCGACCTCCAGGCTCACGTCCAGGCTTTCGCCCCGTTGCAACTGCCTGAGAATGACTCGAATTCGCTCCAGGTGATCGTCCCGAACTCTTTCCAGTACGAAGCGATTCGGGGCCAGCAATCGTACCCGTCCAGGCCCTTCGAGCGCCTGCAGAGGTCGGATCCACATGTTCAGTTGTTGTTCGGGGAGCTCATGCTCCAGGCGGCCCAAGCAGGCGCGCCAAAGTGATTCTTGTAAGGACTCTTGCACGCAATCCACCTCCACTGTGCGGTGCAGCGGGCGTGTCGGATGCCAACGCAGCGGGCCAAGTAGTCTAGCGTCGGGTTGGTCACTTATCCACAGCAAGTGAAGGGGGCTTTGGTCTTGACACCCCAAGGGGTGCTCAGTAGATTCCGCGGGTTCTCGGCAGGCCCTTTATTCGGGCCCGCGCGACCAGCAGGAATCGGTTCCATGAAGCGCACCTTTCAACCCAGCAACTTGCATCGCAAGCGTACCCACGGTTTCCGCGCCCGCATGCGGACCAAAGGCGGGCGGGCGGTGCTGGCTGCCCGTCGAGCCAAGGGGCGGGCCAGACTGGCGCCTTGAGGCGCCCGAGAACTTGCCGGGTGAGGCGCGCTTAACGCGCCAGGCGAGGTTGCTCAACCCGCGAGAGTTCCGTCGCGTGTTCGAGCAAGCCCAGCGGTCTTCCGACGCTCTGTTTACTGTGCTGGCAAGAGCCAGCGGCCTCTCGGAGGCGCGCCTGGGGCTTGCCATCTCCCGCAAGGCGGCGCGTCGTGCCGTGGACCGCAATCGCATCAAACGGCAGGCGCGCGAGAGTTTCCGTCACCGGCAGCCGGAGCTCGTGGGCCTCGATTTCGTAGTTATGGCAAAAGGGGGAGCCGTGTCGGTCAGCAACCGCGAGCTACGGAAGTCGCTGGAGCGGCATTGGAGGAGGTTGACGACGCGATGCGCACGCTCCTGATTGCCGCTATCAAGCTCTACCGAATCTTGATCAGCCCGGTCCTCGGTCCACGCTGTCGCTTTCTGCCGAGCTGCTCCGAGTACACTCAGGAAGCCCTGCAACGTTATGGGGCGCTGCGCGGCATGTGGCTAGGCGTGCGCCGACTCTCCAAGTGCCATCCTTTTCATGCCGGGGGTTACGACCCGGTCCCCAACAACTCTCGCGACTCGGGCTGATGGACAACGCAAGACTGTTCCTCGGCATTGCGCTGGTGTTCGTGCTTTTCCTCATCTGGCAAGCCTGGATGGAGGAGCAGATCGCTGCTATGCCGCCCCAAGCCGACACTACGCAGCCTGCAGAGGTCGCTCCCGGCGCTGCGGAGAGCGCGGCGCCGCCCGCGGCTGGGGCGGCCGCACCGGCGCCTCCCGGTGGCGCAACGGCAACAACATCGACCGTCGAGGACGGTAAGCGCATTCGAATCTACACCGATCAGCTAATTGCGGAGATCAACACTGCGGGCGGCGGTATCCGCGTGCTACAGCTGCGCGAGTACCCGGTGGCGGTAGACAAGCCCGAGCAACCGTTCACGCTCCTCACCGATGCCCCCGGGGATTTTTTCATTGCTCAAGCCGCCTTGCACGCTAGGGATGGGCCGGCGCCGGAGCTTGCCGCCAGCTGGACTTCCGAGGACGACGAGTACCGGCTGTCCGAAGGACAGAGCTCCCTGGAAGTGCCTTTGAGGTGGGAATCTGGCGGCATTCGCGTCACGCGTACTTATACCTTTCAACGAGACAGCTTCATCATTGGCCTGCAGCAGCAGGTGACCAACAGTACCGACCAAGCCTGGTCGGGCTACCAGGACCGCCGACTGCAGCGGGTCCGTCCGCAGCGTGAGAGCGCCACCCTGTTTCCGACCTCCACCCAGGACATCGCCTATACCGGAGGCGTGATTTCCACCCCCGAGGAGCGTTACGAGAAGATCAGCTTCGACGACATGGAGGAGGCGCCCCTCAACCGACCTGCCAAAGGCGGCTGGGCGGCCATGCTTCAGCACTACTTCGTGGCTGCTTGGCTGCCGCCGCAGGACGCCAGCAATCGCTACTACAGCATGGTGAATGGGCCCTACTACACCCTCGGTGTGACTGGCCCGCTGGTGTCAGTGCCTGCCGGCTCTAGCGCCACTTTCGACAGTCGGCTCTTCGCCGGTCCCAAGCTGCAGAATCGCTTGGAAGCGGCTGCCCCAAACCTTAAGCTCACCGTCGACTACGGCAAGCTCACCGTTCTCTCGCAGCCCCTGTTCTGGATCATGGACCACATCCACTCGGTGGTGGGTAACTGGGGGTGGTCGATCATCCTGTTAGTGGTATTGGTCAAAGCCGTGTTCTTCAAGCTGTCGGAGACCAGTTACCGTTCCATGGCCAACATGCGCAAGCTGCAGCCGCGGCTGCAGTCTCTGCGCGAGAAGTACGGGCACGACAAACAAAAGCTCAATCAGGCCATGATGGACATGTACAAGACTGAGAAGATAAACCCCCTCGGGGGCTGCCTTCCCATCGCCGTGCAGATCCCGGTCTTCATTGCGCTCTACTGGGTGCTGCTGGAGAGTGTCGAGCTGCGCCAGGCGCCGTTCATGTTCTGGATCCAGGACCTCTCAGTGCGCGATCCCTACTTTGTGCTGCCCCTCATCATGGGTGCCAGCATGTTCGTGCAGCAACGCCTCAATCCGGCCCCCCCGGACCCCATCCAGGCCAGAGTGATGATGTTTCTGCCGCTGGTGTTCACTGTCTTTTTCCTCTGGTTTCCCGCCGGTCTGGTGCTCTATTGGGTGGTGAACAACCTGCTTTCCATTGCGCAGCAGTGGGTGATTACTAGGCGGGTCGAGAAGCAGGGACCGGCCGTCGCCAGAACCTAATGGGGCATTCGCGAACCCGCTCATGACGAGCGGTAGCACCGACACCATCGCGGCTATTGCCACGCCCCCCGGCCGAGGGGGAATCGGTGTACTGCGCATTTCGGGCCCGGAGGTGCCGCAGATGGCGCCGGCCTTGCTCGATGAGTTGCCGCAGCCACGCTTGGCTACCCTGAGAAGCTTCCGTGACGCTGCGGGTGAGAGCATCGATAAGGGACTGGCACTGTATTTTCCCGCTCCGCACTCCTATACCGGTGAGCACGTCCTAGAGTTGCATGGCCACGGTGGACCGGTGGTTTTGGACCTGCTGCTGGCCCGAGTGTTGGAGCTCGGCGCGCGTCCTGCTCGGCCCGGAGAGTTCACCGAGCGCGCTTTTCTCAACGGGCGTATGGACTTGGCCCAGGCCGAGGCGGTCGCCGATCTCATCGACAGCGCCAGTGCGGAGGCCACCCGTGCCGCCGCCCGTACCATGCAGGGGGAGCTTTCGCGGCGGACCGCTGCGATCGCCGAAGCTGTGGCTCAGCTTCGCAGTTATGTCGAGGCGGCCATTGATTTTCCCGACGATGACATGGACTTTCTGGTTGAGGGCCAAGTAGCGGCGCAAGTGCAGGTCCTGGCCGAGAGCATTGCCGCCTTACGCGCCCAGGCACGTCAAGGGCAGGTGCTGCGGGATGGGCTGCTGGTGGTCATTGCGGGCCGCCCTAATACCGGCAAGTCGAGCCTGCTGAACCGACTAAGCGGCCGCGACGCAGCGATCGTCACCGAACAGCCGGGGACCACTCGGGACGTGCT
>CAZLYT010000419.1:0-1738 GCA_964563515.1 uncultured Candidatus Competibacteraceae bacterium | reverse complement strand
GATCCAGTTCGTGGTCGAGGAACTGGATGATGTCGGCGCGACCCGTTGAGTCCTTCGCATGTGTGCTCAGCAGGGCGTCCAGACGCTCGGCATCGGCGCTCGTAATCGTTAACGATGGCAGTTGTTGCATATCCATGGTTTAAATCCTGGAAACACTCGGGTAGTGAAATTCCACGCCGTGGAACGGCGCGCGCTCTCCTGATGCGACCGACGAGGTCGAGTCACACTCCGGGATCGGCCTTTTTGCGCACGCTCGACGGCGAGCATTGAAGCGTGAGTCAGGCACGGCGCGGCAGTGGTATGCAGCCATCCGGCCGCACCGCCTGCGTCAATTGATCATTGAGGGGGGCTGATCTGCGGAACCCGGATTGGGCGCCGCGGGGCGCTCTACCGAGTTACGTCGACGAGCCCCCACAGGGGGGTAACTTGGGCACAACTTCCACGGCTTGGCCTCTATCGAGGTGAATGATCAGAAGTCTCATACGGTCAGTCGCAAGGACCCGTTGCCGGTGTCAGCCACCAATCGCCAAGGCCTCAAGAGGCTATCCGAATCGATTCGTCGAAGCAATTGTTCGAAGCATACCTACCACAGCCGTCGTCGCTGCTCCCGTGCTCGGATACGCGTCCGGGCCATGCGCGCCAACCGCTCCGGTCGCGCCAAACCCCCGCGGCACCTGGGGGGCGAGTCTGGTGGCCAGCGCTCGAGCACGGCCGGGGCAGGATGGAGTATAGCGATCCGCCGAGCACGCTTCATCCAAGGCCAACGAGGAGCAAAGCCATCACGCCGAAGAAGGTCGCCAGCGCGAGCGTGATCATCCCCAGCGGATTCAGCCAGAGCGGATCCTCGACGCGGTGTGAGGCCGCTCCCAGCTCACTGTCGTTTGCGGCTGCGCCGGCATCGATTATTGGCAGGTCCATATCGGGCACGCCTGTCGCTGAGTTCCCGGTGGCCCGAGTATCTCGAAGATGAGGACGGCGAGGGGGCAGCCATGGCCAACCTCCTTAAAACGTGCAGCCTGGGTCGATGTCGAATACCGTACTCGCCGCGCACGCGTCAGGCTAACGAATGTTTTTTCTGCTTTGTATCAGCGAAATCGATATCAAGCGAGCCGCACGCCCGGACCTGTAACTGCCAGTTGATCTTTCGGAAGTCGTGATGGCGGTCGAGTGAGTCAGCGCTGCGCTCGGTGGTGTTGGCGCAAGTGCCCCTGCGCGAGAGGGTCTGGACCCATCGCTGCGTCCGCGACCAAGGTCACATTACTTCTCTGGCGACTTGCCGTATGGTCTCGAGGGCAAGGGCTAGCGGCTCCGGATGCTCCCTTTGGGCCGGGAAGCATAGATAGGCTGGGAGCCGGAACTCCGTTGCCCCCTTTATACGATGCAGGCGGCCTGCCGTTTCGTGCCCGCGAAGCATCCGTTCCGGGATGTAGATGCTTCCGCCAGACTCGAGCACCCGCTGCAAGCCTAACCAGCCGACATTGACGGTGAGCGCCGCTCCGGTGAAATTGGGGAAGGCCAGTGCGTGCTGCGCGTAAAATTCCGGACCCCAGTCGACGTATACGTAGTCGCGATCTGGCGCCGCAGGCGATTTCTCGCACGTCGACACCATCACCAGCCGCTCCTCGAGCAAGAGTTCGACCGTGAGACCCGGCCGCGCTTCCGGCGTGTACATCACGCCGATGTTGGCGCGCCCGTCGATCAGCGCTTGCATCAGGTCTTGCTCGAATCCAATGAACGC
>CAZLYT010000418.1:0-3739 GCA_964563515.1 uncultured Candidatus Competibacteraceae bacterium | reverse complement strand
TTGCCGTAGTAGCACTGGAGGCCTCGCAGGCGGGCCTCGGCCACATCGTCCCAGTTGCTGTCCGCCAGCTGAACCCGATACTCGCTAGCCTTCAATGATTCCGCGACGGCGCGTGCGGCACGGTTCGCTCCCACGACGAGCACGCCCCGCGGTACTGGTTCAGACACGCCCAAGACGCGCGCCACGAAACGGGCGCTGGCGCCTTGCACCAGCACCGTGGTGATGATTACCAGGAACGACAATGACACCAACAGCTCAGACTGCTCGTAGCCCAGATCACCGAGGCGCAGCGCAAACAGAGATGACAGCGCCGCCGCGATATTCCGCGCGGCGCCAGCCAGGCGATCAAGCCGCGCTTGGCCCAAGTGAGTGGGCTACTGACAGTCGCCAGAAGCACGGCCAGCGGCCGCACCAACAACATCAGCACCAGCAAGAATGCGATGGCGCCGGACCCGGCCGCGACCAGCGCACCCAAATCCAGGCGGGCCGCCAGCAGGATGAACAGGCCCGACACCAACAGCAGGGCGAGGCTTTCCTTGAAGTCCACGATCTCCTCCACCGGCACCCGCCGCAGATTGACCAGCACCACGCCCATGACGGTGACCGCTAGGAGCCCGGACTCAGGCACCAGCGCGTTGCTGGCGCTGAATACCCCCAGGACCCACACCAGGGTGGCCGGAGCATGCAGGTACTCCGGGAGCCAGTGCCGCCGCAGCACGGCTGCCAGCGCTCCCGCCCCGGCGGCGCCGGCGCCAACGCCAACTCCCAGGATCGTGCCGAACACCAGCATGGCGTGACCGCCCTGCTGGCTGGAGACGATGAATTCGTAGACCAACACTGCCACCATGGCACCCAGGGGATCGAGGAGTGTTCCTTCCCAACGCAGCACCTCAGCCACCCGTGCCTCGGCCCTGGCCGTGCGCAGGAGCGGCGCGATCACGGTGGGCCCAGTCACCGATACCAGGGCACCAAGCAGCAGCGCCAGGTCCCAACCCAGACCCAACAGCAAATGAGCGGCACCGCCGGCAAGTAGCCACGTGACCACCAGACCGAGGGTTAGCAGCCGGTTCACGACCTCCCCGTGGCCACGCATTTCCGTAAGCCTCAGGGTGAGACTGCCCTCGAACAGCACCACTGCCACGCCCAGGGACATCGCTGGGAACAGCAGGTCGCCGAAAAGGTCATCGGGATCGAGCACGCCAGTGACCGGACCCAGGATGATGCCGGTTATCAACAGCAGCACGATGGAGGGCAGCTTGAGCCACCAGCCAAGCCACTGGGCACCCACCCCCAGAAGCCCCACCAGAGCCAACAACAGCGCCGAGTCGGCAGTCATGGCTCGCGCCCGCCGGGACTTGAAAACGCCTCGCCCGTCCCCACTTGGTTGGTCACCGGAACGCTGGAATTCGCGAAAGCGCCGAGCATTAGATTTGGACCGCGTTTCCTTAGAGGAGCAATGACATGAACATCACAGTCCGCAGTCCCTGGTCACTGATCGACGAGCTGGAGCAACGCATCGACCCCTGGCGCGACGCACGCTGGCGGCCGGACGCGGGTTTTCAGCGAGGATGGGTGCCCGCGGTGGACATTCGAGAAGAGCCCGACCGCTTCGTGCTGTTGGCCGACGTGCCCGGCGTCTCCCCCGAGAACATCCAGGTCACCACCGAGCAGGGCGTTCTGACCATCAGTGGCGAGCGAACGCTGGAGCCGCCTGCCGAGCACAGTGAGCAGCATCTGCAGGAGCGGTTGCACGGTCGCTTCCAACGTCGCTTCACGCTGCCGGACACGGCCGACACCGACCAGGTCCAGGCGCGCGGCAAGGACGGCGTGCTGGCCGTGGTGATACCCAAGAAAGCCAAGGCGCAAGCTCGCCGTATCGAGGTGGAGCGTCACTGATCAGGCGCGCCTCTCGGGCCGGCGGCCGCGCTCATCCGGGAACCGACATCTCGATACGCAGGCCGCCGGTCGCGGCGAGGCTGAGACGGAGCTGGCCGCCGACGGTGGCAAAGGCCTCGCTGGCTGCGTCGAGGCCGACACCGTAGCCGGCCACCTGAGTAGCCCGGTGCGCAGTGCTGAATCCCCGCTGCAGCAAGACTGCCAATTGCTCACTGGAACTGACGTCGGAATCAGCCAAAAGCCCCGATTCCACGGCCCGCCGTCGCAGCCGCTTGAGGTCGACGGCGAGGCCGTCGGCGCCAACCTCGAGCCACGCGCCAGCGCCCTCTTGACGCACCGCGAGTTGCAGCCTCGCCAACCTGGGCAAACCTGCTTCCCGACGCTCTTCGGGACTCGCCACCCCCAGGTAGATGGCGTTGCGCACCAAGCACTCCAAATGCGGAAGCAGCGGGCGCATGCGCTCGCGGGGGACCAGCGCATTTCCGCTGCAGTGCAGCTCCACGGGGCGACCCAGATCCCGTGCGGCCTGACGCGCCACCCAGCCCAAGCGGGAAAAGGTGTTGGCCAGCGCAACCCGATCTGCCGGGTTTTGCACCGGTGTCATCGAGATCGGTGCTGCTGCGGCCGGAGCCGAAGTCGACTCCTGCTCTTGGGCCGCTGGCCTGACCGGCGCCGAGGAGGCGCCGCGCGCCTGGCCTGACCACGCGGCATGGGATGACAACGACGCCATGGCTGCCGCCAGACCGGCTAGCGCCTCCGGCGGTGGTTGCGATGGCTCGACGGCAGCCGAGGCGAGGCTCCGGGGATGCCGACGGAAAGCGTTCGCGAGCTCGTCGAAACTCGCGTCTTCCAGGGCCTCCTCCCCGGCCTGAATCTGTGTGCGCAAGGCGCGATCGAGCTGCCCCAGCAATCTCAAGCTGGCTTGATCCGGTGGGTCATCGTCACTGCGCAGACCGCTCACCAGCTCGCCGCCCGTGGCCCACAGCTCGCGCGCGGCGGGTACACCGGCGCCTGCTTCGAGCTCAGCCAGGCAAGACTGCAGATCCGCCAATCCCATCCCCGGGGAATCCCCCCGGAGGACGGCGAGCAGCGCCCGTTGCAGGCGGCGGCGAGTAGCAGGCAAGTCGGAGACGGACATTCGAGGAATGCGGGCGGGCCCTGTGTCTATCATGGCGCGCCATTATGCGGGGCGCGGGCAATAGCTGCAGCCCCAAACAATACTCAAGCCGGGACCGAGCTCAACCCCAGGTGTCCGCGCTGATGCTGTCGTACCAACCTTCCGCATATCGCGCCTCGCGGGAACGAAACTCCGGTGTCGCATCGCT
Source organism: uncultured Candidatus Competibacteraceae bacterium (assembly GCA_964563515.1). Lineage (GTDB taxonomy): Bacteria > Pseudomonadota > Gammaproteobacteria > Competibacterales > JAHEDQ01 > CAZLYT01. Next base: position 518 of record CAZLYT010000418.1, on the reverse strand, counting down.
CGGACTCACGCCACCCGCGCCCTCCACAGCCGCAATCTCACCTTCTTGTAGCCGGTACACCGCCGCCACCGAGATCCCGTAATCGGGTCCAGCCAGACTGTAGCAGGTGTTGGCGTAGGACGGCGGCGGCAGCTCGCTGCCTCGCAGGCCAGTAACGATTGCCGCCGCGCAGACCTTGGCCTGACTGTTGGCGGAGAACCCGGATTTGGGCATCGCACCCGCCAAGCAGGCATCTCCGATGACGTGGATGCCCGGATGGCGGGAGGACTCGAAAGTGGATTGCTCGATCGGGCACCAGCCGCTATCGTCGACCAGGTCGGCCCGGTGCGCCACCTCGGCGGCGTACTGGGGCGGGATGAAGTTCACCACGTCGCCTTTGTGCTTTTCGAAATCCTCGCTGGTGGAGACAGTGCGAGTGCCCGGAACCACGGACGACACCACGCCTCCGGCTCCCCCGCTGACCCACTCGATCATGCCCGGGTAGAGCTCCTCCCAAGCCGCGGTGAACAGCCCTTGCT
>CAZLYT010000417.1:0-14934 GCA_964563515.1 uncultured Candidatus Competibacteraceae bacterium | reverse complement strand
CCGGGACGCTGCTGACAAGAGTCCTACCTGTTGCCGACTCCAGCTGGGCGCCGACTATCAGACCCTGGCATATCTGCACGGAGCTCGTTCTCATCCGCAGCTTCCGTGCGGCTAAAGATTTACCGCGGTCACGCCGATAGGGCCTATGGCGCTGTCAGTTCGCCACTAAGCCTCTGCCTGGGAGCCCGCCGTGACCACGAACTTGGGACTAATTGCGGTTGTCATCGTTGTGCTGCTCGCTTGGGTCGGGGTTACACGCCGTCCAGGTGCTAGAGTCGCGCAGGCTACCGGGGACACTCGGCAACCGCTAACGGCCGCACCAGCGGCGGAGGCGCAAGCGGCGGCTGCGGGCTTCGCCGGCGGGCTGCTATCCCGGGCGCCGATCCTCAACCGCGGGCAGCAGATGGTGGGGTACGACCTGCTGCTGCCCACCGCCGATGTAGAAGGCAAGTCCTTGAGCGCAGCCGAGGTGGCCCAGTTCGCTCGGCAGATGCTCGAGGCGCTTTACGGCATTGACCTGAGACGCCTGGGCGAACGTCGGGTGCACGTCCCGGTACCCCACGACATCTTGCGCAGCCGCTACGTCGAGCTGCTGCCCGCGAGTCACGTGGTACTCACCCTAAAGTCGGGACCAGACCCCTGGTTGGCAAAGCGCTGTCGAGAGCTCTGCGCCTCCAACTACCAGATCTCACTCGACCTGGGCCTCGACAGCGCCTCTCCCGAGCTCCTTGAAGTGGTCCACTTCGTGCGCATTCCCGTGGACCAGTTCAGCCCTCTACAGCTGCGCGATCGCGTAGGGGGTTTGCTGCGACAACGAGCCACACTTATTGCCACCGGCGTCGACACCCGCGAGCGCTACGCCATCGCCCACGAGCTCAAGTTCAGCTACTTCCGCGGCTACTACTTTGCCGCCCCTCAGGTACTTGGGGCGCACAGCCTGACTCCGAGCCAGCGCTTGGTCTCACGGGTGGTCAACCTGCTGGCGCGACGCGCCGAGGTGGAAGAGATCGAGGCGCTGGTCAAGCAAGACGTAGGCTTCAGCTACGAGCTGATGCGATACGCCAACTCCGCTGCCCACGGGCTCCAGACGGAAGTCACCAGCCTACGCCAAGGGCTTACGCTGCTCGGCCACAAGCGCCTTCTGCGTTGGGTCGCGCTCTATCTGCTGGGACGCAGACAGGAGACATCGAGCCCCAGCCACGAGGCGCTCTACGCCACTTGCCTGCAGCGAGGCCGAACTCTCGAGCTATTGGCCGAGGGCAGACTTTCCGCCGCCGACCAAGGGTTGATGTTCCTAATCGGCACCTTCTCGATGCTGGACCTATTGCTGCACGTGCCGCTCGAGCAGGCGATCGCCGATCTGGGGCTTCCGGATCGAGTCAGTGAGACGCTGCTGGAAGACCAGGGCCCACTGGTGCCGTATCTGAGGGTCGCCCAAGCGCTGGAGAGCGGTGATAAAGCCAAATCCCGCGCGCTGATGCAGCAACTGGGCATTGAGCCCGCGGAAGTGAACCGGGTTCAACTGGACGCCATGGCCTGGGTTGAAAGCATCATTCAGGACCACGACGCCCCGAGCTGCGCCGCGGCCTGAGTGCAGGGGCTGCCGTTGATCGAGACGCTTTCCCCCACATGAGCAGACGGCTGGGGCCAGCAAACAGCACCCAGCGACCCTTCCCATGGATCGCGCCGGTGCGCGGACCGCCGCCTCGATCAGCCCCCCTGGCCTGCGCTGGGCTCCATATAGACCAGCTCCCAGATGTGTCCATCCGGGTCCTGAAACCCGTGGCCGTACATGAAGCCATGGTCCTGCGGCTCGTTGTACGTGCTGCCGCCCGCGGCGACGGCATTGCGCACCATGTCATCGACTTCAGCCCTACTCTCGCGAGAGAGGCACACCAGCACCTCGGTGCTCTTGCTGGCGTCGCAGATCGATTTAGGGGTGAAATCCTTGAACTTGTCGTGGGTCAGCAGCATGACGCAGATGTTTTCTGCGACAACCATGCACGCGGCGGTCTCGTCGGTGAACTGAGGGTTGAAATCAAAGCCCAGCGTTCGAAAGAAGGTCATGGACCGATCCAGGCCCTCAACCGGCAGGTTGACGAAGATCTTGGTGGACACGTGTATTCCTTTTGCTGGCGTGCGTGAAGTGATGACTGGTCTGCGGGTCAGGCTGAGGTACCGTTACCGACTCCCAGCTCACGAAATCGGTCAATCGCCTCGCTGGGTCCGAAATCCTCGAGCTCGAACAATTGCCGCACTTCGATCTGAGCTGCCTTGCCGTCGACGGCAGGATTTGGAAAGCGTCTGGTCCACTCGAGAGCTTCCTGTTTCGAGCACACCTGGATGATCGTGTAGCCTGCGACCAGCTCCTTGGTCTCGACAAAGGGCCCGTCGATGACGGTGCGCTGCTCCCCCGAGTATTGGATGCGCCAGCCGCTGGTGCTCGGCTGAAGTCCCGAAGCGTCCACCAAGATGCCGGCTTTCGCTAGCTCCTCGTGGTAGCTCGCCATCTTGGCGATGAGCGCCTCTTTCGGCATCACACCGGCCTCCGAATCCGGGGTGGCTTTGACCAGGATCATGAATCGCATAGCAGCCTCCTTAGAGAAGGGACGGCGGGCAACGAGTTACCCACTTTGGATTGATTCGTTACTCAGTCGAACGAGAGGTGGAGAAATCGACGGGGTGGGCCCACCCCATGACAAGCTCGCGGTGCTCGAGCTCGGTCGCGCTCCGGGGCACCGCATTGAGAGATCTCGCCCCGTCTCCTTGCGGCCGGCGCAATGATTCTTGCTGCCGCCTTTCTGGAGGCGCAACCAGGTCGATTCCACTAGGGCGGGGCTTGGTCAGTGGCATCGTCTCCGCCCATGGCGGACTCCAGCTCGGTCGCAGCGACTTGATGCCGCGGCGACTCTGGCACCACAACCCTCCAAGCCACACCGGACGATGAAATGAGGCCGCACAACTCTTAGAATTGCTGACCCCAAAAGCAGACGCCTTGGGCGCCGTCACGCATTGGGCGGCAGATCTGAAACCAACTGCCTGAAACGAGTTCTCTCAACGACTGGGCCGCGTGCCCGATATAGTAGCCCCGAATCTCACCAACCATCGCGAGGAACAGCATGGGCCAGGGCCCATCTCCAGTGCCAATCGTCTTGAGTATCGCCGGTCATGATCCCACCGGCGGTGCTGGAATTCAGGCCGATATCGAAACCGTGTTCAGCCTGGGCTGCCGAGCCACCACCGTAGTCACCGCACTCACGGTGCAGGACACCCGGGACGTCCAGCGCACCGTACCGATGGAGCCGGGCCTGGTGGTGGAGCAGGCCCGGGCCGTGCTCGAGGATCTGCCTATTGCCGCCATCAAGCTCGGGCTGCTCGCCAGCACCGAAATCGTACAAAGCGTGCACAGTGTGCTGCAGGACTACCCTCGTATTCCGGTGGTGCTCGATCCGGTGCTAGCCTCCGGGGCCGGAACCACCATGATCAGTCAAGACCTGGGAGAGGCGCTGCGCACGCTGCTGATTCCGCTGACGACGGTGATGACGCCGAATAGCGTCGAGGCTTGCCGGCTGGCGCCGGAGGCCGACAATCTCGACGCCTGCGCCATGGCGCTGCTGGAGCGGGGCTGCGGCTTCGTACTGATCACCGGAGGCCACGAGCCCGGTACGGAGGTCGTCAACCGCCTCTACGGCAATCACCGGCTGCTGGACAGCCGTAGTTGGCGCCGCTTGCCCAATGGCTACCATGGCTCGGGCTGCACCCTGTCGGCAGCGATTGCAGCCCAGCTGGCGCAAGGCGATGAGCCAATTTCGGCAGTGAATCAGGCCCAGCACTTTACCTGGTCGGCGCTTGCTCACGGCATCCGTGCCGGCATGGGGCAGCTGCTACCCAATCGGGCCTACTGGACCTCGGCCGGACCAAATGGCTAGCGCAAAGGGCCACGACGGCTGCTGCCCCCGGCGCGGTCTCTACGCAGTGACCGACACCGAGCTCACCCGCGGTCAGCGGCTGGTCGACGCCGTCGCCGAGGCCCTCGCCGGCGGAGCGGTCATGGTGCAGTACCGCGACAAGAGCTCGGACTCGGCGCGCCGCCGCCGGGAGGCGACGGCGCTCAACGAGCTGTGCAGCAGCCATGGCGTGCCACTGATCGTCAACGATGACCCGGCGCTGGCTCGCCAGGCGGGCGCAGCGGGCGTTCATCTGGGGGCACAGGACGCGCCCCTGGCGGGCGCCCGCGAGCTGCTGGGTCCGAAGGCAATCATCGGCTGCTCGTGCTACAACCGGCTCGAGCTGGCGCGGCAGGCGGCCGCCAATGGTGCCGATTACGTGGCGTTCGGGAGCTTCTTCCCGTCGCCGACCAAACCCGCCGCCGTTCGAGCGCCGCCGGAGCTCCTGAGCGCAGCCCGTCGTGAGCTCAGTCTTCCCATCGCCGCCATTGGGGGCATCGACCCCGACAATGCGGTCACACTGTTACGCCATGGCGCCGGCCTTCTGGCCGTCATCAGCGCACTGTTCGCGGTGGCTGATGTGGAGGCGGCGGCGCGTGGATTCAGGTCCCTGTTCGCCACCGAGGCACCTTCATCCTCTCTTGCAGGCGAGACCGAGCAATGACCCGATCAGAGACACTCTTCAGCGCCGCCCAGAAGCGCATCCCCGGCGGCGTCAATTCTCCGGTGCGGGCCTTCCGGGCCGTCGGCGGAACACCGTTGTTCATCGAGCGGGCGGAAGGCGTCTACCTCTACGACGCTGACGGCCGGCGCTACGTCGACTACGTGGGTTCCTGGGGGCCCATGATCGCCGGCCATGCGCATCCGCGGGTGATCGAGGCAGTCCAGGCGACAGCGCGCGATGGACTGAGCTTTGGCGCGCCTACGGAGATCGAGACCCGGATGGCCGAGAAAGTCTGTGAGCTGGTGCCCTCCATGGACCTGGTGCGAATGACCAGCTCCGGCACCGAAGCCACCATGAGCGCCATTCGCCTGGCCCGTGGCTACACCGGGCGCGACCGGATCGTGAAGTTCGAGGGGTGCTACCACGGCCACGGCGATTCGCTACTGGTGAAGGCTGGCTCCGGTGCCCTCACCCTCGGCGTGCCGAGCTCGCCGGGCGTGCCCAAGTCCTTCGTCGAGCACACCATCACCCTGCGCTACAACGACGAGGCGCAGCTGCGGGAGTTCTTCACCCGCGAGGGCGACAGCGTGGCTTGCATCATCGTGGAGCCGGTGGCAGGAAACATGAACTGCATTCCTCCGGAGCCGGGATACCTGGAGTCACTGCGGGAAGTCTCGGATGCCAGCGGTACGGTATTGATTTTCGATGAGGTCATGACAGGCTTCCGGGTGGCCCTCGGCGGCGCCCAGGCCTTCTACGGCGTTCGCCCCGACCTCACCACACTGGGCAAAGTGATCGGTGGCGGCATGCCGGTGGGTGCTTTCGGCGGGCGGCGCGAGATCATGGAGCACCTGGCACCACTGGGCCCTGTCTATCAGGCCGGCACATTGTCCGGGAACCCGGTGGCCATGGTGGCGGGCCTCACCACCTTGGAGCTGGTCTCGGAGGCCGGTTTTCACGATCGCCTCGAAGCTCACACCCAGGCGCTCATGGATGGCATTGCAGCTGAGGCCCTGGCGGCAGGTGTCGCCCTGACCACCAATCACGTTCCCGGGATGTTCGGCTTGTTCTTCACCGACACCGAACGAGTCAGCAACTACGAGCAAGTCACCGCCTGCGACCTGGAGCGCTTCAAGCGCTTCTTCCACGGCATGTTGGCGGAGGGGGTGTATCTGGCACCCTCGGCCTTCGAAGCCGGATTCGTCTCCTCAGCCCATGGGGAGATGGAGGTCTCGGCCACCGTGGAGGCAGCCGGACGCGTCCTGCGTCGGCTGTGAGGCGTTGGTGGAGGAACACGGCATCGAATTCTTCCACCCGGGCCTTGGCAGCATTCGGTGCATCCTGTGCTCGCGCGGCAGCGACGCGGGACAACCGATGCGCCTAGTAGGGGCCAGCCTGGAAGCGGGAGGCGATGTGCTGTTGCAAGTCGCCCCGGAGAGCGGCGGTGCTGAGCCCAGCCTGGCGCCCCTCACCGGCGTGCACGAGCAGCCTGATGGCGGGCTGCAGCTGCAACTGGCAGACGGCAGCACCCTCAGTGTGCCAAGCGCCCACGCCGCCCGGGCCCGCGACGTGGTATTGAGCTTGGCAAACCGGATCACACCCTACTTCTGAGCCTATTCTTGCCTCCGGTCGCGGCGCTTCGGCCGACGATCTGTTGACGCCAAGGAAGCAGATAGTTAAGCCGCGACCACACCGATGGAAGCCATCCAGACCATTCTCGACTGGGTCCACGCCCACCCCCATCTCACGGGCCTGATCGTCTTTGTGGTGGCCATGGCCGAGTCCCTCGTCGTGCTGGGTATCGTGATACCGGGTGCGGCCTTGATGCTCGCCTTCGGAGCGCTGATCGAGATCGGTAATTTGAAGTTCTGGCCTACGGTGGCGTGGGCCGTTGCCGGCGCCGTGGTCGGTGACGGCCTGAGCTTCTTCGTCGGCCGCTACTTCCGCGAGAGCCTGGTGGGAATCTGGCCTTTTCGCAGCCATCCCCAGTGGATCGAGGGAGGCCGGGCGTATTTTCAGCGCCACGGCGGCAAGAGCGTGCTGCTGGGACGCTTCGTTGGACCGCTACGGGCTACCGTGCCTGCGGTTGCCGGCATGCTCGGCATGAGCCCGTTGCGTTTTCTGGGCTATAACCTTGGCTCCGCCCTGTTGTGGGCCCCGGCTTATCTGTTGCCGGGGATGGTGTTCGCAGCGTCGTTGGAGATTGCTGCGCAGGTGGCCTGGCGCCTGGCGGTGCTGGCGCTGCTGCTGCTGGCAGTGCTCTGGACCAGTGCCTGGCTGGCGGTGCAGCTATGGCAGTGGCTGGCACCCCACATGGAATCCTGGCTGAATCGGCTCACCGCGTGGAGCCATCGGCATCCCCTGCTGGGTCGGCTGGGAGACGCACTGGTCGTCCCCGGCCACGCCGAGGCGCCGGCACTGATGACGGCCGCAAGCCTGCTACTGGCTGCCACGCTGCTGACGCCAGCCCTGATTGGCCCCCGCGGCGAGGACTCGCTGCCCAATCTGATGGCCTCACTGCGCAGCCCTTGGGGCGACCAGATCATGCTGCTGATCGGAGCTATCGGCGCGTGGCCAGCGCAAACGCTGCTGGCGGTGGTTGTTCTAGCAGTCCTACTGACGGCCCGCGCGGTCGGCGCAGCCCGTCACTGGCTCGCGGCCATCGTCTTCGGCGCACTGCTATCGGCGGCCCACGCCTGGCTTACGGCGCCCGCGCCCGGGCAGACGAGCGACCTGCTGCTGGCCAGTCCCCAGGCAGCTTTGGCCGGTGTCAGCTTTGGATTCCTGGCGACCCTGCTCGCCGGCGAGGCAGCACCTGCTCGCCGTCCGATTCACTACGGCATGGCCGCCATGGCCATCATTTTGGTGACGCTAGCAGCACTGTACTTGGGTACACACTGGCCGGCAGACTCGCTGCTGGGCGGGCTACTGGGGCTGACCTGGGCGGCAGTAGTAGGGGTCGCCTACCGCCGCAGACGACAGCGGCCGCTGCCGGTGGCACGCCTGGAGATCGCGGTGGCGCTGGTCCTGGTGTCAACGGTCACCGGCTATGCCGTTCTCGGCATGCCGCGGGATCTGGCGCGAGTGAGTGAATCTCCCCCCAGTGTCACCATTGCCACCGACCAATGGTGGTCGTCGGCGGGTGCCATGCTGCCGACCCAACGAGTCGACTTGCCGGGCACCGCGTCCGTGCCGCTGACGGTTCAATGGGCAGGTCACTTGCCGGAGATCGAGCGCCAGTTGCACGCGGCAGGCTGGCACAGGCCACCGCCGCTCGGCCTGGAGGCCATACTGCTGTGGCTCAAACCTGACGCCTCGGCTGCAGCTCTACCGCTGCTCCCCAAAGCCCATGGCGGCCACCACGAGGCACTCGCCATGGTGAGGACGGAACCCGACCAAGCCACTCGGCTCGTGCTCAGGCTGTGGCGCTCCGACTTCGTTCTGGAATCACGGCTGCCGATCTGGGTGGGAGCGCTGGAGCGGCAGCAGCCTCGCAAGCTGCTGCTGGGATTGCTGACGGGTTCGCGCAGTCATCCAGTCCCACCTGAGCGGTTGATTGCATCACTGCCTGCCGCCACCCCGTTCGAGTCAAAGCTCGGAGACGACAGCCCGCGCCTGTTGCTGCGGATGGGAACGGCGGGCCCACGAGCGGCACCTGGGTCAGAGGGACTCGGCGCCTACTGCCCCGGCTCAGCTGTGGCGTCGAGCTACCTGCCGAGCCAGACCGTGTTTCACGAGCAAGGCGCGATGGGTTTCGCTGACTGCGCTGAACGCCGCGGCGATGCGGTAGGGAAAGCCATCCCGAAAGTCCGGCTGCCGGTCGCAGCGTTCGACTCGCACTCGCGCCGTGAGCCCGGCAAAAGAAGGCAATAGCACCAGCCGTAGCTCGAGCCCAGCGCCTGCGGGAATGGCCTCGGCGACATGGAAGGCCAGGCCGCCGGCGCTAAGGCTGACTCGGCGACTCCGGCTGCCCAGCTGGCCGAGTTGCTGGGCGAGCAATACCGCAGCGACGGCTTCGACCTTGTCGTCGAGCGCGGCCAGGGCGTCGGCAAACTCTGGCTGGTGATGGCGCATTCGGGTCAGCGCGGGACGCAACCGGCGCGAGAGGCTGCCCAGCTTGCTCTGGAGAGCGAATCCGTCTAGTGCATCGGCACAATCCTCTGGCAGCTGCTCCAGGTTCTCGTTCGGCTGTAGCCGGCGATAGTCCAGCAACACCTCGTCCTCGATGCGGAAGTAGCTGCGCCGCTCTTCGTTGGCCGCCCGCTTCATGGTTGTGGCGCCCTCGACCCAGCGAGCTCTGGCGCCGCGCCAATGGCAGCGCCCCTGCGGGCAGCGTCTCCGCTGCCGCGCCGGCCCGCAGCGACGTCGGAGTCGTGGACGCTGTGCTCTGCCTGCTGTGGCACCACGTCGTCCCTCACCAATGTGATCTCCACCCGCCGATTGCGCGCCCGCCCCTCCGGGGTGTCGTTGCTGTCCACCGCCTGGGTATCAGCATGGCCCTCTAGCTGAAAGCGGGATTCGGCCTCACCACTACTGGCCACGATGCCGTGCAGCACAGTGGCAGCTCGGGACGCCGAGAGCTCCCAATTGGACTGAAATCGCGGCGTGTGAATAGGGACATTGTCGGTGTGACCTGCCACCACGACGGTGCCGCCGATCTCCCGCAACACGGTGCCGATCTTATCCATGACCGGCTCGAAGCCGGGCTGCAGGTCCGCGCTACCAGAAGCGAATGAACTCCGCTCCCTGATCCGAATGATGACCCGCTGCCCCTCGGTCTCCACTTCCACCACGCCCCGTCGAATCTCCTCGGCAAGTTGCTGGCGCACGAAGCGAGCATGCAGCTCCAGCAGGTGGTCCTCTCGAGCCGTCTGGGTTCTCCGGGCGACCACCAGGTGCGGTCGCAGGTCGGCGGTGGTCTGTTGCCGGACCACGTTCAGCGGCGTGGGCTCGGGGCGACCCGGGCTGAACTCGCGGGCAATGATGTTGACGCCTTTCGGCGGTTCCCGGACCCGAATCTCGCGCTGCACACCGAACGCGTCGCGCATGGATCCAGACAGCTCCTTGAACTTCTGCTTGTCGAGCTCCGAGAAGGAGAACAAGAGCACGAAGAAGGCCAACAGCAGGGACATCAGGTCGGCGAAGGTCATTACCCAAGCCGGTGCGCCGGGCGCACATTTCTTACACGGTCGCTCGTCCATCCCGCTGCCTAAATCAACAGCCGATCAGGCCGCCTCCTTGGTCTCGGTCTCGCGCTTGCTGGGGGGCAGGTAGGTCTTTAGCAGCTCTTCCATCACGCGAGGATTGAGGCCCTCCTGAATGGCCGCTATAGACTCCAGCACCAACGATTTGTTGAGCCGCTCCTCGGCGCTTCGGTGCGCGAGCTTATCGGCAATCGGCAGCGCCACGGCGCTGGCGATGACCGCGCCGTACAAGGTGGTCAGAAGCGCAACCGCCATGGCCGGACCAATGGCTTTGGGGTCGGACATGTTCGACATCATCTGCACCAGCCCGATCAAGGTGCCGATCATGCCCATGGCCGGTGCCGAATCCCCGAAGCCCTTGAAGATGGCCTGGCCCTGCTCGTGGCGTTCTATGGTGAGATTGATCTCCTTGGAGAGCACCCGAGCCACGAAGTCGGGTTCGTGTCCGTCGATGGCGAGTTGGATGCCTTTCTTTAGAAAGGCATTGCTGATCTCCACGCTCTCCAGCCCCAGCAGCCCCTCTTTGCGCGCGATGCCGGCGAGCTCGACCCCCTCGGCGATGAGCGCTTCCGGCGGTTCCGCTTTGTGCAGGAATGCTTTCATGGCCACTCTGAAAGCGCCGAGCGTGTGTCCAAGCGGGAACTTGATCAGGTTGGCGAACAAAGTGCCACCGATCACGATCAGAATGCTCGGCATATTGAAGAAGACGCCGGCACTACCGCCGAGCAGGATCGCGGTCAGGATGATGCCAATCGCGCCAACCAGGCCCAGAAGGGTTGCGAGATCCAAGGAGACGCCTCCAAGAGGGCGAGTAGCCGCCACCACGACGCCGGGATGAAGCCTTCGTCCCGGGGTTCACCATGGGTATCGGTGGGCGCGGTCGAAACTTGAGCCCGACGCCGTGGCAGCGGACAGATTCCAAGATCCATCCCAATGCCAGGCTGCATGCGGTCGCGAGCCCCGGCTGAGGTGGGTTGGCACAAGTTTCCGCCCCGCCTGCATCCGTGTGCTGTCGCGCAGCCAACAGGGTTCTTGAGGGTCTACATCAAGCATGTCAATGGGTTACCTGGTGGCACATGAGGCCGTCTGCTAGCGGCCGAAACTTGGCCTAAAGTCCCGGCGGGCGTTGCCGATACCTCCTGAGACTGCCACCCATCCAACGGTGGTCGAACTAGTCTGGCCGCCAATCGGTCGCTTGCAGGTAGCTGCAATGCATTCCAACTGTCTTCCCGTGGGCGACGCACACCGCTCTGCACCCAGTCTCCAGCCATCTGTGGCCCGCGCTGTCCTGGACGCGTTGCCCTCGTTTCTGGTGGTCATCGATGGCGAGCGCCGGGTGCTGGACTGGAATCCCTCCGCCGCCCGCACTCTGGGTATGCCCGCGGAGGCGACACTCAGCATGCCCCTGCGGAAGCTGCATCCGAACTGGAATCTGGATACGGACGCCGCCATCGATCGGGCATTCGAAACCGGGGCACCGCTGCGAGTAGACGACGTGGCCTACCAGCGGCCAGATGGCAATGAAGGAATCCTGGGGCTGACGGTCATCCCGGTGGACGCAGCAGCCGGCGGCGGCGAGCTCGCCTGCCTGCTCATGGGCAGCGACGTCACCGCTCGCCGGCTGCTGGAAAGCAAGCTGGCGCAGGCTCAGCGAATGGAGTCGATTGGCCACTTGGCGGCGGGCATTGCCCACGAGATCAATACGCCGATCCAGTACGTCGGCGACAACACACGCTTCCTGCGCGACATGTTCGGCACCATCGAGCCGCTGCTGCAGCACTTGCGTGACCTGGCCAACGGTGGCGAACCGGGAGATCCCACAGCTCACCTGGCGCAGCTGGTGAAGCTCGCCGGCGACGCCGACCTGGAGTTCCTCTGCGATGAGGTGCCGGTGGCACTGCAGCAGTCGGAGGAAGGTCTCGGTCGCGTGGCGAGCATCGTTCGCGCCATGAAGCAGTTCTCGCATCCAGGCACCCATGACAAGAGCGACACCGATCTCAATCAAGCGGTGCAGAACACGATCATCGTCTCGCGTAACGAGTGGAAGTACGTGGCCGAGATGGAGACGGACCTGGACCCGGACTTGCCTCCGGTTCCCTGTCTGCCCCAGGAGTTCAATCAAGTGACGCTGAACCTGATCGTGAACGCTGCCCACGCCATTCGCGACAACGCAAACGGGAACACCTCGGTGAAGGGGCGCATTCAGGTGCGCAGCCGTCGCGCCGACCCCTGGGCCGAGCTGACAGTCTCCGACACAGGCGGTGGCATCCCAGCCGAGCACCGGGCACGGATATTCGATCAGTTCTTCACCACCAAGAAGGTCGGTGAGGGAACGGGTCAGGGTCTGGCGATCGCCTATGACGTTGTGGTCAATAAGCATCAGGGAGAGATCTTCTTCGAGACCGAAGACGAGTACGGCACCACCTTTACCGTGCGGCTGCCGCTGGTTGACCGGGCTGCCGAGTGTCAAGACACCGAGTGATCATGGAAACGAGCATGCAGAAAGTCCGCGTTCTCTTCGTCGACGATGAACCCAACGTACTTTCCGGTCTGCGCCGCGTGCTCCACGGCATGCGCGCCGATTGGGAAATGGTCTTCGCCGGCAGCGGCGCCGAGGCGCTCGAGACTCTCTCCCGGAGCACCTTCCACGTAGTGGTCTCAGACATGCGGATGCCCGGCATGGACGGCGCCCAATTGCTCAACGAAGTGCTGCGTCGACATCCCCATATCGTGCGCATCGTGCTGTCCGGGTACTCCGACAAGGAGCTGATCATGCGCTCGGTGGGCGCCACCCATCAGTACCTGTCGAAGCCCTGCGATCCGGATACCCTCAAGCAGGCGGTATCCAATGCCTTGTCGCTGCGCGAGCTACTTCACGATGAGCCCTCCCTGATGCCGCTGATCGCGCGGATCGAACGCCTGCCCAGCCTGCCGACCCTATACACGGAGGTGGTGCAGGAGCTGCAGACCCCGGAGCCGTCGATCCGCAAAGTGGCCCAGATCATCGCTCAGGACCCTGCCATGGCCGCCAAGGTCTTGCAGCTAGTGAACTCGGCGCTGTTCAACCTCAGCAAGCGAGTCGCCGACCTCGACCGCGCCGTAAGCCTGATGGGGCTCGACGCCATCAAGTCCCTGGTGCTATCGGCCAAGGTCTTCAGCGAGCTCGGCAACGACGACATGGGCGGTCTACACATGCAGGAGCTATGGTCCCATAGCGCACTGGTGGGCAGTCTGGCGAAGCAGATCTGCGTCGAAGAAAAAGCCGACAAGGAAATCGTGGGCAACGCCGTCACGGCAGGGCTGCTGCACGATGTGGGCAAGCTGATCCTGGCCTCGAATATGCCAGAGGAGTACCAACGGGTGCGGGAGCTGGCCGAGCGCGAGGAGTACGCGCTGGCACGGGTGGAAGACCTGGAGTTCGGCGCCACCCACGCCGGACTGGGCGCCTATCTGCTGGGCATCTGGGGCTTACCGGACGCCATTGTCCAGGCCGTGGCATTCCACCACGACAGCGCCACTGCACCCACCGACAAGTTCAGCGCCATCACCGCGGTACATGTGGCCAATGTCTTCGCCCAAGAACTTGGCCCGGTCGGCGCCGCTACCTGCGACGAGATCGACCTCGACTATCTGGACGCCCTCGGCTTGACCCACCGGCTGCCACGCTGGCGGGAAGCCTGCGTGGAGCTGATGGCGCGCAATAGCGCAGCTGCCTAGTTCGCGGCCGCGCCGGGAGAGACGGCGACGCTTCATGGGCAGCGGACTGGCTCGAGCGGGTCTGGTGGGCGCCGGCTCAGGCCGCCAGGTGAACTTGGTTGCGGCCTGCGTTCTTGGCCTGATAGAGAGCCCAATCCGCTCGCTCCAGCAAGCCGTGGGCGCTATCGCCGCCGCGCATTGCGGCGCAGCCGATGCTGATTGTGACGCTGGGCACAACGCCCAGCTCCCCGTGAGAGAGGCGCTCCACCCGCCGCCTGACCCGCTCCCCGACGCGTCGGGCATCGGATCCGGTGGTGCGACTGAGCAACGCGACGAACTCCTCTCCCCCGTAGCGGAACAGCAGATCGGTCGAGCGTAGGTTGCCGCCGATAGTGTCGGCGACGGTCCTGAGGACGCGGTCGCCCGCTAGATGACCGTGGCGGTCGTTGACTTGCTTGAAGTGGTCCAGGTCCAGCACCAACACGGCGAATGGTTCCAGCCGGCGCCGGTACAGCTCGAGCTCCCGGCGCAGAGCTTCCTCCAGCGCTGCCCTGTTGCCGATGCCGGTGAGGTTATCGCAACGACAGCCGCGCAAGGCCAGGGCGAACGCTACCGCGTTGCGCAGGGGGAAGTGCAGCAGGGAGCACAGGTTTTCCAGTAACGCTTGCTCCTCGGCGCTGAAGCGGCGGTGCCGATAGAAGCTGATCTCGCCAACCACCTCGCCTTCCACGGCCAACTGCAATGCACACCGATGGCCACTGCGGACGCCAACGGCGTAATCCACTTCGAGGCCTGGATTGCGGAATCGACAGCCACTGTGGTCGACCAGCAGCAGCACCTGCTGGTGTATCAGCGCCACCAGTGGGTCCAGCTCCAGCGTTTTCTGCAACGCGGTGATGAGCGACCACAAGCTCCCGATCGCCTCGGCCCTGTCCGGGTCGACGGGTGTCGCCGCCAAGATGCCGGGGCTGGAGGCATCCAGGGATGGCAAGGCACGAGTCGTTGCTGTCATGAACGCGGGTTCCCGGCTCGAGGAGGGGCGTGTTTAGCCGATCCCAAGCAATCCCCGTGCCTTATATTATGTTAATGATATTTATAGTTTTTTACGCTCGCCATGATCGACGGCAGGGCTCCGGCCGGGAACGCCGGAAAACCGGCGCCGCCGCTACGGCGGCGGCACCGCGTCTCAGGCGGCGCGATCACCACCGTAGAGCACCCGAATGAGCTCGGCTTCGCCGCGCCCCAGCTTGCACACGTTCATCAACTCTTCGACGCTGCTGCCGTTGCGAGCCAGGCGGGCAGCCACGTCTACCGGTGCCGTTCCCTGTTGGGGTGCGGCGGGCTCGAAACGCGGCTGCAATTCACCTCGGCGCAGCGCGGACTCGACCCGGCGCAAGCGGCCCTCCAGCCCATCCAGGCGCTC
>CAZLYT010000416.1:0-5342 GCA_964563515.1 uncultured Candidatus Competibacteraceae bacterium | reverse complement strand
CTTTCGCTGGGCAGCTCCAAGATCAGGGCCTTGAGCTCACGGTCGACGGTCTCGTCGGCGAGCAGAGCGCCAAATGCCTCAACCAGCCTGGGGTCGACTTCGAACGATCTCGATTCGCCCACCGCGGCGGCCACCTCCAGGATGACGGCGCTCGCCAGGCGCTGCCCCGCTTCCCAGCGATTGAAAGGGTCGCAGTCGGTGCTCAGCAGGAACGCCAGCTGCTCCAGGGTGTAGTCGTGCTCCAGACGCACCGGGGCCGAAAATCCACGCAGCAACGACGGCACCACGGTGGCGGGTACATCCTGAAAGCGGAATCTCTCCTCGGATCGGCGCAAGTGCAGCACCCGGCTACCCGCCTCACCGCCTTCGTCCTCACCGAGCAACCGTAGCGGCAGGTCCTCACCGTTCTTCCCCACCAGGCCGACGGCCACCGGGATGTGGAAAGGCTGCTTGTCGGGCTGACCCGGCGTCGGCGGGCAGCTTTGCGTCAAGGTCAAGGTGTAGGTGGCGGAGCCAGGGTCGTGCTCACCGCGGGCGCTGACCAAGGGCGTACCGGCTTGGGCATACCACAGGCGGAACTGGCTGAGGTCCGCGTCATTGCCGGCCTCCATGGCGGCCACGAAGTCGTCGCAGGTGACGGCCTGGCCATCGTGGCGGGCAAAGTACAGGTCCATGCCCCGCCGAAAGCCCTCACGACCCACCAGAGTGCGGATCATGCGCACCACCTCGGCCCCCTTGTTGTACACGGTGGCGGTGTAGAAGTTATTGATTTCCATATAGGACTCGGGACGCACGGGATGCGCCATAGGCCCCGCGTCCTCGAGGAACTGGGCCGCCCGCAGCATCCTGACGTCACCGATACGCTGCACGGCCCGCGAGCCCATGTCGGCGGAGAACTCCTGGTCCCGGAACACCGTCAGCCCCTCCTTGAGGCTGAGCTGGAACCAGTCGCGGCAGGTCACTCGGTTACCGGTCCAGTTGTGGAAGTACTCGTGGGCGATGACGCCTTCGATGCCGCGATAGTCGGCGTCGGTGGCGGTGTCGCCGCGGGCCAGGACGTACTTGGTGTTGAAGATGTTGAGGCCCTTGTTCTCCATCGCCCCCATGTTGAAGTCACCGACCGCGACAATCATGTAGATGTCCAGGTCGTACTCCAGACCGAAGGTTTGCTCGTCCCACTCCATGGCCTTCTTGAGGGAGCGCATGGCATGTTCACAGCGATCCTCGTTGCCGTGCTCCACGTACAGGCGCAAAGAGACGTCCCTCCCGGAGCTGGTGGTATAGGTGTCGGCCACACAGGCGAGATCCCCGGCCACCAGGGCAAACAGATAGCAGGGCTTGGGGTAGGGATCCTCCCAGCGCACCCAATGCCGGCCGTCGTCGAGCTCGCCCTCGGCTACCAGGTTGCCGTTGGAGAGCATCACCGGATAGCGCGCTGGATCCGCCACGATGGTGGTGCTGAAGCGCGCCATCACGTCGGGTCGATCCAGGTAGTAGGTGATCTTGCGGAAGCCCTCGGCTTCGCACTGAGTGCAGAAGTTGCCCCCGGATTGGTAGAGCCCTTCCAGCTCGGTGTTGGATTCCGGATGGATCCGCGTCGCGAGCTCGAGCGTGAAGCGATCGGGCACCTCGGGTATGGTTAAAAAGTCGTCGTCGACGCGGTAGCTCGGGGCAGGCAGCTCATGGCCATCCAGGCTCAGTGCCACCAGCTCGAGCTTTTGACCATCGAGAATCAACGGCCGCCCTGGAGCGCCGTTGCGACGCACATGCAGTCGCGCGCTCACCCGGGTTCCGGATTCGCCCAGTTCGAAACGCAGCTCGGTGCGGTCGATCAGAAAGTCAGGCGGCCGGTAATCCTTGAGGTAGATCGTGCGAGGACTGGACTCCTTCATGAGGGGCAGGCTCTCTCCAATGCGGTTGTGGTCGGCGGGTTGTAATCCTTGGGCCGGTCGGGTGCAAGAAAATTCCCGGCCTCCCGTGCTGTGGGCGCCAATCGCCAATGCTGCAGTGGCCACACTTGCCGCATGGCTGACAGCACTGATCGTCGCTTTCACCGTGCCCCTGGTCGCCTCGGCGCAAGCGGTTCCCCAGGGCGTGTTCCTGATCCAGGACGAGGACGAGCTGGTGGCGGCCAACACCCGCCTCAACCGGATGGACACCATTCGCCTCATGGCCAAGGAACGCGTGGAAGAGCAGGTAGTGGCCGAGGCGGTAGCCATCGTGATCACCAACGACCGGCTGCTGGGCTACAGCGCCCTCGGCCCCGGCTGGTCGCCGCAATGGCGCCGAGTCAAGGAGCCCATCGAACGGGTGGAAGCCAAGGACTACGGCGCGCTGGTGGTCACCTCCGACCGCATCCTCACCTTCAACGCCGGCAGCGGGCTCTGGGTGCAGCAGCGGCGGTGAGGGGGTTGGTAGCTTTTGCTGGGCTGCCTAGACTGCGAATCGAAGGAAACTGCCCGCTGGTGGGATGGAAATGACCCAGAGTTCCGACTCGATCCCCAAGGTCTTTGTCTCGTCTACGTCCGAGGATTTGAGAGAAAAGTATCGCCCGGCCGCAATCAACGCGATATTGCGTGCACGCTGCCAGCCTGTCAGGCAAGAGGATTGGGCGGCCACCGGTCAGCTCTCATCGCCCGAGTGCATGGAGCAGGTGGACGAGGCGGACGTGTTAGTGGTGATCGTCGCCCATCGTTACGGCTGGGTGCCCGAGGACCAGCCTGACCAGGGTGAGAAAAGCATCACCTGGCTCGAGTGCAAGCGTGCTTGGGTAAGGCCCATCGATGTGCTGGCTTTCCTGGTTGACGAGGAAGCGGACTGGCCTCGCCAGCATACCGACGGGTATTTGTACTGTCAGGCCGGTAGCATTGCCGATGCGGAGGAGCGGCGACTGAAGCGCAGCCGCATCGAACGGGATATCGACCAGCTCGCCGCCTTCAAAGCCGAGCTGAACCGCTACGTACGCGCGCAGTTCGCCAATCCGGATCAGCTCGAAAAGGAGGTCTATCACGCACTCGTCGAGTGGAAAGAGAAACGAGGATGGGCCAAGCGCGATAGCGGTGTGTCGGAGATCGCCGATCAATGCCAACGCTATTTGGCGTGGCTGAAGGAGACCTGCACCTCCATCGAGCTGCTCGGGCTCGATCTCCAGGACACGGTGAACGTCCGCCTGAATCACGTCTACGTGCCGGCGGTGACCCATCCGGCGGCCAGCGATGATGGCACCGAAAAGACCGAAGACGGGCGCGTCGAGCTTCGGCTGCGACGCGAGGGGCAGCCGGAGCTGCTGTTGAACCGCCTAGGCAAGCGCTCGATCTACGTGCCAGGCGCGCCCGGCTCGGGCAAGTCCACCTTCTGTCGCTGGGTGGCCCTGGTGGTCGCAAGCGGAGCCGTTCCGGCTCACCCAGTACCTACCTCCGAAGAATTCCCGGAACGCCTGCCGGATGGTCTCACAGGACTGTTCCCGGTGCTCTGCCGACTCCGAGAGTGGGCGGGAGAGCGCGAGTGCTTAAGCGGCACGGGGCACTGGACCCGCAAGCAACTCGAAGACTCCCTCTGTTGCTGGCTCGATGCGTGCGCACCCGGTGGCCTCACTGGAGCGGCGTTGCGCTGGCAGTTGGCCCATGGTCGCTGCCTCATCATTCTCGACGGCGTAGACGAGGTACCGGAGCGGCTGGGCGAGCCCAGATCCGGAGAGCCACACCCTCGGCAGAACCTCTTGACCGGCCTCGCCGACGCACTGCCCGGATGGCTGGGGGCTGGCCACCGGGTGATGGTGACCAGCCGCCCCTACGGCCTCAGGCCAGAGGACCGCCGCCAACTGGCTGTCGAGGACGCAACGCTTCTGGGCTTGCCGCGAGAGCTGCAGGAGACCTTCGCGGAACGCTGGTACGCAGCCGTAGACCCAGCCCACCGCAGGGAGAAAACCGCTGGCCTCCTGGGCGAACTGCAGCAGCGCCCGGTACTGCGTGAGCTCAGCGAAAGCCCACTCCTCCTCACCGCACTTTGCGTCAAGTACGACGAGGGTCAAAGGCTGCCCCATGACCGCTACAAGCTCTACGACAGCGTGCTCAACCTCGTCTTGCACCGGCGCTTCGACGACGAGAACGAATGCGAGCAGAGCCGCTGGAAGCTCGCCGCAATCGCGCTCGGCATGCACACCGGCGAGGCCGTCGGCCTGTCTCGGGAAACACCGGCTGCCGAGGTGACCTACGGCGAGGTCGACAGCGTCCTCGCGGACTACAGCCAATCCAGCCTCGACTATGCCGGGAGCGATGCGCAAATCATTGGACAGCGCGAGCGCCTGCTGTCGCTATCCGGGCTGCTACTCCCTCGCGGCCAGAGGCGGGCTGCCTTCTACCATCTCAGCTTTCAGGAGTTCCTGGCGGCCACCCGCCTGGTTCGTCGCCGGGACGACGTGCCCGCGCTGTTGGCGGCCCGGGCCGAGTCTCCCGGCTGGCGGCTGACACTCGGGTTCCTCTTCGGCGCCCTTGCCGAGAGCCTGGAGCCTCACGCGGTCCTGCGGATCTTCGAAGCCTTGCTGCCGCGGCTGGAGCCCGGCTCGTTGCAGGCGAACGCCGCTACCGCTCTCCTTGTCACGGACATCCTCGAGATCGCCCACGGACGCAACTGGCGGGCGGATCGCTTCCACGCCCCCCTGAGGGAGGCAGGTAAAGCCGTCCTCGAAAGCCCGCTCTGCGAAGCCATCGAGCCCCGTGTGCGAGCGCGAATCTGGGATCTGCTCGGGATCCTGGGCCTTGATGAGCGGCCGGGCGTCGGGCTCCGAGCTGACGGCCTGCCAGACATCGACTGGGTCGAAATTCCGTTGGGGGAGTGCATCTATCAGCAGGGCGAGCGGTTGACACTGCCGGCGTTCCGCATTGCTCGCGTTCCGATCACCAACGCCCAATTCCAAGTCTTCATCGACGACGGCGGATATGAGAGCGATCGCTGGCGCGAGGGCCTGGCCCAGCGCATCGAGGCGCCCGCCGCCCCACGATGGTCGCAGCCGAATCGCCCCCGCGAGACGGTGAGCTGGTACGAGGCTGTTGCCTTCTGCCGCTGGCTATCGGCGAAGCTGGGGCTCGCCGAGGGCACCGTCGTACGGCTGCCCACCGAGCAGGAGTGGGAAAAGGCGGCTCGCGGTAGTGCCGGGCACGAGTACCCTTGGGGCGATGGCTACTGCCCGGGGTTTGCGAACATCGATGAGACGTTGGGCGATGCGGGCCCGAACTACCTCGCCGAGACCAGCCCGGTGGGCGTCTACCCCCAGGGCACCTCCCCCTACGGCGTGCTCGATGGGTCGGGAAACGTCTGGGAATGGTGCCTGAACGAGCACGACG
>CAZLYT010000415.1:0-5650 GCA_964563515.1 uncultured Candidatus Competibacteraceae bacterium | reverse complement strand
TGCCGGATGGCGGCTCGCGATCATAGAGCTCACGCCAGAGCTGCTTCAGCTCTAAGAGCGTCTTCCCCGGCAGCGCCGCCAGTTGTGCCAACACACTGTCATTCATGGCCTTTCTCTTCTTCGTTGGTTCCGGCCATGACGGCTCCGGTGGGCGGGGAAGTCCAGGGAAAGGTCTCTGCGGTCGCCGGTCTCCAGGCGCTTCGCCCGCAGGCGGAGAATGCCGGCGGCGAGGATCTCGCCGATCTCGGTGAGCCGCTCGGCGGCGGTCATCAGGTTGGGGTCGAGCGCGTTAAGCAAAGGCGCGATCTCCGCGGGGTGTAATGATGGGGAGGATAAGTACTCTGGACAAAGACGCAATGTTTTCAGATTGTTAGCGCAATTGCGCGTATTTGCGTACTGCCGCGAAACAGCGCGAGGTGGGTTTTCAGGATGATGTCGGCGTCAGGATGCGGCGGTTGCGAGGGCGATTCGGTGCCGAAGTTGCCGGCGAGGGTGCCCGGCTCGGATGTACTCGCCGTGCATCCTCGGCGGCTGTCGATCGTCACTGGGCCAGGACGTCCTGCCATTCTGGGTGGCGTGAGATCAGAGCTTTGGCAAATGGGCACAGCGCGATGACCTTGCGGCCCTCTGCCCGGGCATCCTCCACGCCGCGGCGCACCAGGGCAACGCCGACGTGGCGTCCGCGCCAGGCGATACTTGCCAACGATCTGCGCATAAAGATACAGCGCTGTGCAGGTGTCGCGCCACGGCGGATAGGGGATATCCGGCCTGCGCGAGGCCGAGCCGGGCTTTGCATTCAGGGGCATCGTCCCACTCCCACTGCCGATCCCATGTTGAGGATCACTGTACGCCACATCTGGGCGTGAGCGCTGTCAATCCTTGAAGTGGGGTTCCCGTGGAGGCCATCGGGGCCGGGAAACGCCAAAGGGTCCGAGGCTCCCCCAGCGGCAAGCTCCAGCGCTTCATCTTGCGCCAGGAGGACGCCGAAAACGCGCCGGCCGTCATGAGCCGTCTCTACGGCTTCCGATGGCCCCGCTTGAGCTTATGAAGGGAGCTTTCTGATCCGAAGCGGCGTGTAGAGGCAGCGGATCCGGCCCGGCTCAGCGATACGACGCATTCGGCGTCAGCCGGGCATTCTTGTGGATGTCCATTCGGCCCCCCCTTTTAAGCCTCAAAGCATTGCAGCCTTAAGCTTCCTGGGTCAGAACCGAATGGACACCCTCTCGAAGAGTGTCAGGCGACGTGAGAAAGTCCTCCCTGGACGACACGAGGAAAGGGCCCCCTGACGACGTAGCGGGGGTGAAGGATGGACGGCACGGAGACAACTTTTCGTTCCTCTGAAGGATTTGTTCGGGGGGACACGATGCTGGCGCCGGAACAGGTGACGGTGATGATGCGGCTCCAGCAACTGGGCTGGGGCACGAAGCGGATCGCACGGGAGCTTGGGTGTGACCGCAAGACAGTGAAGCGGTATCTGCGGCAGGGTGTATGGCAGGCGTATCGGCAGCCGCGGCGGTCACGGGCACTGGATGGACTTGAGGTTTGGCTGTCCGAGCGGTTCCGGCGCCATCGCGGCAATGCCGACGTGGTTCGCCAGGAACTGGCGACGGAGCACGGCATCACGGTGTCATTGCGCACGGTGGAACGGGCGGTGGTCGGACTGCGTCGGGAATTGGCCGCCGAGGCTAGGGCGACGGTCCGCTTCGAGACGCCGCCGGGCCGGCAATTGCAGATCGACTTCGGCGCCACCGGGGTTGTGATCGGCGAGGAGGTCGTGCGCGTGCATCTGTTCGTGGCGACGCTGGGCTGTTCGCGGCGCAACTTCGTTGCGGCGTTCCGTCATGAACGCCAGACGACCTGGATGAGTGGGTTGGAAAGGGCCTTCGCGCACTTCGCGGGCGTGCCGCGCGAGGTCCTGATCGACAATGCCAGAGCGCTGGTGACCCACCACGACCGGGAGACCCGAGAAGTGACGTTCAACGAGCGTTTCCATGCGTTTGCCCGTTACTGGAAGTTCAAGCCGCAGGCCTGTGCGCCGTACCGGGCGCGGACCAAGGGCAAAGACGAGAACGGGGTCGGCTACGTCAAGAAGAACGCGCTGGCGGGACGGCACTTTGCCATCTGGGAGGCGCTGGAAGCCCATCTGGTCGCCTGGATGCGCGACATCGCCGACGTGCGCATCCATGGCACGACCGGCGAGCGGCCGATCGACCGGTTCACGCGGATCGAGGCAGCCAGTCTGCAGCCGCTGGAGGGGCGTCCGCCCTACCATCAGATCCGGGAACTGCGCCGCAAGGTCCACGCCGAGGCCACGATCGAGATCGACACCAACCAGTACAGCGTGCCCTGGCGACTGATCGGCACGAGCGTGACTGTGGAGATGAGCGCCGGGATGGTGCGGGTGTTCCAGGGCGGAATTGAAGTGGCCCGTCATGAGCAGGCAATTGGACGGCGCCAGCGTGTCCTCGATCCGGGCCATCTCGCCGGTATTGTCGGATGCCCTATGGGCGCTCGTGATCCTGTGCCGCCGGAAAGTCTGGAACCGGCGGCTTTGGAACCCGAGTTGCTCCGGCCGCTGACGGAATACGAAGCGGTGATCGGAGGTGGATGGTGAGCGCCGAAACCGAGGAATTGACCCAGATGCTGACGCGTCTGAAGCTGACCGCCATCCGCGACCAACTCGACGCGCTGCTCGACGAGGCGGCGCGGCGACAGATGAGCCTTCGCGAGACGGTTGTCTTCCTGTGCGAGGCCGAGATTGCCCGCAAGGATGAACGCCGCGTTCACATGGCCCAGAGCCTTGCCAAGTTCCCGTATCTGCGCACCCTTGATGACTTCGAGTTCGACGCTCAGCCGTCGCTCGACCCGCGGCAGATCCGCGATCTGGCAACCTGTCGCTGGATCGCCAACGGCGATGCGCTGCTGGTTCAGGGACCGCCGGGGGTTGGCAAAACGCATCTGGCCGTGGGGCTCGGCCGCGAGGCGATCCGGCGCGGTTACTCAGTACTGTTCATCTCGGCGCCCGCGTTGGTAACGGTTCTGAGCAAGGCGCAGGTGGACGGGCGACTGGAGGAGCGGTTGACCCACTTCGCCAAGCCCAAGCTGCTGATCGTCGATGAACTTGGTTATCTGCCCCTGGAGACCCATGCCGGGCATCTGTTCTTTATGCTGGTCAGCCGCCGGTACGAACGGGGCAGCATTCTGATCACCAGCAACCGGAGCGTGAGCGAATGGGGCGGCATCTTCAATGATAGTCTGGTCGCCACCGCGATCCTGGACCGGCTGCTTCACCACAGCCACGTGATCACGATCCGCGGTGACAGTTACCGACTGCGTGAAAAACGGCGTTCGGGTCTGATCAAACCGAGCCAGGTCGTTACCGATGCACAGGCCCCGGCATGACCTGGCAGACGCCTTCAGGAGTGAGCGGCAGGCCAGCGCCTGCTCCCATCCCTGAACGATGATCTCCTGTTGGGCGAACCTCCTCAAGCCAGGCCCTTCGGGCCTCCGCCTACGGCGGCTTCGGGCTTGACCGGACCCGCCCAACAGGAGAAATGCTCCACCATGGATTGTAAGCAGCAATGACGCTGAACTGAACCGGGGACCCTTTCCTCATGTCGCCAGGGGGCCCCATCCTGACGTCGGTTGACAAATACGTCGACTCCCACGGCCAGAGCACGGTCGCCTTTGCCTTCAGCCGGCTGCTCGGCTTCCAGCTCATGCCGCGGCTCAAGGCGATCCATGCCCAGAAACTGTCGCGGCCGGAGGCCGGCCAGCCGGAGGCTTGGACAAATCTGCGGCTCGTCCTCACCAAGCCGATCGATTGGCAGCTGATCCGCCAGCAGTACGATCAGATGGTCAAGTATGTGACGGCGGTGCGCCTCGGCACTGCCGAGACGGAAGCCATCCTCCGCCGGTTCACCCGCAACAACCTTCAGCATCCGACCTACAAGGCGTTTGCGGAACTGGGCAAGGCCGTCAAGACCATCTTCCTGTGCCGCTACCTGCACAGCGCGGACCTGCGCCGCGAGATCAACGAGGGACTGAACGTCATCGAGCAGTGGAACGGCGCCAACGACTTCGTCTTCTTCGCCCGCCGCGGCGAACTGGCCAGCAACAACCGCGAGGACCATAAAATCAGCATGCTTGCGCTGCACCTGCTGCAGAATTGCATGGTCTACATCAACACCCTCATGCTTCAGCAGATCCTGGCCCAGCCGTCGTGGTCAACACGCCTCAGCACCAGGGATCTCGGCGCCCTGACGCCCCTGATCTGGGAGCACGTGACCCCCTACGGCCGCTCCGAACTCGACATGAACGCCAGGCTGTCCCTCGACTGACCCAAATGGCCCCTGGTGACACGACTGTTGGGTCTACCCCCAGTTGGCTGTCGATGGTGTGATGCTCTGCCTGCTGATCGGAGGAGACCCGGGCGTAGATGGCCACCTGCAGGCTCTCCGGAGCCAAAGCGGTTCTCAGGGGCTGAATTCTCATGGCATGCTCCCTCAGAAGTGGTTGCCTGTGTCCTTGACGGCAGGGGACTGGTGCACAGCGGCAGGAGGCGCTCGTAGGCGCGTTCCAATGCCTGCTGACTGCCCCGCCTGACCTCGAAACCGACCTCAAGGCGCAGGGGGCGGCGCCTCTTGCAAAGCTGGGTCATCGTGGTCCTCTTCCTTCACTGATCTGGTCCATCCAGATCAGGTTGAAGGCTTCAACGCCGGACCCCTTGTGCGACGGCGCAGCTCATCACGAGCAATCGTATGAACAAAGCCGATCGCAAACTTTGCACCATTGTCTAGGGCCTGTTGACATTCAGGATTGAGTGGGGCTTCCCAATCCCGCTGAAATTTGCTTCAAGGCGGCCAAACAGGAGGTGGCCTTGGATCGTATGGTTTTGCGCGATGATCAGTGGGAGCGGATTGCGCCGCGTCTTCCGGGGAAAGCCGGTGACCCGGGCCGTTCGGCAGGGGACAACAGGCTGTTCCTTGAGGCTGTTCTCTGGATCGTGCGTGTTGGAGCGCCGTGGCGGGACCTTCCAGAGTCCTTCGGGAACTGGAACTCCGTCTTTCAGAGATTTCGTCGATGGACCAAAAGCGGCGTGTTCGAGAAGGTTTTCCAAGCCTTGTCGGAGGATGCCGACTTCGAGTACGCGATCATCGATGGAACCATCGTTCGGGTTCACCAGCATGGCACCGGCGCAAAGGGGGGACTCAGGCTCAGGCCATCGGGCGTTCCCGTGGCGGCTTAACGACCAAGATCGTCGCTCTGGTCGATGCGCTGGGCAATCTCGCGCGCTTCGTCCTGTTGCCGGGACAACGACACGACAGCGTTGGTGTTGCCCCGCTTCTCAAGGATCTCGACTTCGCCGCCCTGCTGGCGGACAAGGCCTTCGACAGCGACGTGATCCGCGCCGATTTAGACGACCGCGGCGCGGTGGCCGTGATCCCGCCCAAGGCCAACCGGGCGGTCGGCATTCCCTGCGACTTCGAGATGTACAAGTGGCGACATCTGGTCGAAAACTTCTTCTGCAAGATCAAGGAATTCCGCCGCATCGCCACGCGCTACGACAAGACAGACGAGAGCTTCAAAGCCATGATCCATCTTGTCGGCATCGTCCTGGCAACCCGATGAATGTCAACAGGCCCTAGTA
>CAZLYT010000414.1:0-10855 GCA_964563515.1 uncultured Candidatus Competibacteraceae bacterium | reverse complement strand
CCCAGAGGAGGAGAAGCAGATCCCACAGGTTTGCTATGCCTTTGATCAGGCACTGGACGCTCTGGACCAGGACCGCGGCTTCCTGTCTGCGGGCGGCGTGTTCACTGATGACCTGATCGACGCTTACATCGCACTCAAGATGCAAGAAGTCACGCGACTACGAATGACCACCCACCCGGTGGAGTTCGACATGTACTACAGTCTCTGACCAATAGTTGAGAATGGTCCTCGCAGCTATGTCTGCGAGGACCATTGCAGCGACACACACCGAGGGGTAGCTTCCGTGGCATGCGCCCGCTTCTTCTAGTACTGCTGCTTTTTCCCGGCCTCTGTCATGCGGAGGTCTATCGCTCGGTCGCGCCCGACGGCACCGTGACCTACTCCGACCAAGCCGCACCAGGCGCGCGTGCCATCGATCTCCCTCCGCCTTCCAGCTACTCGCCCCGCGTCGTTGTCCCCACTCCGGTCCCAGGTGCGGCCAGCGGGATTGAGAGCACCCCTGAAGCGGCTGAGTACAGCACTGGTGGCGCACAGCGATCCTACGAGCGTTTCGCCCTGGTGGCACCCGTCGAGCAGGAAACGATTTGGAGCAACGAAGGCGTCATCGAAGTCGCTTTTGACGTTCGCCCTAGCCTCGATGAAGACCACAGCGTCCGCGTGCTAGTGGACGGCGCGCAGGCCGCGATGCTTGCTGGGCCTTACGGGCGAGTGGAGGGCATCGAGCGTGGCACTCACACGCTACGGGCTGAGCTCGTGAACGGCGACGACAAGGTCTTGGCTGCCACAGACACTGTGACCGTCCACCTGCAAAAACAATCAGTCAATCTACCTCAGCGGCGCTGAAGCCGCATCTGTAATCTCCGCACCATAATAGTGCATACTGGCATTCGAGGATGGTGCGGGCTGCCCCGAAAATAGGCGCTGCGTGTAGGCAGGTCTTCTTTTGTCGTAAAGGCGAGAAAATAACTTACTGATCCGAAAGCTTATTTCACTTACTCCGCAATGCTCCGTGGTCTGGTTTGGATCTTGCTCAGACCGTTAACAGATGTACAGGGAGCTACCAAAGCTGGTGAAGGGCGGCTATGCGCAACGGGTGCTGGACCACCTGAGCACCGCGGTCGTGGTGCTGGACGACGAGCTTCGCCTGGTCTTCATGAACCCGGCGGCGGAGATGCTGTTTGCCGCGAGCCTGCGGCAGATGCTCGGCGTGTCAATTGCTGACATGCTGATCGATGCCACGGATATCGTCGCCGGTCTGAACAGATGCGTTACCGATGGTCATCCCTACACCGAACGCGAAGTGCAACTGGTGCTGCCGGCGAGCCGCAGGGTCACAGTAGACCTGACGGTCACCGCGATGCAGGAGCCCGAGGCCGCCACCGAACTGCTGGTGGAGATGAGACACCTGGACCGACGGCTTCGCATCGCCTGGGAAGAGCACCTGATATCTCAGTACAACACCACCCGCGCACTGGTTCGCGGGCTGGCCCACGAAGTCAAGAATCCACTCGGTGGCATTCGTGGTGCGGCACAGCTTTTAGAGCAGGAGCTAGGCGACCCGGAGCTTCAGGAGTACACGGGAATCGTCATTCGAGAGGCCGACCGGCTGCGCAAGCTGGTGGATCGAATGCTGGGTCCCAACGCTCTGCCCCGACGCAAGCGCTGCAATATCCACGAAGTCCTGGAGCAGGTCCGTGCTCTCATTGAGGCCGAGGGTCATCGGAACGTGGTGGTGTCACGGGACTACGACCCGAGTATACCCCCCTTGTGGGCGGACCCAGATCAGCTGGTCCAGGCGCTGCTCAACATCGTTCGAAATGCCGTCGAAGCACTCGAAGATGGTGGCGTCATCACGATACGGACCCGGGTCCAGCGGCAATGCTCCATTGGACCCCGCCGCAACAGGCTGGTGGCATGCATAGATATCGTCGACAACGGCCCGGGCATCAGCCAGGAGCTCATGGAGCGAATCTTTCTCCCGATGATCACCACCCGATCCAGCGGTACCGGCTTGGGTCTATCAATCGCACAGAATCTGGTCAACCAACACCAGGGCTTGATCGAGTGTTCTAGCCGTCCGGGAGAGACCGTCTTCACCGTGCTCCTGCCCGTGGAGAAAGGAGATGAATGATCCCACCGAGCAAGTCTGGGTGGTGGATGACGATCAGTCCATCCGCTGGGTTCTAGAGAAAGCGCTGTACCGGGCCGGCCTTCATGTGCGGGCCTTCGACAGCGCAGAAACCGTCCTCAGCGCTATCTCCCGCAGTCGTCCCGATGCTTTGATGGTGGACATTCGGATGCCCGGCATGGATGGCCTCGAGCTGCTGGATACGCTCAAGGTGGACCAGCCGGAGTTGCCGGTCATCATCATGACCGCGCACTCGGACCTGGACAGCGCAGTGTCCGCCTATCAGGGCGGCGCTTTCGAATATCTGCCGAAACCCTTTGACGTGAATGAGGCGGTCGCCCTAGTCAAGCGTGCCTGTGATCACGGGCGCCACAGCCAGAGCAGCCCTGAGCTGCCGAGCGTGGCGCCCGAGATCATTGGCGAAGCGCCGGCGATGCAAGAAGTCTTTCGCGCCATCGGCCGGCTCTCGCGCTCCAACATCACCGTCCTGATCAATGGTGAGTCGGGAACCGGAAAAGAGCTGGTAGCTCGGGCCCTGCACCGGCACAGCCCACGCGGCGATCGACCCTTCATAGCACTCAATATGGCGGCGATTCCCAAGGACCTGCTGGAGTCTGAGCTGTTCGGCCATGAGCGGGGAGCTTTTACCGGTGCGCAAAGCATGCGCTTGGGGCGTTTCGAACAAGCCGACGGCGGCACGCTGTTCCTGGACGAGATTGGCGACATGCCTTCCGAGCTGCAGACCCGCTTGCTACGAGTCCTGGCAGAGGGGGAATTCTACCGTGTGGGGGGCCACACGCCGGTGCGGGCGAATGTGCGCGTCATCGCCGCCACTCACCAGGACCTGGAAGAGCGGGTTCGGCAGGGTCGATTCCGCGAGGACCTATTCCACCGGCTCAATGTGATACGGGTCCACCTTCCGCCGCTGCGCAGGCGACGCGAGGACGTCGCACTGCTATTGCGTTACTTCCTGCAGCGTTCCGCCCGCGAGCTCGAGGTCGAGCCCAAAGGCCTCAGCCAGGAAGCTGAGCGGTTCCTGGCGCAGTTGGACTGGCCGGGAAACGTTCGCCAGCTGGAGAACCTCTGCCGATG
This sequence comes from uncultured Candidatus Competibacteraceae bacterium, assembly GCA_964563515.1. Classification (GTDB taxonomy): domain Bacteria; phylum Pseudomonadota; class Gammaproteobacteria; order Competibacterales; family JAHEDQ01; genus CAZLYT01. Next base: position 7,635 of record CAZLYT010000414.1, on the reverse strand, counting down.
GCTGACGGTGATGGCGTCGGGCCGAGAGGTGCTGCTGCAGGATCTGCCCCCTGAGCTACGTCAGCAACCGGAGACAGCCCGTGGAGAAGCAGAATGGGAGGACGCCCTACGGCGCTGGGTGGATCAGCATTTGGCCCGCGGCGAAAGCGGGATTCTCGACAGCGCGGTACCCGCCTTCGAGCGCATTCTCATTCGCTCCGCTCTGGAGCGCACTGGAGGTCGTCGTCAGGATGCGGCGCGCTTGCTGGGCTGGGGGCGCAACACGCTAACCAGAAAGATCAAGGAGCTCGAGCTCGACTAGGACCCGCAAGCAACCCGCCTTCCGTCCGAGTCTCGTACTGCGCCATCACGTCAAGTGCACGCGTCGAAGGTCACTCGAGCCATGATTCGCGTGGTGCTCTACCAGCCAGAGATCCCGCCCAATACTGGCAACATCATCCGCCTCTGCGCCAATGTGGGCGCCGAGCTGCATTTGATTCACCCACTTGGCTTCGAGCTCGACGACCGTCGCTTGCGGCGCGCCGGGCTCGACTATCATGAGTGGTCTCGGGTGCACGAGCATCCGTCCCTGGCAGATTTTCAAGAGCGCCTCCGCCCCCGATGCACGTTTGCGTTCAGCAGCCGCGGACCAACTCGTCTATCCGACGCCCGCTTTGCGAACGGTGATGCGCTTCTGTTTGGCCCGGAGACTCGAGGTCTTCCCGCGACGGTGCTGGAGTCAGTGCCGGCTCGGCGCCGTGTGCGGATACCCATGGTGGCCGATATCCGCAGCCTAAACTTGTCCAACGCCGTGGCGATCGCAGTTTACGAAGCCTGGCGCCAGCAGGGCTATCCCGGCGGCCGCTAGCAAATCGCAGCCCCATGTGCACGGCCGCTGCAATTGTGCTCGGCCTCCCACCGCATTCCCTCCGCCGGGCGCGGCTTGCGCAAGGTCACTCGGTTTCGTGCTTGGGATCGCGGGCCAACAAGGCGCTCACCGCCTGCTGCGGTTCCAGGCCCCCATGAACCACGCGTTCCACCTGCTGGCAGATCGGAATTTCCACGCCATTACGCTCTGCCAGGCCGAGGAGCTCGTGGACTACCAGCGCGCCTTCCACCACCTGGCCGATGGCTCGGATGGCCTCTGCCGCCGGCTCACCCCGGCCCAGGGCCAGGCCGAAGCGCCGATTTCGTGACTGGTCGTCGGTGCAGGTGAGAATCAGATCTCCCAGACCTGCCAAACCCATCATGGTGGATCCCTGGGCGCCGACGGCTTTACCCAGGCGCACCAGCTCCGCTAGTCCGCGGGTGATCAGGGCCGCCCGACTGTTGGCACCGAATCCGAGTCCGTCGGAGATCCCGGCGGCAATGGCCAGTACGTTCTTGACGGCACCGCCGAGCTCCACGCCAACGACGTCGTCGCTGGTGTACACCCGCATGCGGTCGCCGTGGAAACACGCCGCCGCGGCGCGCGCAAAATCGGCGTCTTCGGACGCTACTGTTATGGCCGTCGGCAGCCCTGCGGCGACTTCTCGAGCGAAGCTGGGCCCGGACAAAATGGCGATATGTCGCTGCTGACCAAGTCGGTCGGCTAGCACTTGATGCAGAAAGCGACCGGTTCCGGGCTCGAGCCCCTTGGTGGCCCAGATCAGACCCACGTCCGACTGCAGTCGTGACGATGCAGCTTCAACCACTGCACCAAAGGCGTGGCTCGGCACCACTACGACTACAAACGCGACCCCGGTCAACGCCGCCTCCAACGTGGAGGACGGCGTCAAGTTCGAAGGAAAGGCGAACCCTGGCAGGTGTCGCTTGTTCTCGCGCTCCAGCGCTAAGGCGCTCATGTGGTCAGAGCGATGTCCCCACAAGCGCACCGGATGCCCCAAGCGAGCCAGGTGCAGCGCCAGGGCGCAACCCCAGGAGCCTGCACCCAGAATGGCGACCGACTGCGCAGACATGGTATTAGTGCCGCGTCGAGTCAGGCGTCGCCTCAGTTGCAGGGTCGGCGGACTGGGCCTTGGCTTGGTCCGCCTCACGCTGCCGTATCTGCTGAGCGTAGATCGCCTCAAAATTGACCGGTGGCAAGAGATGCTGAGGGAACCCCGCCTTCTGCACAAGATCTGCGACCACCTCGCGCGCAAACGGGAACAGGATGTTCGGACAGCCGATTCCCAGGAGGGGACCCTTTTGCTCGGCCGGGACGTTCTCCAGAGTGAAGATTCCACCCTGATGTACTTCCGCCAGGTAGGCAGTCTTGCCCGCGCTGGTCACCGTCACCGTCACCGTCAGCACCACCTCGTGCAGGTTACCCTCCAGGTGATTCGGCTGAGTCGCGATCTGCAGATTGGCTTCCGGTTGCCAGGTGTTGCCGCGGAAGATCTCCGGGCTGTGTGGGCACTCAAGGGACACGTCTTTCAAGAAGAGCTTCTGAATCTCGAAGCGAGGGGTAGAGCCGGAAGCCGGCTTGTCACTCATGATCTTCTCCTAGGGGGTACGGGAAGTCGCTGTCGGCCTTGGAGATCAGTCTATCGGTCCCGGGGGCCGGCCTCTCTTTAGGCGTGATCAGAACGCAATACATGCCCACCCCGTACCCTGATTAGCCCCTGAGGAAGCCTCTCAACCCAGCTGCTCTTCGGTCCATCTCAGCAGGCCGCCAAGGTCCATTGCACCCGAGATCCGTGACTGCTCTCGACCAGCCTTGAACAACACCATGGTCGGAATAGAGCGGATTCCTAGGTGGCCGGCCATTTCCGAGTTGGCATCGGTGTCGAGCTTGGCGAGCACCACCCGCCCGCTCAGCCGGCTGGCCGCTTGGGCGAACACCGGCGCCATCTGCCGACACGGCCCGCACCATCTCGCCCAGCAATCCACCAGCACGGGCAACTCACTCTGCTTGAGCTGACGTTCCAGATGGACCGCATCCAGCTCCAGCGGTTGGCCGGGAAACAAACCACGCTTGCAGCGACCACACCGAGACTGATGCGGGGCACGATCAGTTGGAAGTCGGTTGACAGTGTTGCATCCGGGGCAAACAGCACGCATCGCAATGTCCTGGAAGCGTTACCGCGACCACCCAGCGGTCACACCAAGACTCGAGATAAAGTGCTACGCTGGCGCTCGCGGCAGGTTGCTGTCTCAAGCGATGAAGCAATAAGCAGGCTGCGAAGCACTGCCTGCTACTTCCGGCCCTTGTTGATTGGCAAGTTCGCCTGTTCCCAGGCGTGCAGACCACCTGCTAGATTGTACGCCTTGTCAAAGCCCTGCTTGCGCAACATCGAGGTGGCCGAAGGCGATCGGGTTCCTGACCTGCAGTACACGATGATGGGGCGGTCCTTCGGCACTTTGAATTCAGCGAGCTTGTCCTTCAGAGAAGACAGCGGAATGTTTCGCGCGGCGGGAATGTGGCCATCCCGATATTCGGCAATCTCACGAATGTCGAGCAGCGCCGCGTCTTCGTGATTGTGCAAGCGCAGAGCCTCGCCCACTCCCACCGAAGTGGTGCCGCGAACATACCGGTAGATCTCATTGCCGATGATCAACGCGATGACCAATGCCAGCAGTGCAAACAGCTCCCAATGTCGGGCGGCGAAGTCGAGATAGACCTGCATGCTCGCTCTCTTTCAACAACGATGGTCGCAACGACGTCCCTGTCATAGCGACCGGTGGCTCTAGGCGCAGAGCGTCAGCTCAGGCGGAACAAAAGACCTCTCGCATCAGCCCGATCAAGCGTAGGGTGCGCGAGTCGCCGACGCGATAGTAGACGCGATTGGCATCCTTGCGCGACACCAGGATGCCCTTGTCGCGCAAAATCGCCAGGTGTTGGGATATGTTGCTTTGGGAGGTGCCCACGTGCTGCACGATGTCTTGCACACTGACTTCCTGGTTCCCCAGTGTGCACAAGATCTTCAGCCGCAGGGGATGGGACATGGCTTTCAGCGAGCGTGAGGCGCGTTCGATATCGTCGTCGTGAGTGATCAACAGGGCGTCGGGTTCGCCCACGACCTCCCCGAAGCTGCCGCACGTGAACAAGCGGTGTCCAATCCGGCGCGAAGCCGGCGGCCGCTGGTTTGAGTTCATCATTATTGAAGCATACAGTGATATACGGGTGCTGGGAAGCAACCGCCGACAGCGCCATTTGGCCCCCCCGGAGCGGATTTCTGTATTGGCAATGGCCGGGAGAACCACTGTCCAACGCACCGGCTGCGTCAAGTGTTTCACACCAGGGCACCATGGTCAGAATACGAATTCCAGGCGTGATTTCTAGTGCGGCGCTTTGCGTGGTGATGTGTAGCGTGTCGGCGCATGTTCTCGGAGCTGATCCCGCCGCCGAGCTGCAGCGGCGGCAGCGTGAGCTCACCCAAATCGACCATGCCTTGGCGGCGAGCAAACGGCAGCTCGAGCACGACCTTGCTCGGCGCGACGAAGCCACGCAGGCGTTGGCAGCCGCCGAAACGGATGCGGGGACAGCCCGTGCCGGCCTCGCCAAGCTCGACCGCGCACTGGGTGCGACCGACGAGCGTCTACAGACGTTGGGGCGCCAGATGGAGCGCTCACGATCGGCGCTGGAGACCGGCGGTCGCGACCTTGCCCGGCAGCTGCGCGCGGCCTACATGGTGGGTCGACAGGACCGGCTGAAGCTGCTGCTCAACTTGCAGGATGCTTCCAGCCTACAACGGGTGATTGCCTACCATGGCTACTGGGCCCGGGCGCGTGAGCGCCAGATTGCCAGCGTACGTGAGGTGCTCGCGCAACAACAGCGTTTGCAGGCGCAATTGGAAGCGGCAAGCGTAACTCAGGAACGACTGAGGCAGGAGATACAGCGTCAGCTGGCGACGCTCGAGCAAGCAAATGCGCGCCGACGCGCGGCGCTCGCCTCGCTGGAGCACGAAGTGGCAAGTAAAGATCAACAGGTTGCCGAGCTCATTGCAGACCGCTTGCGCCTGCAGCAGCTGGTGGCCAGGCTCGAAAAGGCAATTGCCGCCGCCAAGGCTAGGGCCGATGCGGACCGAGCATTTGCGAGTCAGCGTGGCCGACTACCCTGGCCGGTGCAGGGCCACATGGTGGCAGGTTTTGGTCAGGCTGGCAGTGGCAACGTGGGGCGACAGGGTTTGCTCATCGGTGCTGGCGCCGGCGAGGAGGTACGGGCTGTGCATGCTGGCCGAGTAGTGTTCGCGGATTGGCTACCAGGGTACGGGCTGGTGATGATCCTGGATCACGGCAAGGGCTACTTGTCCATCTACGCGCATAACCAGGCCTTGTTCGAACAAGTTGGAGCAGACGTGGGGGCCGGGGATGTCATCGCCGCCGTTGGTGACACCGGTGGCGCTCGCCAGCACAGCCTCTACTTCGAGATTCGTGAGGGCGGTAGGGCTGTCGATCCACGCCTTTGGTTGGCGCGGCGATGAGCTGTTGCAGTTCCGGCTGGTACGCTTCCGCCGATCTGCCCCCTATGGTAGAAGGGCCCATGTACTCTAGGAAAGCGCTGAACTATTCCCACGGTCGCGTCGGAGCCTTTGCGCGCTCGAGTGCGGTTGGCTTCCCTAGCTAGGCAACTATTGCCACGGAGCAGGACTCCAAAGGCTCTAATCAACCAGCGGGACGATAGTCCCCGGAGAATTGCAATGAAGGGTGCAACCCGCACCGGCTTGGCCGTCGCGGCCGGGCTGGCCTTGGGAGTTTCCCTGGCTGCGGGGCCGGTTGGGCTGGCCGGCAAGAACCCCGCCGCCGATCTCCCGGTCGACGAGCTTCGGCTGTTCAGCGACGTCTTCGCCCGCGTCAAGAGCGACTACGTTGAGGACCTCAGCGATAAGGAGCTCTTGGAGCACGCCGTTCGCGGCATGCTCTCGGGCCTCGATCCCCACAGTGCCTATTTGGACGTGGATGCATTCCGCGACCTCCAGGTAGGCACCAGTGGTGAGTTTGGTGGCCTGGGAATCGAGGTGGGAATGGAGGATGGGTTCGTCAAAGTCATCGCGCCCATCGACGATACGCCGGCCCAGCGCGCCGGCATCCAGGCTGGAGACCTGATCATTCGGCTCGACGATCAGCCAGTCAAAGGCATGTCGCTCTCGGACGCGGTCAAGGTCATGCGCGGCAAGAAGGGCACTCCGATCGTTCTGACCGTGGTCCGCGAGGGTGAGGAGAAGCCGCTCAAGATCGAGGTGATACGTGACATCATCCAGGTGCGCAGCGTGAAATCGCGACTGATGGATGATGGCTTCGGCTATCTGCGAATCAGCCAGTTTCAGTCCAAGACCTCCACTAACCTGGCCGATGCGCTGGGAGAGATGCGCAAGGGCTATGGCAAACCATTGCGCGGGCTGGTGTTGGACTTGCGTAACAACCCCGGTGGTGTGCTGAACGCGGCGGTGGAGGTATCGGACGCGTTTTTGGAGTCGGGCACCGTGGTCTACACCAAGGGACGTGCCGATGACTCCGAGCTGCGTTTCAATGCCACGCCAGGAGATGCGATGGCGGGCGTACCCATCGTGGTGCTGGTGAATGGTGGCTCCGCCTCGGCCTCGGAGATCGTCGCTGGAGCGCTGCAAGACCACAAGCGCGCGGTGATCATGGGCGAGCAGACCTTCGGCAAGGGTTCGGTACAGACAATTCTGCCGCTCAACAACGGCTCCGCAATCAAGCTCACTACCGCTCGCTATTACACGCCGTCTGGGCGATCGATTCAGGCGGAAGGGGTGAAGCCGGACATCATCCTGGATCGGGTGCGCTTTGCAGGCCTCGACCCCGGCGAGTTCGAGCCGGTCAAGGAAGCGAACTTGCAGCGTCACTTGAACAACGGTCAGGAGCAAGAGGAGACCTCAGGCGACGGCGACGCGACCACGGGAGAGGGGTCAGACCTACCCGAGTCACCGTTGGCCGAGCGGGACTACGCGCTCTATGAGGCCATCAATCTGTTGAAGGGAATGGCGTTGCTCAACGACCGTAGCCGCACCGGCAGCTAGCCATCAGTCTCCGGTAGGGCGGCAGGCAAAGGGCCAAGGCGATCAGCCGGGCGTCACAGGTGTAGATCTGTCCCGGTCCGCCGGGCCCAAAGAAGGGGTGGCGTGGCTGAGTAAGGCGAGCAAGCTATCTCAGCTGAGGCCCTGGTGGCAGCGGAGCCTCGCGCTCAGCATCGACAAGCGTCCTGCCCCTGAGCGCTCACGGGAGCGAGCATCCCGTGGAGTGGAGGGTGTACTCGACCACCACTTCCGCCCACAGCAACACGCCCGCAATCGCTGAGCATGTTGCTGTTATCACATACGGGATGTCACCGAGCGTAGCCTGCTAAGCCCGATTCATTGCACTTCGCCCACCATGTAGTGAACGATCGTCGAGACCTCGTCGTCGCTTAGATTGACCGCGCCGCCTTTGGGGGGCATGGCATTGAAGCCATTGATGGCATTCTGCACCAGCGTATCCATACCCTTCTCGACCCGCGGTTGCCAAGCTTCTTTGTTACCGAGGATGGGCGCGTTGGCGGCTCCACTGGCATGACAGGCCACACATGCCTGCTCGTACAGCTGCTTGCCCTGGGCAAGATCAACTTCGGCACTTACTTCGCCGCCAGTTGACGCGGCCTCATCCTGTGCTGCAGGTGGTTGCTCGCGCGAAGCTTCCGCGCCTGCCGAAGGTTGTGTCGGTTCACCGGCCTGCTCG
>CAZLYT010000413.1:0-8179 GCA_964563515.1 uncultured Candidatus Competibacteraceae bacterium | reverse complement strand
AATGAGAAGGCTCGCGCTTGCCGGATTGTACCTGCTTGCGACCAGCGCCCATGCCGACCCGTACCGCGGGCTGGTGGTGTTCGGCGACAGCTTGATGGATACCGGAAACATCGTGCTCGGCAATAATCCGGGCCTCAAGTTCGTCAACCGAATCGGACCGGATTACTTGAACTCGCCTTTCGGCCCCATCGCCGTCGAGCAAGTGGCCGATCAGCTCGGTTTCCCGCGGCCACTGCCCTCCGTTGACGGCGGCAACAACTACGCGGTGGGCGGCAATATCGCCCGCCAGGTGTTCGAGTCCATCACCGCAGATACGCAATATCTGGGAGGGCCCATTGGCACTCCCACCTTCCCCAGGCCCTACGACTCCTATTTCTTGGATCTTCGCCAGAGCGGCGGCGGCGTCGATCCGAATGCGCTGTACGTGCTGGATGGCGGCGGCAACGACATCATCGTGGCCGGGATCACCACCCAGGCGGCGGCCGAAGCCGCCGGCCAGTTCGTGCTGCGCTCGGTGGACGCGCTCAACCGGGCCGGTGCCCGCTACATCGTGTACCTCAACACCGCAGATGTGGGAAACACGCCGTTTGCCCAGAGCGGCGGCATCGCGGCCAACGCCACCTTGGTCTCTGCGGCGATCAATCGCACCGTGCGAGACGGCCTCGCGCAGCGTGACAGCAACGTGATCGTGGTTGACACATTCGGGCTGCAAAATGAGGTGATCGCCGATCCCGGCGCCTTCGGCTTTCCGCTTTCCGGCGCGCAACTGGTGACCACCTGCTTCGACAGCATTGCAGGCACCCCGAACTGTCAGCCCAGCGGCACCGGGGCCGAGATCACTGGCCCCAACCCGGAACCGGGCGTCTTCCTGTTCAACGACGACGTGCATCCCACAGTCAGTGGCTATCGGATCTTCGCCGACCAGCTATTGGCGATCCTCCGAGCGCCCGGCGAGATCGCCCTGCTGCCACAAATGGGGATCGATAGCCTCCGTGGCCAGTGGCAAAGCGTGGCACCGACGGCTGCCGCCACGCGCTGGGAGCAGCGCTTGCCGGTGGGAAGCTGGCGCCTCTACGGCAACTACCAGCGTGCCGACGTCGAGCGCGATCTCGTATTCGATGACACCGAAGGCGATCACACGCTGGATCAGCTCGCCTTTGGCGTGAATTATCGACTGAGCGAGCAGTGGTATCTGGGTGGCCAGCTCGCCGGTGGATCTTCCGATCTGGAGTTGGATGCCAGCGACTCGCGCTACGACCTGGACAGCATGGGCGCCTCGGTATTTGCCGGCTACCGCGCCGGTCGCTGGTTCGCCGATGCCATGCTGTCCTATGGCGACCTGGACTACGACCAGCTCCGGCGGCGCTTCGAGCTCGGTGCCAGCAACCTCCGCACCGAGCAGGGCAGCACCGAGGGCAGTGCTTGGGGCGCCTCCCTGACCGGAGGATGGAATGTGCTGCCCCCGGATCAGCCGGTACGCTTCGGTCCCCTGGTGGGCTACCAATACATCAACGTCAGTGTGGATGGCTACAGCGAGCGAAGCGGGCGTTCCACGGCCCTGGACTTCGGCGACCTGGATCGGGAGTCCTCGGTGTGGCTCGCGGGCGCATTCGCCGACGCCACCCTGGCGGCCTGCGATTGCCGCCTGCGGGGTGAGGTCGCCTACCGCAGCGAGCAGGAGGACGACCTGCAGTCGGTGGACCTGGAGGCGGTCACGGTTCCCGGCAATACCTTCACCCTGCCCGGCTTCCGGCCGGAAGATGACTACTGGACCTGGGATGTGGGCTTCAACCTGCAGGTCGCCAAAGGCATCGACCTGGATATCGCCTACGGCAGGCGGGAGGGCGACGAGACCGCAGACTGGGTGACGGCGAGCGTCGGCTTCAATTTCTAGCCATGCCGTAATCAACCTGCGGTAGCGCTGCCTCGGGCCGCCACGAGCGTGTCGAGAACGCGCTTGGCTCGCAGCAAGTCGCGAGTGTCAAATCCTTCACTGAACCAGTCATAGACCGGGGCCAGCGTCGACACCGCCTGTTCAGTCTTGTCCAGGCGTTGCAGCAGTTCGGCAGTCGTCGTGGAGGCCCGCAGTTCTAGCGACTTGGCCTGCTGGTGGCGAGCGAGTGCCAGGGCGCGCCGGAAACATTGCTCCGCCTGCTTGGTGGCGTCGGGAACGGCTTGATCCTGCAATGCCACCCCCATCAGCCGATGCAATTCGGCGGTGTACAAGTTGTGGCCGGATTGCTCGGCAACGGCAAGCGCGTTGCCTAGCACGCAGATGGCTTTGGCGACCTGGTTCGCCGCTATCAGAGCTTCTGCCAGGATGGCGGCGAAGTATGGCTCGAGAAGGTGCCACGTGCTGCGCCAGTCGTGGAAGGCGGAGGTGAGCTTGGGGATACCTTCGTCTGGATTACCGTTCATGGCCAACGCCCAGCTATTCATCATCGTGCCGAAGAGTAGGTGCTGGCGGAAAGTCAGCCTCGAGGCCACCGCCACAGCAGCGCTGCCATAGGTCTGCACGCCGTCCAAGTCGCCGAGCCAGTGGTTGTGGGTGCTGCGAAAGCACAACACCATTCCCTCGGTATGCGGGTGCGAGAGACCCTTGGCGATGGCGGAAGCCCGCTCTATCCGGCGTCTGGCCCGCTCGGGATAACCCAGCATCCAGAGCGACAGGGCGCCGAAGATGGCGCTCATGACACCCGGGTCCGCGCCATAGACGAAGGCCAGCAGGCGATGCTGCTGTGGGTCGTAGAGCTCGAGACCTTCGGTGGCGTGGGCGTCTGCCGCCGCAAAGTCGCCGGCGAAAAACGCAGCGGTGGCGGCAACTCGGTGCGCTTCCACCAAGGTAGCGGTATCGCCAATCTCGTGCGCCAACTGCAGCAGATGAGTGCCGCGATCCTGCACCGTTGCCATGTCCGCCGCGAACAAGTAAGAGTTCCATAGGCCGCGCAGGACCAGAAAGAGGTCCGACTTGCTGCCTATCCGCAGACACAGCTCGTGCGCTCTAAGGTAGGCTTCCTTGACAGCAGCGGAACCGTAACCATGGGTGGCAATCAGCGCCGGGCCCAATGCCTTGAGGAAGTCCAGCTCCCGAGTCGCACGGAACTCCGTCTCCGGTGTAAGTGCCAGATCCTGTAGACCGCGCTGGAAATGCGCAATGGTCTCAGCGTTGGCGGAACGGTGGGCTGCGCGCTCGCCCGCCGCATACCAGTACGGCACCGCCTGCTCCTTGCAACCGGCCTCACTGAAGTGATGCGCGACCAGCTCGGGCTGCGCTTCCACGATCTCGGGAAACGCCGCCTCCAGCAGAGCAGCCACCCTGCCGTGGTAGCGCTGGCGGGTGCGTCGAAGCAGCGACTGATAGGCCGCATCGTGCACCAGAGCATGCTTGAACATATATCGGGCATTGGGTGGGCGGCCGCGCTGATACAAGAGCTCGGTTTCGACCAGTCGATTCAAACCCTTTTGCAGGCTCGTCTCCTCGAGGGAGCTGACCGCCCGCAACATCTCATAGGCGAACTCGCGGCCCAGCACTGAGGCGACCTGGGCCACCTCGCGGATCGTCGGCACGCGGTCGAGCTGAGCCATGAGGGAATCTCGCAGCGAGGAGGGAATGGCGGTCTCGCTGAACGGACCGGTGAGCACGTAGCGGTCCCCCTCTATTCGGAGAGACCCGGAACACAGGATGGTCTTGGTGAGCTCCTCCACGTACAGCGGAACGCCGTCGGTTTTCTCGATGATGTGCTCGAGCACCTCCCGCGGCAGTGACTTGCCATCCGCGCGCTGGGCCACCAGCCTCTCGATTTCGGCGGGCTGAAAACGGTTCAGGGTGATCGGGATCATATGCGAGCGCAGCGGCCAGGGCGGGCTCCAGTCGTTGCGATAGGTGAGCACATTAAGGATCGCGGCGGTCGGACTCTGCTCAATCTCCAACCGCAGCAGCTCGAGCGTCGAGGGGTCGACCCAATGCAGGTCCTCCCAGATCTGCAGCACCGGTTGCCGCTCCGCGTGCTCCAGCAGCCACGCCACCAGCAGGTCCAGGGTCTGCTCCCGCTGTTGCGTTGGCGTCATGGCCAATACCGGGTAGCGCCCCCCGGGTAGCGCTACCGAGAGTAGATCCGCCAACAGTGGAACCGACTGCGACGTCGGCGCCGATAGCTCCGACATGGCTTGCTCGAGCTTGGCGAACCGGGTGCTGGCATCGTCATCCATCTGCCAGCGAAGGACATGCTTCAAGTGCACGATCGCCGGATACAGGGCGCTGTTGGTGTGGTAGGGCGAGCAGCGCACGGTGATGCAGCTGCCACCCTCCGCCCGCACCTGGGCGGCCAGTGCGCTCGCCAGACGCGACTTGCCAATGCCAGGCTCACCGCTGATCAACACCGCCTCACCGTGGCCGCTGCGGCTCTGGGCCCAGGCCCGCCGCAACAGGCCCAGCTCCTCGTCGCGGCCAACCAAAGCCGGCTGCAGGACCGCTTCCTCGTCTTCGGCCTCGAAGTGAGGATCACGCTGGTCTACAACCCGCCACAGCCGTACCGGTTCGGCCAGGCCCTTCAAGGCGTGCGGGCCGTGATCCTCGAGCAGGAATCGCTCCCCGACGAGCTCCCGTGTGGCGGGCGCAATCACCATGCTATTGGGTTCGGCCACGGCCTGGATGTGCGCGGCCAGATTCGGCGTCTCGCCGATGGCCGCGCGCTCTTCACCGCCACCTTCTCCCACCAGGTCGCCGATGACCACCAGGCCGGTGGCAATTCCGATGCGCACCGCGAGTGCCTCGGCTTCCGGGTGTCCCGCGCGGGCATTGACCTCCGGCATTTGCTCGACGATGGCGAGCGCGCTGTAGACCGCTCGCTCGGCGTCGTTCTCATGGGCCTGGGGATATCCGAAGTAGACCAGGATTCCGTCACCCAGGTGTCGGGCGACGAAGCCGTCGAAGCGCTTGATGACCTGGGTGCAGGCTTCCTGATAGGCCAGGATCACCTCCCGCAGCTCCTCGGGATCCAGCTTTGCGGAAAGCGCCGTGGAGCCCACCAGGTCGCAGAACATGACCGTGAGTTGTCGCCGTTCCACATTTCCCGGGGGCGCCGCTACCGGGAGGGTGATGACATCGCTTCCCGACGCCCGGGGGACCGACGCCCTTCGCGGCTTTCGGTGCTTCGTTGCCGAACGCTTCGCGGCCGGGCTCGCAGCAATGGGCAGGCCCACCGGGGAGGACTGTGGCTGGTTGCTACCGATCCAGACCAGCGACTCGTCTGAATCGTCGGCTGCGAGGCGCTTGACCTGAATCAGCTCGAAGCGCAGCGCGTCCAGGTCGTCGTCGGAGAGCTCGAACTCGCGTTTTAGCCGGCGATAGGAAACCCGCCGCTCCGTCAGCAGTAGACCAATGGTTGCGAGCAACACATGCCCGAACTGCACTGGCCCCACCTCGAGACGTCGCGGATTGAAGCAAGCATAGCTGGCATCCAGGCTTGGCGGTGAACTGGCACCGATTCCTAGATTTATTCAGTTTGAATCGTGGGGCTGCCCCAAATCGAAGTTGCTCAGGCTCGCCAGACGTTCTGGCGTCAGCACGCCCTCGTAGCGGCGGCCCGCAATGATCCAGGTGGGATAGCTCTCGATACCATTGCGCGAGCACTCGACCGCCACCGGGCCTGCGCGTCCGTCCGGCGTGCACTCGACGTAGGGAAGGCGATCGGCGGAGGCCTCGAACAGCGCCTTCTGATCCTGGCAATGGGGGCACCAGTAGGCGCCGAAAAAGGTGGCGTCATTGGCTGCCAGGTGCTCGGCCAGCGCCCGCAGTTCGGGCTTCTCCGGGCCGACTGCCGGATCGAAAACGCCGCTGTAGTGCAGGTGTAGGGCGACCAGGAACAGCCCGACGCCCGCGCCGGTGCCCATACCCCATGCGCCCCAGTCGAAGCGCTGCAGATTCTTCGGCCGGAGCATGGTCAGCAACAAGAAGATGGTGCTGATGATCGCGAGAGACGCCAGGCAATACAGACACGTGGCCTCGATTTCCAGCATCGAGATCGCGGTCAGGTAGATGCTCATGCCGGTGCCGAAAGCTGCGAGCGTGAGCGCGTATTTCCATGCTGCCGGTCGGCGCCGTTGCTGCCATAGCAAGACAGCCAGCAACGAGTACATGAGAAAGCCCCAGAATGAGAGCGGCATGCCCAGCAGGGTCGACCAGCGGCTGGCTTGAACCAGATCGCAACCCGACCCTGCGCCGCAGAAGGCTGCCGACTGGCCGGCCCACTGTGTCGTTGTCAGATAGGCGGTGAGCGCCGCGCCCATGGCGGCGAGCACCGTCGCGACGGTGAGTAGCGGTGAGGTCGAGGGCGCCTGCGCCTTCGGCTTGTCCTGCGGTGCGGCTGCTTTCCCCTTCGGCCCGCCGCTCGCCGCCTTCTTGCTGGCTTTGTGTTTAGCCACGACTATCCATCCACGTTGTCACACTTGGGTCTATCAAAGCGATCATGGCTCCCAACCCACCGCCAGCTTTCAGCGTTGACGAAGCATCCCAGCTCATAGTTCCGATACCTGTCACGCGGTGCGTCTGGTCGCCTTGCGCTCCACCGCTTCCGCGGCAATGACCAGCCAGAGAAGGCCCCATCTGCGCGCCGCATTTCTCGTCATTACCCGCGAAAAGGGGAATCCAGCTCAAAACCACCCGGAGCGACCGCCAGGACGACCTCCGAAGGACAACAAACGATGGACGCCGTTGGCAGGACGCTTGGCGATTTCAATTGCTGACCATGGATCGCAACGTCCCACGCAAGACTATCAACCAGCGCCGAAATGGGCCTCCATGTCCTGCCGTGCGCGAACGGCCTCGGCCGACGAATCGACCTCCACGTCGGCCCAGCCCACCGTCTCCCCCGCCGTGATCGACCGTCGCAAGGTCACGTTGTGCGCCAGCCCGATGGGCAGGGCGCCAAGCTGCAGCGATGTTGCTGCGGGCAGCAGCCTGCCATAGACCGTGTAGCCGCCTTCGCCGTCCAAGCGCTCGCCGGCGGCCAGATCGCGCTTGGCGGTGGCGACCGCGTCGGCGACGAAATCCTGTGCCGCCCCGGTGGCCTTCCCCAGCAAGGCCGCGCTCAGCACCGAGATGTTCAGCTCCAGCCCGATCAGATGGAAGGGCTTGTACATGGCGGAGTAGCGGCCGCTGGCGTCGGTGTTCATGCCGTACTGGCGAAAGCAGGCGGCGGCGTAGTCGTTGGGCGCCTCGATCACCACGTACACCCCCCAGCGCAGATCGTGATGCACGGGGCGGCCGTCGCGCTCCAGAGACGACACCACCTCCACCTGCCCTTTGTGGTGCAGCTGTCCGCCCGCCTCCCGAGGCCGCAGCACGTGGGCCAGATCGTCCATCCCGCAGGGGGGAAAGGCGAGGCCGTTCGGCGGCGGCGTGAGGCCAGTGGCGTTGGCGATGGCCGCCATCTCGATGGCGGATTTGGTGCCGTCCAGGAAGGAGTTGAATACCTGGCTGTTCATGCCCGCGGCTCGGGCTTGCTCCGGCGTCCGCCCGTAAAGCTCCCACACGGTATCTGGCGTGGAGGCGTGGTAGGCGGGCAAATACTTGGTGCCCTTGCCGGCGGCGACCACCTCGAAGCCGCAAGCACGCGCCCACTCCACCAGCTCGCAGGTCAATGCGGGCTGGTCCCCGTAGGCCATGGTGTAAACCACCCCGGCCTCGAGCGCTTCCAACGCCAGCAGCGGCCCCGCCAGCACGTCCGCCTCCACGTTGACCATGACGATGTGCTTGCCGCGGGCGAAGGCGCCGCGGGCGTGGGTGATGCCGGCGGCCGGGTTGCCGGTGGCCTCCACCACCACCTCCACATCGGGCCGGGCCATCATGGCCAAGGCGTCGTCGGTGAAGTGGACATCGGCGACCTGGGCCTCGCTCCAACCCACAGTCCGGCAGGCGGCGCGCGCGCCATCCGGATTCAGGTCCGCGATGGCGATTACCCGCAAGCCTGCCGTGGAGGGTGCCTGGGAGAGAAACATGGAGCCGAACTTGCCGGCCCCGATCAGGCCGACCCGCACCGGATTTCTGTCCTGCGCCCGCTGGGCGAGCTCCTGGTAGAGGTACATGGGGGCGCCTCAGGCCGCGGCGCCGGCGGTCGCGGCCAGCTCCGCGAGGCAATCGTCCGCCAGCGGCTCGATGGGCGTGAAGTCGCGATGGGCG
>CAZLYT010000412.1:0-14475 GCA_964563515.1 uncultured Candidatus Competibacteraceae bacterium | reverse complement strand
GTCCAGCAGCCGTAGAACCAAAGCCGCCCCGTCGGCACAGCGACCAAGATCGAACGCGAGCATTGGTGACTTCTTGAGCTCGTTCTATTCGCGCTCCAAGACCATCGACCGTTGACAATCAAGACCGGATATACAGACAGCAGGCAAGCAACGGCGAAGCCGTCAAGGTACAGTTCCACCACCACGCCTCTGGTGGCGGCGACGCCGGGAGGGTACCTTCGCTTCACAGTGTGACGGACGCTTGTCGTGACCGTGTCGTGACCGCTGCCAGACCGGCCGCCTGGGGACCCGACTACCAAGCGAGCCTTGGTCGGTTCGACGATGCCGCCGAGTGCGCCCGCCCTCGTCGCACGGTAGTCGCATACGAGGCATCGAGCAGCGACTCGAATGGCTCGGTGCAGCTGGCCTGGGACTTGCCTTCGGAGCACGTCGCAAGCACGACCAACTCAGCCTACCCACCAAGCATTGAGGCGAGCGTGGAGAAGATAATCGTTATCGGGGGCATGCCCCGCAGCGGAACAAACCTGGCCCGTCGCATTATCGGATCGCACTCGACCATCGCGATCCCACCTGCGGAGTTCAATTTCCTCCATCGAATTGCCAGGGGCATTCCGCTCGGACGAGTTCTCGCGAATCGCCGCCTCAAAACCTGGGAGATTCCCCTCGCGGATCTGCAACAATATTCACCGCGCGATGCATACCTGGAGGCACTGCGTCGTTACGCGCACCAAGTCGGGAAAATCCACATCGGTGAAAAGACTCCGCTGAACGAGCTGCAAACGCACTTGCTGGACCAATGGTTTCCGGGCGAGGAACTGAAATTCGTTCAAATGGTGCGGAACCCAATAGACGTCGCTGCCAGCAGGAAGCAACAGCGGGTTAACAAAGGGACATCCGAAGCTTTTGCACTAAGTGTACGGAATCTAGCATATTTCTGGCAGCGCTCGGTGGCCCTCGGCTTGGCGCGTCAGTTCACTCATCCCTCCCGTCACCTGGTAGTGCGCTACGAGGATCTCACTCAGGCCCCCAAAGACACGGCGAAAAGGATATGCCAATTCCTTGGTGTCGATTTCGAGGCCGAGCGCATGCTCTCCTTGGACGACTACAGCTCGAATCGAGACAACAGTAGCTTTTCAGCTGACCAGATCGAGCGCAAAACGGCGCAGCGGGTATACACCCCCGGAAGTCGTCGGGAGCACCTAAAGCCTTCGGAGCTCGCGCTAGTCGGCGAATTGTGCGGGGAAACCGCGTGGGCACTCGGCTACGTGGATCCACTGTTTCACGTTCGAACCGATGGCCCGCAAGAAGCTGCACTCGGACCAACGATGTTGCGCCGGCTCAAGTCCATCGCGCAGCGGGTAGGGGTCTGGTCCTGGTGACTGCTGCCCGCCCATATCGACCGCCTATTCCCGCGCAACGCCGAATCTCTATGAGTGGGATCATCGGCGGAGCGACACCCTCGAATCACTCCCAACCAAAATCCCTTCCCACCAATTCGTAGAATCGCCGATTCGGCGCCACGAAATAGGCGCTCAGCCGCTGTCTCAATTCCGGTTCCATTCCACTGTATCCGCCACCTGAATTCACGCGCTCGTACCTGACCAGCTCATGGCTCGGCAGTCCCAAAAACGCCAGGGCCTGAGCATAGACAGTGGACGGGTCTCGAAAAAAGTCTTCACTATCCAGAATCAAGAACTGATTCGGCGGAAACACTGAGAACCAGTGCTCGAGCTGCTCCGCATACCTCCCGCGCGTAAGATAGGAGAAGCCCCAGTAGTCGCGACTGTAGTAATACTCGTCATCCACCATTCGTCGCCGCTCGCCCGCCAGGCGCCCCTCCTCTGCTGATATCGCCTCCCCGAAACTCAAGGATTCACGACCCTTGCGAAACTGGTGCTGGTAGTGAGACAGCGCACGGTCGACTGGGTTGCGCACCATAACGATCAGCTTTGCGTCGGGCACTAATTGGTACATTCGCTTGGGTGTCGCAGGGTGGGTCAGATAGTAAGGGCTGGCCTCGCCAGTTATGACGGGGGCGCCCCTTATGATGCCCAAGGCTTTTCGCACGGAATCAAGCGGAAAATGAGCCCGATACCAGTTTTCTCCTTCGGCAAACGCAGGAGAGTCAAAATAGTGAATTTCCTTCCTGCTGGCCGGAAGCACACTTGGATGCTTCGCCAAATAAGCATATAAGGAACTGGTTCCCGCTTTTTGTGCTCCGATCACGACGAAGTACGGCAGGCTCCGTGCGGGCGCAGTGACCAATCGGAACCGTTCGTAGACGGTCTTTCGTATCAGGCTTCGGCGCCTACCACGAGTCACGGAACGACTAGGTGTACAAGCCCTACGATCTGCCGTACTCGATTCTGATGTATGACTCATGTCGCCAGCGAACCTTGGGCTAGGGCGAATCTCGCATCTATATCGCCGAACCAGTGCAAGTTAGGAAAGGGCCGCACGGCTAAGGCATCCAATCGAATAGCGGCCTTGCGCTACCGTCCGGTGCGCGTCGCACGCCCGACACTAGCCCGTGCATGGTGATCCCAAAAAGCGTGCGCTGAGTGCCTTTCCCCAATATCGATATCAGGTCTTCGCCATGATCAGAGCGAATATGAAAGACATTTTCCCCTGGAACCGTTGCCGTCAACCATTCAAAGGTTTCTGACCCATTTGGCTCCCAGTCAGTGGTAACCGGAAGTAGCAGGGTTGCAAACAAGGCCGATTCCTCCACGCTCGCCGGCCACTCGAAAGAAACCGACGGTGCCGGAGCCAGATGATTGCGTCTGCCGTCCGAGTACCAGCCGGCCAATGGATCCTCCTCTCCAACCGCGACCCGCTGGGAGAGGGATCGGCGGTCAGCGCTGAGAGGGATGAGTAGCAAGTCAGATAGCGCACCCACCTTCAGCCTATAGCCGCCAGTTCCACCTCCCAGCTGCGAGGCATGGACTGCCGGATGCAGTTGAAACAACTGGGTCAGTGTCCGGTTCCGCGAGCCAGCGATGCCATCGATGATGATCCAGTAGTCCGGTTTGACGAAGACTACCTCCCGGCGGTGGCGAACACCGCTGATCTCCAGGGCGCCCGAAGGTCGACGAAACCGAAATGCGCCGTAGGGCCCGACATACTCGCCCGCAGCATAGTCGAGCACGTCCGATAGATGGCAGTGCCCGAGCTTGGCGCCTGGGAATTGCGCATCCATGTTCCGTGGGTCCCATCTGCGCACCTGCCCCAAACCGTTGACAAGCACTGTGCTGTGGGCGCGCGAGCTGACGAAGTAATCACGGAAAGGATCTTCGGCGTGGTAGGTACTGCAGCCCGGATCCACGACGAATGGGTACCCTGCCGAATGCACTTCAATCGACAGCGCATCCTCATGGCCATGGGGCCCGCCCAGGGGCCCCGCATCGAATATTAGATAGTTAGCCTCCCGGTCCCATCCACTCCGCATCACGACCAACCCGGCGTGCGGGAAGGCGCGCGAACTGTCGGGCGGTTCCTTCCCCTGCTGACCCTGGCTGGCGACGAAAAGCAGATCGGATCGTTGGAAATGGTTCGCAGCCTGCGCCAGTTTCTGGCGTAGCCCGCTCGCAGCTTCCATGAAACCATCGTTCAACTGCGGCCAAGTGCTGTCGGGGCGCGCCAGGTAAGCGAGCGCCTCGAACAAGCTCTCGACCCTGGAGCCGAAACACCGAGCAGCGCCTTCCGCGGCGTCCGGGTCCTGCGTGAGCAGATGCTGTGCCGCAAGTAGCTCCTCGGCTACCAGCCACTGATAGCCCGTAGACAGCTCCACGTGTACGCCGTCGTCGTTAACCTGTCGTTCAGCTGCATCCATCAATCGCGTACGCGCCGTCTCGCGCCAGATGGGTGCTCGCTGGAACTCGGGAAAGTACACACCCAACGTCTCCAGCCCATTTGCCTCACGCAGCAAATGATTGAGATGCGTGCGATACCGTGCGAGAAATTCCGCGTGATCTGCGATCGACCGCAGGAACAGCATCTGCGAGTCGCCGCCAAACTGGGGGGCACCCCGGAATACACCGAATGCGGTGGTCCATGCCACCGCTCGCATGCCGACGCCCATGAGAGTCCAGATTGGGTCCGACTCGTTCTTTCGACCAGGCGGCCGGTTGGACACGATCCAGTCGGAGATCAGTTCCCGGAACGCTTTAGCATAACGCGGCTCACCGGTCTGTTCGTACGCCCGTACCAGCACTCCCAGCCACCGGTGCCGATTCAACTCCCGCGTCCACCGTGCCCTGGGGTCGGGTGTCGGATTGTGACGCCAGTCGATTCGCCCGTCGAAACAGACCTCAATTTCGTCACCGATGGAGAACCGTCGAGCCAGCACCGCCTCCGCTTCCGCCAGACTCTGCTTCGCCGGTTGCTCATAGATCTTGCTCAAACGCTCCGGCCAGGGCGGCCAGCTGCTGTCTGGGCGATTGCGAAAATGTCCCAGCAGTACCTCTCTTGAGAAGGTGCCCACCCCGCTAGAACAGGGTTTACTGGGCGCGGGCAAAGCGAACCTCGCAAGAAACTCGTTCTCCGGCCCGTCCAGGCACGACCTGAAATCTCCGACTATCGAGACCGATCGCAGGTGTACCAAAGTGTGCCGCATCCGCCGGCCAATACGAGTCGCAAGCTGGGAAAGATCCATCTGCTTACTGAGCCAGAAATGTGAATGAAGCCCTAAGTTCAGGACTGGAACCGAGGGTATCGGATTTCGACTTACGCACTCCGCTGTGGCGGTTTAATTCCCCATTTTGCGGCGAAGGCCTCGCGCTCTTTCGGAGAATAAAAGTGCTTGGCATAGTCGGAATCGTAAATCTCTCGCACGAATCGCTCCGGCAAGGCAGCTCTTGCCCGAAACTCCCGGTAGACTTCGCTGTATTCCTTCTCAGCACCCACATTGTTGCGCAAGACCGCGAAGTCGCATACACCCAGAAACTCCTGCATCGCAGTCTTGCCGCAGCGATCCAGGTCCTCGAGGCGAATGAGCAAGACATCAGCGTCATCGGCGTGGTAGATGCTATAACCTGCTTCGCAGTCAAAAGGGACCTCAAAGACGTCGAGGCCGAACACCTTTCGCATCTCTGCGTCGAACCAACCCTCGCGAATACGGTACGGCTTGTACTGATCCAGAAAGAGCTCCACCAGCCTCTTGATGCCGAGTGCCCCACTACTATATTCGTCCAAGTAACCCGGGTTCCTCAGGTCGAGCACCTGGAAAAAAGTCGACACGCTTTGGGCGAGTGGATCGCGAACCAGAGTGATCACCTTCCACCGATCGTGTCCGCGGGCACGATTCCACTCCCGGGCCAAGTAACGACCAACCAGATTATGTTCACTGCGCTGCTCGTAATACTGCCTCGGGCTGAGGCTCACCCCGGAAAGCATGCGGTCCAGACGATTGGCACTAAGCGCATGGACGCGAAACGCGGGACGTCCGAGGTCGAATGGCTCAAGTGAGCGCCAGAGCGTGGATGACCCAACCTTACCCATCTGATAGATTATTAGTGGGCTAGTACCCACTAAAGTGCGGCTCAAGTACAGCAGCCAATAGTATGCATATCCGAGGTAATAACTCCGCCGAACAAGACGTCGACCGAGAAGCGCTCGTACGAGACGGCTGACTGCGCGAAACCTGCGGTACTGTGGGGGTTCAAGAACGTCAACCCGCTTGAGCGCGGCGGAATCGGCGCTCTCGCGGGCTCCAAGTCCCTGGGCCGCCTTTAGCCCTAGCCTCGGCTGCATTTGTCTGCCCTACTCGCCGACAACCGCTCTTGTGCGAATGGGCGTATACGTCGTCTCCCAATCCAGCAGTGGTCGCACTACACCACCGGAGCCACCGGCCCATTCTGTCCTCGTGAGCGCATTGCTGGCCTTATCGATCACCTGGAAGGCCACAATCTGTTTCTCGTGGAAGTGGTTGGTCATCGTATTCAACGACTTCAATGCGGCGCTCACATACAGCAAGCCCTCATTCAGCAAGTTACCCGGTATCCAGGCCGTGCAGCGGTAGCGTCCCGCGGGGCGCACCTTGCCATGCCAGCTAGCATCTGTATCGATGGTAGTGAACACTCGCACGCCATCTCCGTCCCAAACCGTGAAATACGGCATCATGATTCGACCGCCTTCGAGGACATCCACCTCCATTTGCAGGCCGATGGGCTCGTGGACATTCAAGGCATCACTGTGAGAGCCGTTCTGGGTAACGATACGAATCGCCCTGAGTACCGCCACATCGTCGCCCGGCGGGCGGGGATCGTCCTCCCAGCTGCGCCAGGAGGTAGCACCTTGTCCCTCGGTCAGATAGGCGCTGACCACCTCATGGGCGGTGCCGTCCGTAATCAAGCGACCGCCGTGGAGAAGCAATGCGCGCTCGCAGAGCCGAGTAATCGCAGGCATGTTGTGTGACACGAACAGGACCGTCCTGCCCTGCTGCCCCACATCTTCCATCTTGTTGAGGCACTTGCGTTGAAAGTTCGCGTCTCCGACGGCTAGCACTTCGTCGATAATGAGGATCTCGGGCTCGAGGTGGGCTGCCACCGCGAAAGCCAGCCGCACTCGCATGCCACTCGAGTAACGCTTCACCGGCGTGTCCAGGAATTCCTCGACGCCGGAGAAGTCCACGATCTCGTCGAACTTCCGCTCAACTTCCCTGCGTCGCATGCCCAGAATGGTGCCATTCAGGTACACATTCTCTCGACCGGTGAGCTCATTGTGAAACCCAGTACCCACCTCGAGCAAGCTACCCACGCGGCCATAGATCGTGGCCCGGCCCGTGGTTGGTGGAGTAATGCGGGAAAGTATCTTTAGAAGCGTGGACTTTCCGGCGCCGTTGGTACCGATAATGCCGACCAGCTCGCCCCGCTGTACCCTGAAGCTGAGATCCTTCAGTGCCCACAGCACGCCCCGAGCCGCGTCGTCTTCCCGATCGTCGTCCGCCACGTCGTCGAACTTATACAACGAGCGGTACTTGCGGTAATTCTCTATGGGATTGCGGATGAACCCCAGAAGCGCCTGTGCAAAGTTATCGGGTACGTGATCGGCCAAGCCGATCCGGTAGCGTTTCCCCAGGCCCTCCACCTCTATTGCAGTGGTGCTCTCTGACATGTTCGCTTGTACTCCAGAATAAACCTTATCTTCGTTGTGAGCAGGACGACATCTAAATGACGTCGACGACGATGCGCTCCATCTTTCTGAAATACATCGCGCCCGAGACAAAAAGCACCAACGCCACCATTGCCCCCGGCAGAATGTATTGCCAAGGCATGGGGTAACCCAACAAACAAGCTCGATAGCCTTCTATGACACCGACCAATGGATTTAGTGAGTATAAGAACCGATATCCTGAAGGGATGGCCGAGGCGGAGTACAGAATCGGTGCCGAGTAGATCAGCATTTTTATGACGAAAGGCATCACGAACTTCACGTCCCGAAAACGAATCGCCAGGGATGACAGCCACAGGCCGACGGATGCCGGAATCATCACCATCAACAAGATCAGAAACGGCAGGAACAACAGGTTCCAAGTCGGAATCACCTGATACCACAGCATCACGGCGACCAACAAAATTAGTGAGATCGAGAAATCTACCAATTTGGCGAAGACCGGCGTCAGTGGAAAGAGTATCCTGGGAAAGTAGATCTTTCCGAGCATTTGCTGGCCAGTGACCAGACTTTGGCTGGCCTGGCTCATGGAATCTGACATATATGCCCAGGGAATCATGGCAACCGTCGAAAACAAGAAGTATGGTATGCCGTCGGTATTCAGCTTGGCGACTTTTCCAAAGATGACCGTGAAAACCAGGATTTGTATGAGCGGATTGAAGATGGCCCACGAAAATCCCAGGATGGTCTGGGCGTACAGCACTTTGATCTGGCGCCAAGTCAGAAAAAAGAACAGATCCCGGTACTCATAGAGCTCGCGCAGATCAATAGACGCCCAGCCGGTCTTGTGTTCGAGGACGTGCACCGGCGATGTGGACTGGACCGTGCTCATAGCGCACCTCCACCGGAGATCGCCCTATCACCTTGCGCCCCAGAGGGCACCTTGAGATCCGGGAAAAACATGCGAGTTTGCTCCACGCGAAGTCGATCGCAGAGGCGATCGGGAGGAAGTTCAACGTCTTGGTAGCGAAGGACGGTATCTTTGGGTAAGGCTCTTCTAAGCCGGCAACCCTCCGCGATACCCATGGGTAGCAGCCCCTCGCGGAGCGCTACTACGGCATTCTCGGCCAGACCATAGGTCATGTAGTACCCTATACCGTCAAGCACCGTTCCGGCCGCCAGATCACACTTGGCGGCAGCCACCACCTCGACCATGGGCGGTCCCTGGCACGCGATTGCCGCGTCACCGAACAACACTGCCCTGGCTACGGTGTGGGGTACCTCGAAGTGGCAGAGATGGTAGGGCGTATAGAAGCAATACAGTGGGCCCGGGCCAAGCTTGTATAGCTCGAGATAGTGCTTCTGGGTTGGGTCTTCCAGGGTCCCCAGGACGAATACTCCGGGGCTCGGCTCAGCGCCTACCACGTAGTCAACGATGCCGGCACCCTGCATCAGATCCTCGAGCGGGTACAAATTGACCGTTTCGCCTATTGGAGTACCCGCCTCCACTGTCGGTCCATGCATCCCCCGCCTTGCAACCCGCATTCCGGTGGCATTGGCAACAATGGCCTGCTCGAAGGAGATCTTGGTGCCATCAGCAAACGAGGTGACCATGTGCGCCTTCTGCTTCCACCGCAGCGCGAAGCCTTCCTGTGTCGTGGGATTGCGATATGGATCGTGAAGACCCTTTATGTTGCCACAGAGCACCGGCCTCACCCCGATACCCTTGACGAAGCGATAGAGGTTCATGATCACGCCCGGCTGATCGCCGTCGGCATTGGTGAAAATGACACCCGCCTGTTCGGCATATCGCTTCAACAGAGGTCCCAGCGTTCCATCCAACTCTGCGTTCATGGCAATCACGTGCTTGCCGTGTCTTATCGCCTCCAACACGACCGTCGCGGCGTGCTCTATGGTGCCTGTGACCTCGACGATGGCTTCGATCTCAGGCGCTCGACAGAGCAGCATGGCATCGTCGGTAACGGCCCGCCGTCCTTCCAAGATCGCGGCTTCCAGGGCTGAAGAGTTCTCCACTTCGGAGACGAGCTGCCCTTGACCCGCCCCATCGAAGGCACGGCGCGCACCCTCCACGTGTCTGTTGGCGATTGCCACGAGTTCCATGCCCGGGACCGCTGTGGCGACCTGCAGGGCGATTCCGCGCCCCATGAAACCGGCACCCACCATCCCGACTCGAATCGGACGCTCTGCTGCTTGCCGTTTCGCCAGGGCAGTGTCGACGAGAATCATGAAGCGCTCTCCAAAGGAAGCCGCACAGGTAAGGTGGAGCTCAAAGCCCTCTCACTCACTGTGGCTCGGGAACAAAGTCTGGCCAGCTGGCATCCTTGTCCGAGATGGCGGTGACCGGCAGCGGCCAATCGATCTGGAAGGCCGGATCGTCATATCGAACTCCGCGCTCGGCACCGGGCGCAAAAAACTCCGTCACTTGATAGAGAAGCTCAGTGCCGTCTTCCAAGGTTTGAAACCCATGGCCGCAGCCTTCGGGAACATGCAACATCCGCCGGTTGCCTGCACTCAGCTCCACCGCCAGCCATTTCCGATAGGTCACGGAATCCGTCCGAAGATCTACCACCACATCGTAGATCGCGCCACGAATACAGCGTACGACCTTGGCTTCCGCGTGTGGCTGCACCTGGTAGTGCATGCCCCGAACCGTACCGCGGCGCGCATTGTGGGACAGATTCAACTGCGCAATGCTGCCGTCAAGCCCATGGGCTTGGAACTCGCGGCGGCACCACGCCCGGGCAAAGAATCCCCGCTCGTCGCCGATTTTGTCCAACTCGACGATGAATACACCCGGCAGATGCGTCTCCAGAAAGTTCATGGCTCTATCGGATCTACAAGCGCCTTCAATCCCAAACCTTCCACGGCGCCCTACCACTTTCCCAGAGCTCATCCAGGACATGCTTGTCTCGCAGCGTATCCATTGGCTGCCAGAAGCCGTGGTGCTTGAATGCCGAGAGCTGGCCCGCCTGCGCTAGACTCTCCAAAGGTTCCCGCTCCCACACCGTCTGATCCCCCTCGATGTAATCGAGGACCTCGGGTTCGAGGACGAAGAAGCCACCGTTGACCCACGCGCCATCACCTTCCGGCTTCTCCCGAAAAGTCCGCACGCGGCTCTCGCCGGCCGCCATCGTGAATGCACCAAACCGCCCCGGCGGTTGCGTGGCGGTCAAGGTAGCAAGTGAACCCTGAGAGCGGTGGAAGTCCACCAGATCGGTAATATTGATGTCGGCAAGCCCATCGCCGTAGGTAAAACAGAAAGTGCCGCCACTCACCAGGTCACGGACCCGCCGCAGGCGCCCTCCGGTCAGCGAATGCTCACCAGTGTCGACTAGCGTGACGCGCCAGGGCTCGGCGCCATTGTTAATCACCTCCACCGAGCGCTTGCACAGGTCCACCGTAAGATCACAGCGGTGCAGGTAGTAGTTGGCGAAGTACTCTTTAATGAGGTAACCCTTGTAGCCACAGCAGATAACAAAGTCATTGATGCCATGACTCGAATATATCTTCATGATGTGCCACAAGATCGGGCGCTCACCGATCTCTACCATCGGTTTGGGACGAACCGCGGTCTCTTCTGAAAGGCGGGTACCGTAGCCCCCGGCCAAGATAACGGCTTTCATCTAACGGCTAGGTCCTGGCTAGATTGAATCGGCTCCAGATATGCGACGTCTGGAGGCTACTTGCTGATCGCGACTTACCCGGCAGCTCCGGGTGAGATTGCGGCTCGGGATGCATTAAGCAGGCCTGTCTTAGCCTGGCGGGGCGGCAGGCAACCGGAAACAACTGCTGCTCAGTTTCCGAACAACTTCTCGATCATGTGGGTGCGCTCCACGAGGTCTGACCGGTCATCCCGGGGCGCAGGTCGACCCTCGCCTACCGGCGCCAGGCCCGTGGCCTTGTCTTTCACTACCTCCAGCACCAGCTCCTCGTCCACTTGCCGTCGCTGGTCCGAAAACGCATACACCAGAGCGGTGTCGCAGAGAATGTTGATCAATCTGGGTATGCCCCGGGACTGGCGCCAGATGATAGTGGTCGCCGGCGCTGTGAACAGCTCGGTGCTGGCACCCGACACAGTCAGCCGGTGCTTGATGTAGGCATCCGTTTCCAGCTCGTCCAGAGGCTCAAGGTGGTAGTCCACTACGATCCGCTGAGCGAACTGAGCCAGCTCAGGTCGCCGCAAGAACGTCCGCAAATTAGGTTGACCCACGAGAATGAACTGCACGACTTGATGCTTGTCTGCGTTGATGTTGGACAGCATGCGCACCTGCTCGAGAAGTTCCAGGCCTAGTTGTTGCGCCTCATCAATGATGAGGACAACTCGCCTGCCACTGCCGTATTCCCTGACCAAAAAATCAGTGAAGACGTCGTAGAGCTCGACTTGATGCTGCCCTTTGTAGGACAGATTGAAGGCGAAAGCCACCCACCGCAGGAGCTCGTCAATAGAGCTGCACTGGGTATTGTTGATGAGACCAATGGTGACCTCGGGGTCGTCGGCCTGCAACAACTTCCTCACCAGCGTGGTTTTGCCGGAACCGATTTCGCCGGTGACAACAGTGAATCCCGACTGACTCGTGAGCCCGTACTCCAGCAGCGTCAGCGCCCGCCGGTGCTTCTCGGTCAGAAACAGGAAAGACGGGTCGGGGAGCAACGAAAATGGCTTCTCCCGTAATCCAAAGTACTCTTCGTACATTATCGCTCACGTCTGCCGGCAAGCCGCAAACCGGTTCGAAAAGTTACCGGGTCTGAAGTTCCTGATAACCGCCTCAATAATATTCGTAGCCACGCCCGGAATCCGTGGAGCGGTTCAAAACCGTCCCAATGATTTCGACGTTCTCCAGCAACTCAAGGGCTCGCGTCAAGTCCCCGCTTTGGGTCTTCCCGTCTTGAACCACGAGCAGCACGCAGTCCAAATGTCGCGAGAACGCTACCACGTCGTCTGCCACCAGAAGTGGTGGCAGATCGAAAATCACGATTCTGGACGCGTAGTGCGACCTGATGTCCTCCACTAGCGCCGCCATCTTGGGACTGGCAAGCAGCTCAGAAGACGATTGGTGCCCCTGCCGTCCAGGCAAGATAACCAAGTCGCGTATTCCCGGGTTTATCAGCATCTCCTCGACCTGTGCAGTGGCGGTGAGGTGATCGCACAGCCCAAGCGCCGGCTCGAGCTCGAAGCGGCGATGTATGCAGGGTCGTCGCATGTCAGCGTCAACTAGCAGCGCCGTGTAGTTCGGCTCCATGGCGATGGTGACGGCGAGATTGATTGCCGTCAGGGTCTTGCCATCACCTTGCGTGGCGCTGGTGACGCCAAGGGTCTTCCAGTTGTTCTGCTGCATGCGCCGTAGCACGCGGGTACGCAGAAGTCGGAACGCGTCGGCGTAAGGCTCCTTGTCGCCGGGCCCGATAATCCGGTTCCGCTCGAGGACCTGCCGCGATACGTCGATTCTCCGGGTCTTGGAGTAGGTAATCTCTGCCGACGGCGTGGTGGCGGGGGCCTCGGCAACCGCTCGTCGATTCTGTCGAGCAAGCTCCAGGGCACGTGAAATGCGATCCATACAGGTAAGCCTACCGGTTGTCGGAGTTTTCGGTCTGGGAACCTGAGTCGCCTTCCTGATCCACCGATTGTGAATCGAGGGCAGACGTTTCGGTCGGCGCAATGAGGTCGGGTAGCGGGATCAAGAAGAAATGAATCGCCGCCGCGCCTGCGAGCAGGATCGCCAGTACCGATCCTGCGACAGCCCAACGCCGGTGCCAACGGCGCGCTCGATCGGCAGCGGTCTCGATTTCGGGGATCGCCGCCAAAGGCGGCGCCATCATTGCCGCCGCGACACCCCGTACGCCACGCACTGCACGATCAAAATATTCGGCTAGAGAGGCAGATCCAACGCCGGTGCTGAAGGCAAGGAAAACGCCTAACAGCACGATGCCCGGACGATTCGGGCGTTCGGGGAGACTGGGAAGATTGGCGGGGTCGATCAGGACCAGCCTCTCGCCCTTATCCTCCAGCTCGAGCTTTTCTGCCAGCCTCGCCTGCAGCTGCTTGTCCCTGACGTCCCGGTAGCGGTCCAGCGCATTGTTGTAGTCCCGTAGCAACTCTGCCTGGTCGCGCTCGACCGCCGGCGTCTCGAACAGACGTCGTTCCAGCTCAGCCATCTTTTCGGTCAGCTGGTCACGCTTCTCCCTCTCGGCTTGCAGCGTCGTGGCCACACCCTCGAGCTGGCTTTGCAGGGAGACGTACTGTGGGTTGGTAGGCGCCTGCGTCAATCTCTGCATGCTGTTGACCGAGCGCTGGCTGGTGTTGGCATGGATCTGCCGTTCAAGTGCCTCCACCGACGCTTGCAGGCGCTTCACGTCCGGGTGGTCATTGGAATAGCGCGTCTTCGCGCTGGCGAGTTGCTCGCGCAAGTTGTCCAGTTGCGCAAACTGCTGGGAGTCTCCACCGGTCACCCCCAGCTGGGACTCCAGGGCCGCAATCTCGCGACGAAGCTTGACGAGATCCGGATGGTTTTGCGAGTAGCGAGCCGCGGCGCCCACGTACTCGGCTCGCAACTGCTGCAGTTTCTCGACCGGCCCCAGCTCAATGCCTTCCCGCGCCGTTATGATCGGCGCGTAAGGATCGGTGACTCGAAGCTGTGACTGCAACGCGCTCTGCTGGAGCTGTAGCGACCGAATGCTCTCCTCGGTTCGCGCAAGGTTGGCTTCGGTCTGCTCAAACAGCCGCAGATTGACGTCGGAGAGCTCCGGGAGGACATTGCGGTTCTCCTGCTTGAAGGTCGCGAGCTGAGCCTCCAATTCCTGGATCTGAGACGCCAGCTTGCTTGCTTCTTCCTCGATGAAGCGGGAAACCTCGGACACCTGCGTCGTGCGCATCTGCCGATTCTCTTCCAGGAACACATTGGAAAGCTCCCGGGTAACGGTACGAGCTGTTTCCGGTGTTTCGGCTTCAAAGGCGATGGTGAAAGCGACGGTCATGACGGCCTGTCGCGTGCTTCCGGGTAGGGCGGTCTCAACGTCGACCATCTCGACGCTGATACCCTCTTTCATGCGCTCGACGATTAATTGACGATCCTCTTGCGTTCGATCTTCGGGCCACAAGTCCAGGCGTTCGGCAACATCCCAAAGGTTCTTGTTCGTCAGCATGCGCTGCGCGATCTGCTGAACCCGCTCACCTGCCAGGCCGGTGACGGTCGTCTCGACAAGGTTTTCTGGAACCTCCTCACGCTGGATGAGGATAGTCGCCTCCGACTTGTATACCGCTGGCAAAAGCAGTGCGAGCGCAACTGCAGCCGCGCATATGAGCACGAAAGGCAGAATCAGCGACGTCTTCCGCCGCCGCAGGATGCC
>CAZLYT010000411.1:0-5184 GCA_964563515.1 uncultured Candidatus Competibacteraceae bacterium | reverse complement strand
GCAATCCTCGCTTCATGGTGGTCACCTCATCGGCGTTACCTGGTTGCTTGTTGCGACAACGGCTGCCCGACAGTGTTGCACTGCCCGGCGGAGGTAGGGGGCGTCATGCCAAGCGCGGCCGGCACGTAGCAACCAGGGCGCGGTCGCTGTCCTCGATGTCGCTCTACCGGTGTCGCTCTACCGGTGTCGCTCTGCCGGCGTGGCGCGGCTCAGGTGGTACTGGCGACGAAATCGGGGCGGATACCGGTCGTCTCCAGCCACTGCTCGACGGGAAGGTTCTTGACCAGCCCATGCCCAGTGATCAACACGGTCCGCCAACCCATCACCGCGCCGCCCAGGATGTCGGTATGTAGCGAGTCGCCCACCATGGCAATCCGCTCGGGGGCCACCCCGCGACGAATGCGCTCGGCGACGATCTCGAAGGCATTGGCGAAGGGCTTGCCGTAGAAGTGTGGCAACCGGTCGGCTTGGCTGGCCGCGAAGCGGTCGCCCAACAAGTGCTCGTAGTAGCCGGGTTCGAAGCTCAAACCCCACTCGTAGGGCGCCACCAGATCCGGATTTCCGACCAGCACGGGACGCCAACGCTCGGACAGTGCCTGCTCCAGTAATTTCTGACGGCGGGGATTCCAGTCCAGGGCGCTCAGCAGAAAGAAAGCGTCCACGTCCACATACGCTTCCTCGTCATCGCTCAGCAACACCGCGTTGGACGCGCGCTGCTCGAGCTCGGAGGCCGGCGTGGCAGCAGCCCCCCAGCGCAAGCCTCGATCGTAGCTGCTGAGTCCACGAGCCAGCGCGTCGCGGCTGCTGATGATCTCGTCGGCTTCGAGGACAAAGCCCAGGCGCTGGTACTTCGCCACCGCGCCGGCTTTCGGTAGCGTCGCCCCGTTGGTGAGCACGAACAGCTGCTTACCGGCATCGCGCAGACGCGCCATGCGCTCGATCGCACCAGGCACCGCACCCTGACCGACGTTGAGCACACCGAATCCGTCCAGCACGAAGACGTCGATCTCATCGAGCAGATCGCCAAGATTGTCGATGGCATGGCTCGAGGCGGGGAAGGACGCAGCCGGCAGCCGTGACCGAATCTCCTCATAGCGCCGCAGCGCCCACGCGCCATCGGCGCTTTGCAAGCCCGTACCGGCAGGGTCGGTTCTCGCAATCACGTTTTCACCTCGGCGTCAGCGCCATCGGGAGCAGGCGCAGCGGAATGTGGGTCTCCCCGTTCAGCAGCGGAGTCTATGTCCGAACCCTCCTGCCCGCCATGAGAACAACCAGATGCACAAGGCGCTCGCCGTGGCGAGCGCGGCGGCATTGATGAGGCCCCGCCGATTGCTGGATTGTTATCCGACATGGCGCCCCCTCTCGAGGCTCAGGAGGGGGCGCCCAACACTCACCGAGCGGGTATTAAAGACGTTTCGAGATTGCCCAGCTGCGTTCTCGAGGACAAGGGCTGCTGGGGCAGCTCCCGAAGCAACTCCGGTCGGTCGAGGCTTTGCCCGAGGCTCGGGTGCTCCAGCTTCGACGGAGCTTGGTCTGCGAGAACCACCGCACCCAAGGACAGGTTGCTGCCAGCCACCAGTGGCAGCTCGAGGCGGTGCCCGGGCCCGTCGATGCCCAGCAGCTCCAGGTTGCCGCCATCACCGCAGCGGTCGGTTTCCAGGAGGAACTGACCATCGCCATCGGTCATGGCCAGGGCTCGCTGCGCGGCGACGCCAACCAGTACGTGGGCCATCGGACTACCGGTGGCATCGATGACCCGTCCGGAAATCCGGTTGAGACAGCTGGAGGTGCTGCGGTTTTGTTGCCGTTGATCATCGGCCCCCCCGGCATTCACCGAGTGATCGATGCCAGGAAGCAGGCCAACCCGGTGCGCTGGCGCAACACAATGCTGAACAACACATTTGCTCAGCAGCTGCTGCAAGTCACGGATGATCCAGCGCCGCTTGACGATCTCCTGCTTCACCCGATTCAGCGACTGCTGCAGCTGACCGGCGTCGGATTGCAGATCCCATACATCGCGGCGCGCCCGCTCGAGCGCTTTCTGCAACTCGGCCAAGGAGGTACGTGGCCGGTAACGGACACTCTGCCTGCCGTCAGGAAACACCGTGACGACCTTGACCTGACCGTTGCCCTGATCGTAGGAGTGAACTCTAATGCCGGTGGTCGGGTCGTAGCTGCTCGCCCCGACGCCCTTCTGATCGCTCAAGCGCGCCTCGAGATCAGCAACAAGCTGCTTTGTACGGGCTTGACTGGCAGCATTCTCGGCCAGCTGTCCTGCCAGGTCCTGGCGTCGGCTCTCGGCCTGCGCCAGCGCGTCATTCTCCCTGGCTATCCGAACCTTGAGGTGCACGCAGTTGGGGCACACTGCGGGCACCACCTTGGGGGGCGATGAATGATGGTCGTCCGTTGCCGTTCCTCCGGTGGATTTGCCATCGTCACCGCTATCGGGTGGCCCTTTGGGAACTGGGGTCCCCCCGGGCGGCACGTGCGCGGTCGTCGATGGTGTACAGGCTTTGATCAGATTATCGAGCACCTGGCGAAACGCCTGATAGCGACCCGGTGGCAGTAACGCGCGCGCGAGGGCCTCGCCCTGGGCGTTCAAGATGGCATCGGAGTAGAGGGTGCTAGGCGGCTTGAAGCAATCGATGATCGCCTGTCGGAAGTTGAGCCCGTACACCACTCCACCACCGAGCTTCAGCTCCCGGTAGTCCTGCAGGATCGCTCTCATGAGCTTGATGGTGCAGTTGCAGGGGTTCTTGACATTGCCGAAGGTGGAAATGACGTAGTTCAAGGAGCCGATTTTCGCCGCTACCACGTCTTCGCCCAGCGCTTGAGCGAGACGGGAGAGCGCCTCCAAACCAGCGCTGCGGGCTGCTTCAGTTTCGGTAGCAGCGTCCGCCGCTCGAGCTGCAGGCGGTGGGCCCAGTAACAGGAAGATCAGCAATGATGCCCATAGCAACGATGGGCGAGGTGACACTCGGCGTTTCATGGCGCGGCCTCCTTTGCGACCGTCGACCCGGGAATGGGTCGTGAAGCGCTACGGGGGGAAACGCCAAGGGGTTCGGCGGTAATATTACCCAGAGCACCGCCACCCGATCGAAGCCAGTGCGGCAGTCAAAGGACGCGAGGAGCAATGAAGCAGCGTGCGACCGTGCGCTGCTGGCGAAAGTAGCCGCCGGAAGTCAGGAGGCTCTGGGTCAGCTCTACGATCGCTTTGCGCCGCGCATGCTGGGCTTGGCCTGGCGCATACTCGGCACACGTCGCGATGCCGAGGACCTGCTGCACGATGTATTCCTGGAGATCTGGCGGCGCGCTGCCGACTATGACCCCG
The DNA here is from genome assembly GCA_964563515.1 of uncultured Candidatus Competibacteraceae bacterium. Taxonomy (GTDB): domain Bacteria; phylum Pseudomonadota; class Gammaproteobacteria; order Competibacterales; family JAHEDQ01; genus CAZLYT01. The sequence goes on along the minus strand of CAZLYT010000411.1, from coordinate 1,853 downwards.
AGCGGGGTGAGGTTGCGACCTGGTTGCTACTGCGCACACGCAGTCGGGCCATCGACCGCCTGCGGGCCAGCGGTGCACGCTGGCAGAGTGCAGAGTGGCTCGACGGTTTGGTTGGACCCAGTCGCGATGATCCCGTTTTGGAGCCAGAACGGGCCCAGCTACGGTGCGCCCTTAGACGCTTGCCGGAAAGCCAGGCGGAAGCGCTCGTCTTGGCCTATTTCGGCGGCTTGACCTGCAGGGAGATAGCCGAACGGCAGGGAGTCCCTCTGGGCACCGTGAAATCTCGTATGGCCGCAGCCATCGCTCGGCTGCGCACGGAGCTGGAGGCATGAAGTCAGTAAGAGACGAAAGCCTGGTGGAGTACGCGCTGAGGATCACCACCGCTGCCGAGCAGGCGCGAATAGAACATGCCCTGGAAGGCTCGGCCGAGCTGCGCGAGAAGCTGAACGCGTTGGAGCACCTGTTTGGCGAGCTGGCTTCGACTACCGATCCCGTTGCACCCTCACTAGAGACTCGAGGCAAGCTGCTGGCCTCCCTCGGCGGGGATCTCGAGGGATTCGTCCCACGACTGCAAGCGCTCTTCGGCCTCTCGGCACAGCGGATTCGAGAGCTGCTGGATCAAACCAAACGGGTGCAGCAGCCGCCCTGGGAACCAGGACCTGGTCCTGGCATCCGCCTGCTCCACTTCGATGGCGGCGCCAAGTTGGCCGGCGCTCACTGCGGTCTGGTTTGGATGGCACCGGGAGGCTGTTTTCCAGCCCACCGCCATCAGGGTCGGGAGGTCATACTGGTGCTGTCAGGCGGTGCCGAACAGAAGCGCGGCCCGCCGCTTCGATCCGGAGATCCCCTGGTCAGCCACGCCGACAGCAGCCACGCCCTGCGTGCCACCAAAGACGAGCCCCTGCTGTTCGCCGTCGTGCTGGAGGGCGGCCTGGATTGGTTCGTCAGCCGTAGCTGAAGCGACCCGTTCCCACACGATCGATCGAACGTCGGCTGTAGCGTCCATGCTGCCGATTGCACCGGAACGTGCCGGATCCAATGCTTGAAGGAGTCGATGCACTCGGGGCCCCTCATGGCATTCCATCTCGTTGTTGCGCTGATAGCGCTGATCGCCGGTGCTCCGTTGCAGGCCAGTGAGATCTACAAATGGGTGGACGAGCGCGGCGGCGCGCACTATGGCGACAACCCGACCGAGGACCGCGGTCGGGCAATCGAGCTCGACAGCGCTGCAACGGGGGTGGACCTGGCGCCATCGGTAGAGGACTGGCAGGCGTCGGGCACTCCACAGTCAGTGGACCAGGCAGCAGCCGAGCAACCCGCCGCGCCGTCGCCGACGGGGCCGAAGGAGGACCACTTCAGTTGCTTCAGCAGTGTCGAGGCCGCCCTCGGCCCTCGCAGCGAACACCTAGCACCAGGTGCACCGGTTCCACTGCTCACCGAGGCGGAGCAAGAGCGGATCGTGGCGCTGCTCGAGTCCACGCTGGGATTCTGGAACGCCAGAGTCACCGAGACGCAATGCCTGGGTACACCCGAGCAACCTGAGCCCGAAACCCAACATGAGGAAGGAAGCCCCGAGATTGACTGGCCCCTCCGCGGCCCCTGGCGGCTGCAGGCGACTTTGGATGGGACGGAGTCTGGAATCTTGACGCATAGTCAGTATAAACGGGCATCCTCTCGTCGCGGGCGGTCTTTTCGTCCAACAGCATCCTGTAGTCGCGGTTTCGGTCGTCGGTCTGACCCGTGAACTGCCTCAAATCGGCATTCCGAGGCCCGAATCTACCTCGACCACAGGTCCACCGGCGCACTTTCCGCCGCAGCACCGGCTACCAGGCCAGCCGCTACCGTGGCCGCTC
>CAZLYT010000410.1:0-4097 GCA_964563515.1 uncultured Candidatus Competibacteraceae bacterium | reverse complement strand
AGTGCCCAATTCTATGTGTGCGGGACTTGTGCCGGGTGCCGATTGTGGTGGTTCGCTTGGGCACAGATGCCATGCCGACGTGTGGCTGCGGCGACCGCCGATGGAAGAAGACTATTGCATATTGCTTATTGCATTTATTACGCAATATTACACTTCATTGTCCAGGGCAGGAGTCACCGATGCGCCAGCTCGATCTCGAAGTAAGCAACCCCACGCCCCGTGGTCGACATCGTTCGTCGACCGTGGGCCGGGTTGCCCGCCGGGCGGCCCGTGATCGAGTGCGAGCCTCTGGGAAGGGGGCTCGCTCGTGAGCCACGAACTCACCCAACTGAATCTTCGCGAGCTGCTGCACCGGCTGGAATCGGGGGCAACCTCGGCCGAGCACCTGGCGGAAGTCTTTTGCACCCATGTGCGGCGGCACAATCCCGAGCTCAATGCCATCGTCCGCTTCGACGCCGACGACGTCCTGGCCCAGGCGCGGGAGGCCGACCAGCGTCGCAGTCAGGGTGAGCAGGCTCCCCTGCTCGGTGTGCCCTTCACCGTCAAGGACACTATCTGGGTCGGTGGCCGTCGCGCCACCCAGGGATCGCGACTGTTCGAGGACTTCGTCGCCCCACGGGACGCCGTAGCCGTGGCACGGCTGCGCGCCGCCGGGGCCATCGTACTAGGCGCCAGTAACTGTTCGGAGTTTGCCTGCAAGGGGCTGACGACCAATCTGCTCTACGGCCCCACCTGTAACCCCTGGAACCCGCGTCTCACTCCCGGCGGCTCCTCCGGTGGCGCCGCCACCGCGGTCGCCGCTGGTTTTGATCCCTTTGCCCTCTGCACCGATGGTGGGGCTCGACGCGCCGGCCGGCGGCGCATGCGGGGGTCGTAGGTTACAAGCCGTCCGCGGGCCTGATTCCGCACCCCATAGGCTTTCAGGAGCCCCTTTTCGGCAATGGCGTGATCGGGCTAATGACTCGGTCGATACAGGATCTCGAGCTGCTGCTGCCGGTGCTGTGCGCCCCAGATGCGGCCGACCCGGCCACGCCCACGGCGGTCAACGGCTGCGCACTGCTGGGGGCGATTGCGTCCACTGCGCAACGAGTCGCCTATAGCCCGCGATTTGGTCTCCAAGTGCCCGTGGACGACGACGTGGCAGCGTCGCTGGACGCCGTGGCGGAATCCTTGGCCCGGCAAGGACTGGAGGTGGCCCGTCGCGACCCTGACTGGGCCGAAGGCAGTGGCGAGGAGGCTTTGATGCCCCTTCAGCTGGCCGGGCTTGCGGCCCTGTATGGCGCGGACTTCGAGCGCGAGCCGGGATGCTTCGATCCGGACATCGCGCGCCAGATCGAAGCCGGGCTGGCGTTGTCGGGGCGGGCAGTGGCCGCGGCGCTATTCGCGCGGGAGCGCATGTATCGCACCCTGGCAACCTTCTTCGACGAGTTCGATGCCGTGCTGACGCCGACCACGCCCTGCTGTGCCTGGGAGGTCGACCAGCTAGGCCCAGCATCGATTGGCGGCGAGCCGGTGAGCCCCCGGGCGCACGCGGTCTTCACCCCCATCGTCAATCACACCTATTTGCCGGCGATGTCGGTGCCCTGCGGCCTGTCGTCGCAAGGCCTACCCATCGGCGCGCAGGTCATCGCCCCTCGATTCCACGATCGCCTGGTGTTGACACTCGCCAGGCACATCGAGCAATCGAGCCAACCGTCCTTCGCCCGCCCGCACCTGCCCGCAGCCGGCGCGGAGTAGCCCACCGCGCCCCGGGCCCCAGGTCCACCTTCACTGCAATGGAGACAGCCAGCGATGAACTTCAAGCTACGCACCCTTTATCTCGCGGCACTGCTGCCTGCCACCCTCGGCCTCGCCAGCCTCCCGGCAACAGCGGCCACCATTCGCCTGTCCACCACCGTGTCCGACACCTCCAACTGGGTGAAGGGCGCCAACAAGTTCAAGGAGCTCGTCGAGGAGCGCAGCGGTGGCAAGCACACCGTGGAGGTCTATCCGAACGGCACCCTGGTAAGCGGTAACGACCGCGTCGAGCTGGAGATGGCACAAGCTGGGGCGGTGGACGTGATCATGAGTCCACCCCCTGGCTGTCGCAGATCAATGGCGACTTCATGGTCATCTCCATGCCCTGGATCTTTCCCGAAGCCGATACCGCGATGGCGGTAATGGACGGTCCCGTCGGCGATTCACTTACAGCCAAGCTGGAGGAGACCGGCATCCGGGCACTGGCTTGGGGGTCCGGCAGCTTCTTCCAGCTCTACAGCAATCCGGGTCCCATCGAGTCCCCCGCCGACATCGCCAACGTCAAAATCCGCACGCCCGGCCTGGAGCTGTATCTGGACTCATGGAAGGCCGTGGGTGCGGTGCCAGTGGCCATGAGCTTCGCTGAAGTCTTCACCGCGCTGCAGGCCGGTGCCATCGACGGCGGCATCTCCCCCATCCCCCTGATCTACTCGTCGCGCTTCTTCGAGGTCAGCAAGAACATCGCGCTGGTGAATTTCTCCTTCGAGGCCATCGGCATGCTGGCCAGCAACGTGTTCTGGAACGGTCTCTCCGAGGAGGACAAGACCCTCATCGGCCAAGCCGCCCAGGACGCCATGGCCCACCAGCGCGAGGTGGCGGCCGCCGAGGAAGCCGAGCTGGCGGCCAAGATGGAGGAGACAGGCGTCACTGTACAAACGCCCTCCGCCGACGCCATGACCGAGTTCAAAGCCAAGGTCGACCCCGTCTACCAGAACTACAAAGAGCAGATCGGTACCGAGCTGGTGTCCCAGGTCGAGGCCGAGGTGCAGCGCATCTCCGGCCAGTAATCAGCATTCGGACCTGCGTTTTTTCATCTGGTGCCCCCAACCGCCGGCACATGGGCTGACGCCCGTCCGCCGGGTCCCAAGCCAGGAGCGAGCACGTCATGAAGTCTTTCGCTGAACGCCTGCTAGGCGCGCTGGACTGGATCGAGAAGTACCTGGTGGTCTTCTTTTGTGCCGGCATCGTGCTATTGATCTTCTTTGGCGTGCTCAGCCGCTTCGTCTTCCACTACTCCATCGCCTGGTCGGAGGAACTGGCGCGTTACTTCTTCCTCTGGGGCGCGCTGTTCGGGGCTGCCGCAGCTTGCAAGACTGGCCAGCACGGGGGCATCCCGCTGCTGGTGGACCGCTTCTCACCGGGTGCTCGGCGCATCGTGGAGTGGCTGGTGGTGGTGGGGATGGTGGGCTTTCTGGGCTACCTGGCCTGGCAGAGCTACGGCACCACCATGCGGGCGCTCGGCAGCGGCCAGAAGAGCATGTCCACCCATATCCCGGTGTGGGTGGTGAATGGGGGCATGCTGCTGGCGTTTGTGCTGGCCGTCGTGCGCACCATTCAAGGGTTTCTGCGCGGCGCCTATCGCGCCGATCAAGCCACGGTCGATTAGGGCGACACGCCCGCTTTCATCCGCGCCCAGTGGTTTTCACGGTACGCCATGGACATCCTGCAGAACCCTGCCGTCATCGGCATCTTCATCTTCTTCGCCCTGCTGGCGCTGAACTTCTTGGTTTTCGTGGCGGTGGGGCAGGCGGGCGGGCCGCCCTGGCGGTGTTCGACGCCGGTCCGCTGAGCGTGGTGCCCTACATATTTTCCGGGTCGCTCGTCTCGTTTCCGCTGTTGGCGACCCCGCTGTTCATCATTGCCGGGACTCTGATCACGCGCACCGGTATCGCCACCAAGCTGGTGCGCCTGGCAGAGATCATCGTGGGGCCGCTACCCGGCGGACTAGCTCTCACGGTCTTGGTGACCGGCGCCGTGCTGGCCTCCATGTCGGGCTCCAATATCGCCACGGTGGCGGCCCTGAGCTTTCTGGTGGAGCCCATGGCGCAGCGGGGCTATCCCCGTGCCTTCGCGGTGGCGGTGGTGGCCGCAGGCTGCACCTTCGGCGTGGTTATTCCGCCCAGTATCGGCTTCATCATCTACGGGGTCATCACCGAGCAGTCCATTCCCAAGCTGTTCGCCGCCGGGGTGGGGCCCGGCTTGACCATGCTGGTGATTCTCGGGGGCTATACCTTGCTGGTGTCGTGGCGTCGGGGGTACCGAGGTGAAGTGTTCGAAGAGCGCAGCCTCGCCAACTTCGT
>CAZLYT010000409.1:0-4080 GCA_964563515.1 uncultured Candidatus Competibacteraceae bacterium | reverse complement strand
AGTCGAAGCGCCAGGGATTGCCCTGCTCGTCGACGCCGGGAATCATCACCAGGCCCAGGATGGAGATCGAGTAGGCGGCGATCAGCACCAACAACGGTGCCCGCATGCGGCGGAAGAACATGATGAAGACGTCGGACACGGTCCGGGCTCAGCGTCGTATGTTGACGGTCTCGACGATAAGCAAGACCACCGAGGCTATGTTCGCCAGTAATGCGCCGCCGGACAGGGAGACGACGCTGGCCATGGTCGCGCTGGTCACCCCACCCTCACTCACGTTGGCCGCGAGCCCCCAGACCACGGCGGCTGCGATCAGGTGCAGGTCGGCCACCAGGCTGGTGGACAACAGCACTGCGCCGATATGGGTGCGGTCACCGAACTTGAGGATGGTGGCCACCAGGCTCACCACGATAGCGGCAAACAGCTCCAGCGCGTCGTGATGATCGGGGTTGTCGACGTCCCCGATGAAAAAGCCGAAGTTGAGGGTCAGCGCCAGCAGGATGAAGAAGCCGAAGAGGATCTTTTCCAGGTTCATGCCGGGAGGTCTCGTCGCAGGTAGGGCACGCAGCCGGACTCTAGCATCCGCGGCGCCTCGGTGCTGAGGTCTCCGCGCTGAGCCGGACGCGCCTGGAGGAGAACCAGTCGGGCGCGGACCGCGGCGGTCAGGGATTGATCAGCGTCCACCAAGAACCGTAACCGTGACTCGGCGCCGATGAGGGTCCTGGCGGTGCTCCCAGAGATAGATGCCCTGCCAGGTGCCGAGTGCCAACCGGCCGGCGGTCACTGGAATCACCAAGCCGCTTCCGGTGAGCAGGGTACGAATGTGGGCCGGCATGTCGTCCGGGCCTTCCTGATCGTGACGAAAGAGCGGATCAGCATCGGGTGCCAAGCGATCCATGAAGCGCTCCAGATCTTCGCGAACGGTCGGATCTGCGTTCTCGCACAGCATCAGGGAGGCGCTGGTGTGGTGGACGAAGACGTGGCACAAGCCGCGGCCAATGTTGCTCTGCGCAACCACCTCAGCCACCCGATCGCCGATGTCGATGCTGCCACGGCCCGCGGTGCGCAGCTCGAATGCCTCCTGCTGCAAGCGCATGCTCTGCTCGGCCATGGTGCCTACCAGGGTGTCTCGATGGCCTCGCGAAGGCGAGCAGCCAGCTGCTCGAGCGCGTCCGGGCTGGCTTCGTCGCGGCCGTGCAGACCAGGCCTGGTGCCGGCTTGAACCGGCACCACGTGCACGTGGTAGTGGAACACCGTTTGGCCGGCGGCGGCACCGTTGAACTGGGACACTCGAATGCCGTCGGGCTCCAATAACGTATTCAGGCCGCGTGCTACTCGCTGAGTGGTGCGAACCGTTGCCTCCAGGTCCTCCCTGGCCGAATGCAGCAGATCAGCGGAGTGCAGCCGGGGAACCACCAGAGTGTGGCCCGGGGCCGCCGGGCGAACGTCTAGAAAGGCCACCGTCTGCCCATCTTCGAAGACTCGGAAGGCGGGGGCGCTACCGCCTGCGATTCGGCAGAAAATGCAGTCCTCTGCGATCATGGAGTGTCCTCTTGGGAATTGCGGATGCTGCTGACGAGCGCGCTGTAGCCGTGGCGGTAGCTTGGATAGACGAACTGGAACCCGCTGTTCAGCAGTCGCCGACTATTGCAGCGCTTATTGCCTCGCCTGGCCCGGCTGGCGTCTGCCCCCGCCAACCGCCGTGGCGCCGCCACCCCCAGCTCCCGCGCCAGCCAGCCCATTACCTCGCACAGTAGCGCCGGTTCCTCATCGACAGCCAGGTAGCAGGGGGCTGGTCGGGATAGCTGAAGCAGATGAGCCAGCACCCTGGCGCAGTCGGTTTGGTGGATGCGATTACTGTAGACGCCCTCGGCGCAGCTTGCCTCGCCGCGCCTGACACGCTCCAACAGCATCGTTCGCCCGGACCCGTAGATGCCCCCAAAGCGGACCACAGTACCGCCCGCTCGCTGGATCAACGCCTCGCCGGCCAGCAGGGCGCGCTGGGCGAAGCTGTCGTACCCGGTGGCGCTGTCCTCGTCGACCCAGGCACCGAAGTGCTCGCCGTAGACGCTGGTGCTGGAGGTGAACAGCAATCGAGAAGGTGACTGTCGCTGTCGTGCCAGCGCGGCGAGGAGATTCTCGACTCCCTGTTCGTAGGCTGCGCCATAGCTCGCTTCGTCGTAAGCGCCGGCGGCGCAGGCATAGACTACGGCGTCGAGCTTTGGTGGCAGGTCGCGCAGGCTTTCTGGCTCGGCCAGATTGCCGGCGATGGGCTCGATCGGTGGCGCTAGGGCTGTGGGGTTGCGACGCAGGCCCCAGACCTCCCAGCGGTGGCTGGCGAGGATTCGACCCAGAGTGCTGCCGAGCGCACCGCAGCCGGCTATTAGGGCTCGTTGCATGCTGTGGCTACTTGGACTTTCGGTGTCGGTCTGGGAGGCTTGGCCGGCGCTTCGGCGCCAGACTCTAGCATTTGTGTCATGGAAACGAATCTGTTGTTAGCGGCTCGGGCCTGCTTGGCGCAGCCGGACCCGGCGGACAAGACCGCGCATACCCGCAAGCTCGCGGCTGCCTGGGATCGCGGCGAGCTCGACTGGGAGCAGCCACCGTCCCTGGCCGTACTCGAGCAACCGGGGCGCCCAGCACGACCGCGGCTGGTGGCCCCAAACCAGCTGCCGCGGCGGCGATTGAGCTCCAATGCGGGGCGGGCCGCGCTGATCCACGCTATCGTCCATATCGAGTTCAACGCCCTCAATCTCGCCCTGGATGCCATCCAGCGATTCCCGGAATTGCCGCGCCGCTATTATCAGGACTGGGTGAGCGTAGCGTTGGACGAGGCTCGCCACTTCGAGATGCTGTGCGCGCGACTGCAAAACCTGGGACATCGCTATGGCGACTTTCCGGCCCATGACGGGCTTTGGGAGACGGCTCGTCGCAGTGCCGGCGATCCGTTGCTGCGCATGGCACTGGTACCGCGGGTGTTGGAGGCACGCGGCCTGGATGTGACCCCGGGCATGATCGACAGGCTGATTGCCAGCGGTGATCTGGAGAGTGTGGCGGTACTGCGGGTGATTCTGGCCGAAGAAGTTCGCCACGTTGCCATCGGCAGCCGTTGGTTTGGATATCTGTGCAAACAGAGAGGCCTGGATCCGCAGGCCACCTTCGCCCAGCTGGTCAGCATTCACTTTCCCCGCGGGGTCGGGGGCCCACTGAACCGGGACGCCAGGCTGCGGGCCGGCTTCAGCGCGGACGAGCTGGACGCGTTGCAGCGAGCCTCAGAGGCGGCTGCACCGGGTCGGCGCCGCTGACCCGGCCACACACCCAAAGCACTTGCGCTCACGGCGCATGGGCGGACGACGATCGTTTCAAAACGGCTCACCGAGTGCGTGAGTCGAGAGCTCGAAGTGGCCGTCGTCGTGTACGGTCAGCAAGCTACCCTGGTGATACCAGTCGCCCAGGACGACCCGCGTGACCGGTCGTCCCTGCAGATGGAAATCGTGTACGCCAGGCCGATGGGTGTGCCCGTGCACCAGTAGCCCGACATCGTGCCGGCGCATGGTGCGCTCCACTGCACCTTGGTTGACGTCCATGATCTCGCTGGCCTTGCCCCGGATCGCCTGCTGACTGGTTTCGCGAATCGACTGTGCCACGGCCCGGCGTCGGGGCAACGGCTCCGCCAGGAAGCGCTCGATCCATTCGGGATCCCGCACCATGGCGCGAAAGCGCTGGTAGTCGTGATCGTCGGTGCACAATTGATCTCCGTGCATCAGCAGGGTGCGGTGGCCCGCAAGATCCAGCACCTCCTCTTCGCCCAGCAAGCGCACGCCGGAGCGCCGGGCGAAGCCCGAGCCCGCCAAGAAATCGCGATTGCCGGTCATGAAATAAATGGGCGGCCCCTGGGCGCTGGCCGTGGCCAAGGCCTCGCATGCTCGGTTGGCCAGAGGTGAGTCGTCGTCATCGCCCACCCAGGCCTCGAACAGGTCACCGAGGATGTAGAGCGCCTGGTTGCCGGGCACACGGTCCTGCAGGAAGCGCAGGAAAAGCTCCGTGATGTCCGGTCGTGCCGGGTCCAGATGCAAATCGGAA